>DASRDE010000151.1:0-6151 GCA_035652755.1 Vulcanimicrobiaceae bacterium | reverse complement strand
TCGCTGGCCTGCTGATAGCGTACGCCGCGCGGCGTCGTCTCGAAGTAGTACGACTGCGAACCGTTTCCGCTCGTATCCACGCCGATGCCGACGAAGTCGTCGAGGCCGAACCCCACGTCGTTGGCGGCTTGATTGGCGACGATCGGTTCTTTCTGCGAGCACACGAAGGCAACGTATAGCGCGGTATCGTCGTAGAGAATGTACGCGTTCGTAACGTCGCCCGCGGGGCGCCGGGTCGTGACGTCCACGAACTGATCGGTTTTGGCGACCCTTCCGCGCTGCCACGCCGCATCGTCGAGCGAGGGATCGGCGTTCAACGCGTGCGGCGCGCGCACCGCGGCAAAACCATCCGACTCGGCTACCGCCATGGCTTTGGCCGCCGGTGCCGTAACGAAAAACGTGCTCGCTGCGATGCAGAGCAGCAGCCGGGAAAATAGAAGCGATTTCAACCCAGCCTATTGTATCCGCCTTGCGGCGCGATGGCTCTCAAAAAACCATAAAATATGGGCGAATTCGGCGAATTTCGCGCTTAGATCGACCAGGCCCAGGTGTTCCAAAATGGGGTCACCGCGTGAGCCGGCCGATAGCCCCGAAGGTCCGAATTGACCACGTCGAGCTGCTGCTGGTACCAGAGGACGACGATGGGCAGCTGATCGGCCACGATGCGCTGCTGCGTGCTGAACGCGCGCCGCCGGACGGCCGGGTCGCTGCTGGCGAGCTCTTCGCGTGAGGCTGCATCGTAGCGGCCGTTGCAGAAGTGGTACACGTTCCAGCCATTGGGCGGTGCCATGTCGCATCGGAACAGCAGCGAGTCGTCCGGATCGACGCCGTTGGCCCAATTCTCGAAGATCACGTCGAACTTACCGGACTGCTCGATGCCGCCCGCACCCAGCGTGGCATAGAGCTGTGCGGACGAGAAGTTCTTAATCGCGACGTCCATGCCCGAACGGCGCCACTGCGCCTGTATCGCGACCTCGGCCGACTCCGCTGTAGAAGACCCGGTGAAACTCACGAGCTCCAGCGTCAGACGCCGCCCGTCTTTTTGCCGAATGCCGTCGGGCCCCATCCGCCATCCGGCTGCGTCCAAAAGCGCCGCGGCGCGCGCGGGATCGAACGGGTAGCGCGCGACGTTCGGCTCGAACGCCCACGAAAAGGGCGGCTGATCGCCGATCGCCGGCATCGCGATGCCGTGCGTGACTTTTTGAATGAGCGCGGCCCGATCGGTCGCGAAGGCCAGCGCACGCCGCACGCGCACGTCGGCCAGCGCGGGATTGGCCGCGTTCAGGCCCAGATCGGCAAAACGCGTGAAGGGCGAGATGACTACACGCGTTCCGGGAATACCGCGAAGGTTCCCGATCGCGCTCTCGGGCGCGCGATAATAGACGTCGATTGCATGCGACTGCAGCAGGGTAAGAATCGTCGCGTCGTTTTCGACGATGCGAAACTCCACCCGACGCAACTTCGGCGGTCCGCGCCAATACAGCGGGTTTGCGACGAACGCGATCTGCGATCCGCGTTCGTAGCGCTCCACGCGGAAAGGCCCGGTTCCCACCGGAAGCGAGTTGAACTCGGCATGATTCAGGTCCGAGTACTTCGCCAGCAAATGCTTCGGGAGCACCAAGTACGGATGGTTGGCCATCGTCAGAAACGAGTTGACGAACGGCGCGTACGGATGCTTGAGGCGTACGTCGATGGTGTACGGATCGCTCTTTGCGATCGACGCGATCACGTCGTAGCCGAGGCGGGTGACGGTCAGGTTGCGCGGATTCATGATCTGCTGCCACGTGTAGACGACGTCGTCCGCGGTAAACGGTGCGCCGTCTTGCCACTTGACGCCCCGGCGCAGGTGATACGTCACCCGGAGCCCGTCGCGCGAGATGTCGCCGTTCGCCAGCGTGGGGACCCGCACGGCGAGATCGGGAACCAGCTCGTTGGCATCGCTCCAATCGAACAGATAACCGGCCCAGAACATCGAGAGGTCCGTGTCGACCGTCTGCGTTCCGAGCAGCAGATTCAAGTTGTCCGGCTGCTGTCTGCCGGCGATGCGCAGGACCCCGTGTAATGTCCATGCGTTCGAGCCCGTGTAGCCGGTAGAGGAGCGCGAACAGCACGGTAAGGTGAGCGCGAGCAGCGCGGCCGCCGCGGCCAGCGCGATTCGAACCTTCAGTGGTGGTCCACCCGGGGTGCGCACACGCGGGCGCGAAGCTCGTCGATGAGCTCGACGATCCCGTTCGCGGCGGCTTCCAAAAGGCGCTCACCCTTCGCGGCAGTCGCCTTAGTGGGATCGCCCATCACGCCGGTCGTGCTCAGCGCGCTCCAATGCTCCATCATCGCGAGCGGTCCGTCGCCGGCGACCAGATCCGTCCAGTAGTTCTTCGAAGGACGGTGCGAGAGCTCGCGAACGGCCCTGCTCATATCGACCAAGTCCGGACGCAGCGCCAGATATGCGGACGTCTCGAACTCGCATGCGTGGTTCATGCCGCCGACCGGCTCGGATTCGCGCAGGTCTTCGGCTGCTTCGCGAACGCCGGGTGCCGCCCAATAGCTGACGGCGGCCGCGAGCGCTCCGGTTTCCAGCAGCGTCAAGCGGGCCATAATATCTGCGAAAGGCGCGTTGCTCCCGTGGCCGTTCACGATCAAGATCCGATCGAATCCGTGATGGGCTAAGCTCTTGCAGACGTCGACGCCATAGCGGATGAACGTCTCGGCGCCGATTGCGGTCGCACCCGGAAAATCCAAGTGGTGCGGGCTGAATCCGTGATTGATCGAGGGGACGAGCACGGCTCGTTCCGCCGCCCGCGAGACGGCCATCTCACAGACGGCGCTGCACAGCAGCAAGTCCGTATCGACCGGAAGATGCAGTCCGTGATCTTCGATCGTCGCAATAGGCAGCACCGCGACGCGGCGGGCCGCCGCGGCTTCCTTGATCTCGGGCCACGTCATCTCACCGTAGCGGTATTTCACGCACGCGAACCTCCACGTGCGCTCATTCGCGGCCGCCGCGAAATCGCTTCGTCAGTTCGGCAGGGAGTTGGGGATCGTCGTCCAGCCGCCGGGCACTCCGCCGTAGTAGGCGTGCATGGGATGGCCGTCGGGGTACGTGCTTTGCCGGATGAAGAAGTTGCAGCCGCAGACGTCCCCGTCGCCGTAGAAGACGATCGTCGAATCGGCGTTCAGCTTCAAACCGCTGGTGCAATTGCCCCCCAGCACGTGAACCTGCGCGGTCTCCTCTTGGTACGGCTTGGGATAGATGATCATGCGGCCCTCTTCGCCGCCGGCGCATTGGCTCGGATTGTCGAGCGTGATCAGATCGTCAGTCTTGGGGTCCACGGCTAGCCCGGAAGGGCCTTGCGAATACTTCAAATCCAGGTGTTCGCAAGAGCCTTGCGAACCCGCCGGGATTTCCCAAATGCCCGGGAAGTGCGTGCCCCATCCGCCGATGAAGACGTCGCTCTCGTTGTCGACGGCGATTTCCTCCGCAATATTCACGGCCGAACAGACGAGCTTCCTGACCGCGTGCGATCCCGGCGCGAACATCGAAACGGTTGCCGGCGGCTTGTTCGTGAAGTGCAGCGAGTAGATCGCCCCGGCCTTGTCGATCGCGATGTCGTACGGCGTTCCGTTGGGATCGGCCATATGCTGCACCTGGCCGTTCGACGTGTCGTACAGTACGATGTCCGCTGCTGCAATTGCCAGCAGCGAGCCGTTCGCGGCCATCTGTCCGCCGTGCACCCCGAGGTGCTTGGTGAAGGATTGCGGCGACTTACCGCCCTTGGACGAGATCGGCCAGTACTCCAGCTCTCCGCTCCTGCTGTTGTTCGAAATGAGCGCGGGCGTCTGCAGCACGGCCGGTGCGATGGTGAGCGTCGACGCTCCTCTGTCCGAGAGGTTTGAGAGCGTCCCGCGTTGCGGAACCTGCCCGGCGCCGCCGCAGGCCGCGACCGAGAAGACGAACACCCCCGCAGCGGCGCTACGCAAAGCATGCGTAAAAATAACGCGCATGGTGGCCAACCTTTCCAGCTCCGCCCGTCAACTATAGCACCTTACGGACCTATCCGCGCGTAGGCCCTCCCGGCCGCGCTTATGCGACGCTTGCGCCTATCCGATACGTTAAGAAGGTGGGAAGCTGAGTAACGAGATGCGCGCCTTCCGCGAGCCTTTGCCGCTGACGGCGGCCATATCGATGGCCGTCCTGGGCGACAGTTTGGCCTACGGCCTGGGCGCCAGCCGGCCGGAGAACGGCCTGGCGCATCTCCTGTTCGGCCGGGTGCGCGAGATTCGCCCCGGCAGCACGTACGCGAACTTCGGCGTCCCCCATTCTACCGTGGGGGACGTTTTACGTCACCAGGTACCGCAGCTGCACCGATCCCGTGCAACGCTCGTGCTCCTTATTGCCGGCGCGAACGATCTGCGCTACACCCGCGACTCGGTCGTCATCGCGCGGCGCTTCCGGAAACTGCTCGAAAGCGTCCACGGCGCTGCGCCGCGGGCGGCGGTCGTTGCAGCCGGAATGCCCGACGTGTCCCGTACCGTCGCCCTTCCGCCGTTCTTGAAACCGGCCGCAGCCCGTCTATGCCGGATCATCAACGAGTCGATGCGCAAACTCACAGTCGAGATGGGCGACGAGTTCATCGATCTCTTCACGTACACGAACGCGCCGCTGTATCCCGACCAAGCCTACATGTGCGAGGACGGCTACCACCCATGCGACTTCGGCCACGCCGAGATCGCGGAGCGTTCATTTCCCGCGCTCGAGCGCGCGCTCAGCTCGATGACTGAACTTGAGAGGCTGGAAGCTCCTCAGTAGCTTGGTACAGGGTCCACGGCTTTGTGTCGTGATGGTCCGCCGGAAACCGCTGCCCGCTTTCGAACCGTTCCCGATGTCCGCAATCCGAGCACTCGTAGTAGCCGCTTACGGGAACCGTGTCTCCGCCGTTGCCGAATATCTCTGCCATACCGCAGTCGTACCCGCGCCCGCCGGGAGTATTCGCGCCGGCGCGTCCGGCCGGCTGGCTGCCGCCCGCCGCTCCCACGCGTCCCGGATCCTGCGCCGCAGCGGAGCCTCGACACCGGAGTAGACCGCCAGCGCAAGCAGAATCGAGAGTGCAAGCGAAACCCCGAAGGCGGCGCCGTTGCTGCGTCCCCGCAGCGTATGTTCCACGACGTGGATCGCGTTCAAGTGCAGCAGGTAAAACGCATAGCTGGCTTCGCCCAGGCGTACCGCGACGGGAGAGGCCAGCACTCCGGAGATTCGCCCCGCGCCCAGAGCAAAAACGTAGATCGCAAAGCCGCAGAACGGCAGAAACACCGCAGAGAAGTGCAGGGATTGCGGCGTGAGCACGCTGCACCCGGCCGCCAGCGCCATCCCAACGAGCGCAGCCGCCTCCAAGACCGTCGCGTCTATGGGCAACTTCGCGTTCGCGCGTTTGGCGTACACGAGCGCCAGCAGGATGCCGGAAGCAAAATCGATCAGGCGCACGGGCGGAAAGACGTAGAGACTCCATTGATCGAACGCCGCGGGTATCGTCAGCAGAAAGAGTGCAAACGATGCCCAGGCAGCGGCGGCCGCACACAACACCAGCCGCCACGATGCGGCCCGGAACGTGCGCAGCGCGGCAAAGAGCAGCAGCGGAAAGAGCGCGTAGAAGAAGCATTCGACCGAAATGCTCCAAGCCGGCCCGTTCACGCCGAAATGCACGTCTTGCGATGGGAACCAGGCTTGCACGAGCACCACTTGTGAGGCGACCTCTGCAACGCGCAGGCGCGCGTCCGCGGCGCTCCAATGATCGCCGCCGATCCGGATCAGCACGCCGAGCGTCAGGAGCATCGCGCATAAATGGACGGGGTAAATCCGCGCGAAGCGTGCGACCAGGTACCGCGCGACCGAACGCCGGGTCAGCCCGCGTTCCACGACGGCCCCGTACGTATGCGCGAGAATGAATCCCGAGAGGACGTAAAAGAACGTGACGCCCGCGTACCCGAGTGAATAGTGCATCGCGATACCGCGCGTGGCGGCGGCATGCCAGGGAAATACGAGCAGGGCGGCGCCGAACCGCAGGGCCGTCAGGGGTCGCAGCATCTGATCTGAATATCGGCCGAGGCGGCGCGCCGGCCGCAGCGGGCCCGGCTAGGGCGAAAAGCGCGGGGCGGC
>DASRDE010000150.1:0-3280 GCA_035652755.1 Vulcanimicrobiaceae bacterium | reverse complement strand
TCGCGATGGCGATCATTCGGCGCCCGAACACGCCGACGGGCGCAGCGAGCACCACGTCGCCCGGCGAAAAGGTGCTCACGATTGCGGCTTCCAGTCCGCCCGTTCCGGAAGAACCCAGCAGAACGATATCCGCCTGCGAGGTTCCGAAAATCGGGCGCAGCCCCTCGTCGATGCGTTTGAGCAGCGCAGCGAATTGCGGTCCGCGATGATCGATGAGCGGTTTGCTCATCGCCGCGAGCACGGCCTCGGGAACCGTTACGGGCCCGGGAATGAAGAGCAAGTTCTTTTTCACGGTGTTATGGCGCTTCGCTCCGCGTTGCGCGTGCCCTGGGCCCCATCGAAGCGCACCTGCGCCGCGCGCACTTCGTCCATATGACGAACGGACCAATCGGCGAGCGCATTGAGCGGCTCGCGCAGCGTGTGCCCCAGCGGCGTGAGCGCGTATTCTACGCGGGGCGGAACCTCGGGAAAAATTTCGCGCCGGACGATGCCGTCGCGTTCCATCTCGCGCAGCGTCTGCGTCAGCATCTTCTGTGAGATGCCCCCGATCGCGCGCCGCAGCTCGTTGAAGCGGCGCGGCTGGCGCTGGGCGAGCATGCCGATGATGAGCGTCGTCCACCGGTTCGCGATCCGATCGAGCAGCGCGCGGGTGGGACAATTTTCGGTGAAGACGTCGTAGTTGGCCGTTGCAGTGGTTTCCATCAGGTGACCTAGTGAGTTCACAGTGCCTTCTTGTTTTTCGTAGTCAGGCGTGTAAAAGTAAGCGATACAAGATTACCACGCCTGGCTGCGATTGGCAACCAGGCGTCCCCCGAGCGAGGAGCAAGCACTTGAGCACCATGCAAACCGGCATTCCGGCCGCAGAAACGGCCGAGCGGTACGCCATCGACCCGGCCCATACGACGGTCGAATTCGTGGTCCGCCATCTGATGATCACCAGGGTCCGCGGGCGCTTTGCCGGCGTCAGCGGCGGCTTCGTCCTGCCCAAAGGCACGACGGTGCCCCAGGAGTTGGACGTTACCATCGACGCCGCGAGCGTCGACACGCGCGAAGCGCAGCGCGACGCTCACCTTCGGTCGCCCGACTTCCTGGACGCCGAGCGGTTCCCGGCGATGACCTACCGCAGCACGCGCGTCGAGGGTGCACCGGAAGCTTTCCGCGTCTACGGTGAGCTCACGCTGCACGGCGTCACCCGCGAAGTCGTCCTTGAAGCGGAGTTCGAAGGCCAGGGCGGCGATCCGTGGGGCGGCAAGCGTGTGGGGTACAGCGCGCACGGAAGCATCAACCGCAAAGACTTCGGCCTGACGTGGAACCAAGCGCTGGAAGCCGGCGGGGTCGTCGTGGGAGACGAGGTCCGCATCGAACTGAACGTGCAGGCGAAACTCGAAGCGTGATCTCTGCCCAAACCCGGATGCCGGCAATCTTCTTCGGACACGGCAGCCCGATGAATGCCGTGGAGGACAACGCGTACAGCCGTTCGTGGACCGCAATGGGCCGGGATCTTCCCCGGCCCGCGGCGATCCTCGCAATCTCCGCGCATTGGGAGACCGAAGGTACCGCCGTCACCGCATCCGAGAAGCCGCGGACGATCCACGATTTCGGAAGCTTTCCTCCCGAACTGTATCGCGTGCAGTATCCCGCGCCGGGAAGTCCGCAGCTCGCTCGGCGCGTGCACGACCTCCTCGCCGGCGTCACGCCCGTAGCGTTCGACCAACGCTGGGGTTTGGATCACGCGACGTGGACGGTGCTGCGGCATCTCTACCCGGACGCGGACGTTCCGGTCGTGCAGCTCAGTTTGGACGCAACCAAACCGCCGCAGTTTCATTACGAGCTCGGGCGTGCGCTGGCGCCGCTGCGCGACGAAGGGATTCTGGTAATCGGCAGCGGCAACGTCGTGCATAATCTGCGCCTATGGCGCGCGCAGGCGGCGCAGCCCGCGCAGTGGGCCGAGCGCTTTGAAACCAAAGTGCGCGACCTAATCGCCGCAGACGACGTCGCGCCCCTGATCGATTATCCCTTGATGGGTCCGGACGCCTTGCTCGCGATTCCGGAACCGGATCACTACCTGCCGCTGCTGTACGTTCTTGGCACTCGCGATCCCGCGGACGCGGTTTCCTTCCCGATTGCGGGGGTCGACGCCGGCGCCCTTTCGATGCTCACGGTTTGCTTGACGCCGCTGGAGCCGCGCGCCGCGTTCTGAAAGGTCAAGCCGCCGCGTCCGCGGGAAGATGCGCGGATGCCGGCCGGAACGCGCGTTTGGCAGCGGGTCGTGCTCGTGCTGTGCTGCTTCGGCCTCCTGGCCGTCGCAGAGAGCGCGTGGGCAACGTATGCTCTGGAGGGCGACGCCTTCGGCGGCGAACCGTTCGGGCCGGCGACGACGGCTGGGTTCGTCGATACGTTCGGGTCAATCGTGCCCGGCTCCGTCGCGGCGCGCAACGGCATACGCGTGGGAGACGCAATCGATCTGCTTCGCATGACGCCCGACGATCGGTACCGACTGCGCAACGAATTGCTCTCCGGCGTACCGTTGCGGCTGCCCATCGTGCGCAACGGAGCGACGCGGATGCTCGCGGTCACGCCCGAGCCCTACACGAGAATCCCGTTTTGGGCGTCGTCCCAAGCGTTGTTCGACTGGTTCTTTTGGTTGGGTTCGGCGATCGGTCTTTTCGTCGCCGCGCTGCTCATCTGGCGGCGCCCCGGCAGCACCGAAGTCTTGTTGCTCTCGCTGACCCTCGCGCTGATCATGCTCGGGGAGAACATGTTTCCGATCAACGGGTGGCTGACGCCGTGGGCCGCATTTGACGCGGTCGTCAACGTGCTGGCGCAGTTGTTGTTCAGCCTTGGCGTCGTGCTCTTTGCGATGTACGCCCTGCTATTCGGGCGGCCCGTTTCGCGGGTTCGGCAAGCTTTGACCGCATTTACGTTCGCGGTCACCCTCGTCTCTGCACTGATTTGGAACGGCGCGGGCCAAGGCGGTCCCGGAGCGGGCGGCGTGCTCGGCATCGCCGGATTGTGGTGGGGATCGATCGATCTGCACGCCTGGTTCGCAGCAAGGCCGGTGCTGCAGTTTGCGACGGTCGGCGGGCCGTCGGTCCTCGCGCTGCTCTGTGCACTGCTGGCAATACGAGCCTCTAGCGGCTTGGAGCGGCCGCGCATCGCATGGGCAACGGGTTCGATCGCGATTCTCTACCTCTTCGGAATTGCGACCGTGCAGTCGTACTTCGTTGCGAATCCGGTCGTGTACTACTGGATTCTCAATGTCAGTTGGGTGCTCGGACCG
>DASRDE010000149.1:0-3095 GCA_035652755.1 Vulcanimicrobiaceae bacterium | reverse complement strand
GATATCATGCTTCGTCACAACGTTGAGCGCAGCCTAATACGCGCTCCGCCTGGCTCGCTTCGAGGACTTGGTCCACTACGGGCTGTTGCGAAGCTAAGCGCCTCGCTACCGCTAGCGCAGCAGTGTTTGAATGCCGCGCCGTTTGAGATAGGCAGCATCGCCGCTTCGCGATCGCAGCACGATCTGCGGCCGCACTCCCTGCCCAAGCGCGCGCATGAAGCGCGGCATCGCTTGGTCGCCGCCTTCCGTGTCTTCGATGACCAGCGCGTGGGGCCGCGGTACGGCGTGCGGCGGCGAATCGTCGAACTCGGCAACGATCTCGCGAAACGCGCGGCCGAGCGGCTTGAGCACGCGATCGTTCGTGTACAGCCCGAGATCGTATTCGAGCTTGTTAAAGCCCCTCAGGCTCGGATTGACGTCGTGCGAACACCACCACGTGATTCCGAACAGGTTGGCGCAGCTCGCGGCGTTCCCGATCGACGCGGCGGCCCAGCGCGGTATGAGCGCTTGCGGTACCCATTGCTTCGAACAGCCGTCCTCCTCGATCCATAACAGCCGATTGCCTTCCGGCGAAAACGCCTGCATGTACTGCAGGAAGAACTCGGCATAGTGCGTTGCCTGCACGCTCAGCGGTCCGTCCTTTTGAAAGACCGGCCCGAACCCGGCCCACGGGTGGATGCAGCTCGCTCCTCCGGCATGAGCTAAAGCCTGGCGCGTGAAGCCTTGCGCAGCGGATGATTCGTAAGGCCACTTGTCGACGCCGTTGACGTGCAGGCGGCCGGGTGCGGCCTTGCGGCAGTGCTGCAGAAGCGCGTTCATCCATGCATCGCCCTGCGCCGGCGAATACTGCACTCCGAGCGGCTGCGTGAACCAATAGATCTCGTTGGCGATGTCGAAACCGAGAAACGCCGGATGACTGCCTATAGCGGCGGCCAGATGCGTGAAGAGATCCTTCTGCACGGCGAGCAGGTGCGGATCGGTAATGAAGTTGCGAATGCGGCCGTTTTGATTGTCGATGAGAAACGCCGGCGTAAAGAGAAAGCCGCTCAGCTGTCCGTCGAGCACCGTGACCTCGACGTCGAGATCGCGCTCGTGCGAGGCATCCAGGAGCCACCCCAGCCGCGCTATCTGCGCCGCGCTGACGAAATGCTCGTTGGGTTGAAAATACGGCCAGAGGAGCTGAATGCGGATGTGATCGGCGCGCAGCGCGGCGATGTCGTCGAGATCCCGTGCGATGGAAGCGGCGTCCCAATCACTCCAGCTGTACCACCAATTCTTGCTCGGCACGTAGTTCACGCCGAAGCGCACGCGGCGTCGGCGCCCTCGGGCGGACGCAAGCACGGGCAGCGTCAACGCCGCGGCGGAGCTGGCCAAGAAGTCAGCGCGCGAGAGCAATCGGGAAACTCCCAGTGGGGATGCGTCCGGTCATGCGGCCGCGCGAGACGTCGATCACCGCGCAGTCGTTGTCACCCGAGTCCGCGACGAACGCGCGCCGCCCCGCCGCGTCGAATTCAACCGCGAACGGCGCGTTGCCGACCGCGATGGGAGCGCGCGCATGGAACGCCGGCAACTCAATCGGCGTCACCTGGTTGGAACCCGAATCGGCCACGTACAGCCATCGTCCGTCCGGCGAAATCGCCATGCTTTGCGGCGTCTTGCCGACGGAAACCGAAGCCGTGCTCCGCAGCGATTGCGTGTCCACTGCAGTGACGTCATCCGAGCCGTCGCTGCTCACGTATGCCGTCGCGCCGTCGGCCGAAAGCACGACGCCGAGCGGATGACGCCCCACGCCGACCTTCGCGACGACGCGCTGCGTTCGCGTGTCGAAGACTGCCAGTGCGTTCTCGCCTTGCAGCGCGGCGTATACGCGGCGGCCGTCGGGCGAAATCGCGATCTCCTCCGGATTCTTTCCGATTGGAATCGCCGGACGGGTCAACAGGTCGTGCACGTCGATCGCTTGCAGCGTGCCGTCGCCGTAGTTGCTGACCCAGAGCGTCGCACCGTCCGCCGTCATGCGAATGCCGGCCGGAACTCTTCCGACTTTGACTGCGGTAATCGTCTTTTCTTCGTTGGCGGAAACGACGCTGACGGTGTCGTCGCCTTGGTTGGCGGTGTACACCCGCGTGCCGTCGTGCGAGACCGCGACGTCGCCCGGGCGGCTCCCCACGGCGATCGGATTCCCGTACGCGAGGGTGCGCGGATCGATCGGCGTGAGCGTATCGTCGCTGAAGTTGGCACCGTAGAGTAACGGAAGCGGTTCCGATCCCCGCTGCGCGCGCACGACCGCCGTGACGTGACGAACGATGGCACCGTTGGGTGCCGTAGCGCCGATGCGCACGTCGTAGAGTCCGGGCTGAAGCGCGGCATCCGTTGAGACTTGCGCGCGCACGCGGTTGTCGCCCTGAGCCGGCGCGACGACGTTTCCGCCTGCCGGAACGACGCTCACGCCCGCCGGCGACGACGCCGACCACGACAGCGAAACCGCACCTCCGCCAACGACGCGCGCCGCAAATTCCAGCGACGCGGATTGGCCCGGAGCCGCGACGATTGCCGGCGACGGCAGCGCGATCTCGGCAAGTGTGGACGGCGGAAAATGCACCATACCGACGGCATAGTTGGGCGGCGCGTCGCCCGGCGAGCTGCCAAAGCGCGCGTTGGGCGTCGCCGAAAGGGCGAAGTCCAAGTGCAGCAGTCCACGCTGCGGAAGCTCGGTCCACGCCCGATTCGACGGTGTGCCGTCGACGCGAAGGGACTGAACGTAGGCATTGCCTTCGGACGCTTGCGGTGCGTCGATCGCGATCGTTCTGCCGGACGGTGAATCGATGCGCACGTGCGTGAACAGCGGCGCGCCGAGCAACAGCACGGGCACGCCGGGATCGATCGGATAGACTCCCATCGAGTTCCAGGCCCACCAGGCGCTCATCGTTCCGAGATCGTCGTTGCCCGGTAATCCGTCGGGCGTGGGCGCGTAGAGCTGCAGCATGACGTCGCGGTTTATGCGCTGCGCCCGGTACGGCGCGCCGGCGTACAGATATGTCCACGGCGACGCGAGCGTCGGCTCGTTGCCGAACCACGCAAACGGCTGGTCGACCCCC
>DASRDE010000148.1:0-24134 GCA_035652755.1 Vulcanimicrobiaceae bacterium | reverse complement strand
CACATGTACCGGCATCTCTTTCCGTTGATGGCGCTGGCGATGGACGCGGGCGCGCGAGCAAGCGATATGCAGGTAGCACCCACATCCGCACAACAGGTATTGGCATAATGGGAACTCCGCTGGCACAAAAATTCGAAATCGCCAAATACATCTTCGGCCGCAAGCTGAAGGGCCAGGACAAGTACGCGCTCGTCATGGAGCTGGAACCGCTCTACCAATGCAATCTGGCATGCGCGGGCTGCGGCAAGATTCAGTATCCGATGGACGTTCTAAAAAAGCGCCTCTCGGTCGAAGATTGCATCGCCGCGGCCGAGGAGTGCGGCGCTCCCGTCATCTCCATCGCCGGCGGCGAGCCGCTCGTGTATGAAGACCTGCCGCGTCTGGTGGACGAGCTCATTGCGCGCAAGAAAGTGGTGATCGTCTGCACCAACGCGCTGCTGCTCGAAAAGAAGATCGACAAGTTCAAACCGCATCCGCTCTTTACGTGGATGATCCATTTGGACGGGCTGCGCGAGCGCCACGACCAAGTCGTCTGCCGCGAGGGGACGTTCGACAAAGCTGTAGCAGCGATCAAGGTCGCAAAGGCCAAAGGATTCCGCGTCTCGACGAACACGACGTTCTTCGATCCCGACGACGCGCAGACGATTCGCGCGGTGCTGGATTATCTTAACGACGATCTGCAAGTCGACTCCATGCAGATCTCACCCGGGTACGCGTACGAAAAGGCGCCGGACCAAGAGCACTTTTTGGGCGTCGAGCGCACCCGCGCGATCTTCCGCGAAGCCTTCGCGGGCGGCAAGCGCAAGAAGTGGCGGCTCAACCACAGCCCGGTCTTCCTGGATTTCCTGGAAGGCAAGCTCGACATGGAGTGCACGCCGTGGGGCATTCCGTCGTACTCGATTTTCGGCTGGCAGCGGCCCTGCTATCTGATGTCGGACGAGCCGTACGCCAAGACCTACAAAGAGCTCATCGAAGAGACCGATTGGTCCAAGTACGGACGCGGCAAGCACGAAAAGTGCGCGAATTGCATGGCGCACTGCGGCTACGAGCCGACGGCAGTCTCAAAAACCACCGGTTCGATCAAGGAGAGCATCCGCGCGGCTCTCGCGCATTGACGCGCTAAAGGCGGCCTAGGGGGCTTCGATTGCCGCCGGGAACGTGTGGTTATGCGTGCGTTCTTGAGTATACTGGCTTTGCTATTGGTAGCCGCCTCGAGCGCGCCTCCGCGTTACCTCGTGTCCTGGGCGATGGAGTCGCAAGAGATTCCGGGGCATGGAGAGGGCCGCGACGTACTTGCGGTCTTCGACGTCAGCGACGGCTCGGATTTCGGCAAGCTGGTAGGATACGCGCCTACCGCGATCCGTGGAGAGACGGCGCATCATACGAATGTCGCCATGCCCGCAAACCACCGTCTGTTTGCGAGCGACTTCATGGCGGATCGGAGTCAAATCTTCGATGTCATGGACGTCCATCACCCGCTCCTAGCCGAATCGTTCAGTGACGCCGCCGGATACACCCATGCGCACAGTTTTGCGGCGCTATCGAACGGCAACGTGCTCGCAACCTATCAAATCAAAGGAAGCTCGGACGAGCCCGGTGCGCTGGTGGAACTCGACGCTCACGGAAAAGTACTTCTAGCGGCGAGCGCTGCGGCGCCGGGCATCGACGAAAACGTCCGCCCCTACAGCGTGCTCGCGATCGAATCGCTCGATCGCGCCGTTACCACGAGCGCGCCCATGCCGCCGCTCGAAATCAAAGCACCAACCAGCGTCGTGCAGATCTGGCGTCTCTCCGACCTGACGTTGCTCAAGACGATCCAGCTTTCGAAACCGCCGTTCACGACCAGCGGCGCCACGTCTTCCGACGACGCGTTGCTGCTCGACGACGGGAAGACCGTGCTCGTCAAAACGGCGTCGTGCGGCCTCTTTGCGTTGACCGGGATCGACGGTGCAAACCCCAATGCGAGCTACGTTTATGATTTCGGCGGGCGTGTTTGCTCGGGCGTTCCCGTTCTCGCGGGGCATTACTGGATTGAGGCGCAACAGTCGGCACACGCGCTGATCGCCCTCGACGTTCGCGACCCCAAGCACCCAATCGAAGTATCGCGCCTCTACCTTGGTCCAACCGCGAAGCCGCATTGGCTCGCCATCGAGCCCGGCACGGGCAACATCGTCATCAATGGGTTTGGCTCGCTTCTGCATCGCATTTCCTTCGCGTCGATCGACCTTCGCACGGGAGCGATGACGCTCGACTCGCGTTCGATCGATCTGAATCGCACGTGGCCCGACGGTTGGAACGGTCCGCTGATCGCCCACGGCACGGTGTTTTACCGCTAGTTCTCTCATGCAAAGAGCCCGGCGAACAGCCGAGCTCTTCAGATTATGCGGTCGCGAACGCGTTACGTTCGGGCTGCCCGGACAGGTTACGCCGTCCGGAGCCCCATGCGGAATGCGCCGGACGAGCAAATTGCAATAATTTCCGCGTTGGAGAGTCGACGAAAGCTGACGCCGCAATACTCGAACACGTCCCCGGGTTGAGCGGCATCGTACCGCATCTGCGCGCCGGCATTAAGAAGCGGCTTGGGTTGGATCGTGCGGTACTTAAAATTCACGCGATACGCCGAACTCTCGGTAAAGAGGGAAATCATCCCTCGAGCGTTGGCGTACCCCCCGTAAATCGGTGCGGAATGTTCGGTGTGGCCTTCTCTGGCTGCCACGGTAATTGCGTCGACGGTCTCTTTCAAAGTACCTATACCTTCGACGTTTCCGCTTTATGGCCTGTAAAGAAGGGGCGCGCCGAGAATCGTTCGGCAGGCGCGGCCATGAAGCCACTCGTACCGGCGTAGTATGATGCAAGACCCGCGCACCGGCGTGTCGTGTTTTCTCACCGGGGCAGCCGGATTCGTCGGCGGTCACGTGCTGAAAGCGTTGCTCGATGCCGGGTACGCGGTGCGGGCGCTCATGCGGCGGCCGAGTGCGTCGATGGATCCGCGCGTCCGCCAAGTGACAGGCGATTTACGCGAGCCCGGAAGTTTTGCGCGAGCGCTGGAGGGTTGCCGGTACGTCGTGCACTGCGCCGCGTTATACTCGTTTGCCCCCCGCGAACGTGCGCACATGCACGCCGTGAACGTCGTTGGAACTGCGGGGCTGCTCGAAGCGGCGCACTTAGCCGGTGTGGAACGTGCCGTCGTGACGTCGAGCTCGGCAACGCTGGGACCGATGACGGACGGGCGCTTGCGGGACGAGCGTGACTGGGCATCCGACGGCTCCTCTCGAGGCTACCATCATTCCAAACTCGATCAGGAACGCGCTGCCTTTGCATCGCGAGTGCCCGCGATCGCGCTCTTGCCGACCGCACCGGTTGGACCGGGTGATTGGAAGCCGACGCCGACCGGGCGAATGATCCTCGACTTTGCGCGCGGCAGGATGGTAGCCAAACCGCCGCCGGGCGGCATGAACCTCGTCGCGGTAGAAGACGTCGCGCGTGCACACGTTGCCGCTCTCGAACGCGGGACCGCCGGCGAGCGCTACATCATTGCGGGCGAAAACCTGATGCTCGACGATCTGTGGGAGCTGCTCGCGCGGGTGACGGGCAAACCGATGCCGGGAATGCGGGTTCCCAGCCCGCTGTTGAACGCGATCGCCTACGGCGACGAGTTGCGCTGCAGGATGACCGGAGCGCAGCCCGCTGTGCCAATTGAAGGGGTGAGGATGTCGCGCGAGCTGATGTTCGTCGACGGCTCGAAGGCGCAGCGCGAGCTTGGCATCGCGCCGTCGCCCATACGCGGTGCGCTCGAGCGCGCCGTCGCGTGGTACCGTGAGAACGGGTACCTGTGAAGGTCGCGATCGTGGCTGCGACCGGCGTCGAAGCATCGGCCGCACGTTGGGCTGCCCCTGGGACGCTGGTGTTCAAAGTCGGCATCGCCTGCGCAAAGCGCAACACGTTTGAGACGGCGGTCATCAGTTGCGGGCTTGCAGGCGGCCTGCGCCCGGACGTGCCGACGGGCTCGGTCCTGGTTCCGCGCAGCGTGCGCCGCCCTGATGGAAGCGAATTGGTCTGCGATCCGGAGATGACGCAGGCATTGATCCGCAGCACCCAAGACTGCCGAAAGCGGGCCATCGAAGCACCCATGATTACGAGCTGCGTGCTGATTCACGGCCGTGCGCGGAGCCGCTACGCGGAGCTCGGCTATGCGGGGGCCGACATGGAGACCGGTTTGTTGCAAGCGCCGCGAATCGCATGCGTGCGCGTGGTGCTCGACACGCCGCAACGGGAGATCGATCCGGCATGGCAGCGCCCTGCAAGCGTGTTGCTGCACGCCCGCGCTTGGCGCGATTTACCGTTTCTGATGAGGGAAGGCCGACGGTGCGCCGGGTTGGCCGCGCGCATCGCGGCGCGCGCTATCGCGCTGGTTTAGCGTGCAGTGCGCAGGAGCGCACGTCGATCAGCGAGCCCGCGATGATCTCGCCCGCACATCCGCAGGGCCAATTCCAACGCTGCGAATACGTCACTTGGTCGAATTCGATCGTGCCGCGTTCGGTGGTAGTGGACGGGTCGCCGAGACGCAAGGTCGCGGCCGCAGTTTGAAGGACCATCGCGGCCCTTCTACCCAGGGTCCGGCTGCTTGAATCAGGAGGCCAGGGCCAGAAGGGGGGCCACCATCTGCGCGGGCATCGCGGCGTGGAAATAGAGGCCCTGGCCGTATGTACAGCCCAGCGCCAGAAGGCGCTGCGCCTGCATCGGCGTCTCCACACCCTCGGCGGTCACGCGTAAATTGCAGGCCTGGCCCAGGCCGACGAGCATCTCGACGATCTGCCGGCTCTTGACGTCGTCGAGGTCGGAGATGAAGGTTTGGTCGATCTTGAATGCGTCGATCGGCAGCGATTTGATGTAGCGCAGTGAGGAATAGCCGGTTCCGAAGTCGTCGATGCACAGCTCGACGCCGACGGCCTTTAATTGGGCGAGCACCCCGGCCGCGCGCAGCTCACTCTGCAGGATCGACGTTTCAGTAATCTCCAGCGAGAGCTGGCCGGGGCGAATCTCGAACTCCTCGATCAGCGCCGCAAGGAACTCGGGGAGATCCGGCTGCAGCACTTCCTGAACCGACAGGTTGACGTTGATCTTCAGATCGTGATCGCCGGTCAGCGCGCGCCAGTGGCGCAGCTGATTGCACGCGCTCGACAGCACGAAGCGCCCAACCGGGACCATGAGCCCCATCTCTTCGGCGAGCGGCAAGAACGACGCGGGCGTCAGATACCCTTGCTCGGGGTGGTTCCAGCGCAAGAGCGCTTCGAAACCGGAGATCGCGCCGGTCGCCAGTTCGACGATGGGCTGGTAGAGCACGACGAACTGCTTTTCTTCGATCGCCGATCGCAAGTGCATGCGCAGCGAGAGGCGCCGGAGCGCTTCTTCGTGCATGCTTTCGACGAAATAGGCGCTGCGGTTGCGGCCTTCGCTCTTGGCGTAGTACATCGCGGTATCCGCGTCGCGCAAAACTTCGGCGATGGAGGTGTACTGCTTGTCCACCGGTGCGACGCCGATGCTGGCGGTCATCACGATCTCCCGCCCGGCGACGTGATAGGGACGGCGAAGCGTCTTGTGCACGACGTCGAGCACCGCGGCGATGCGTTCCGGCGTGGCATCGGCGATGAGGACGGCGAATTCGTCTCCGGCCATGCGCGAAAGCGTGAAGCGCTCGTCGATCACCGTGCGTAGACGCGTCGCGGCTTCTTTGAGAACGTCGTCGCCCGCGATGTGTCCGAGCGTATCGTTGATCGACTTGAACTCGTCGAGGTCCATGTAGAGCACCGCGCGCTGCAAGGCATCACCGCGCTGCACGGCCTCAAGCGCTCGCGCCAACTCCAGCGAGAAGACCGTCCGGTTCGGAAGACCCGTGAGCGAATCGTGCGTCGCCTCGTACTGCAGGCGGCTCTGCGAGCGCGCCGTGGCCAGCGCCATGCCCATGAGGTTGACGAAGACCTGCATCGCGCGCAGCGTTTGGCCGCTCGGAATTTCGCCGCTGGTCGGGCCGTCGGGCGACATGTAGCCGATCATGACGCCGTCGCGATCGTGCAGCGTGAGGACGAGCGCGTCGCGCTCGTGCCATTGGCTGGGATACTTGCGCTGCGGTGCGTTGGGCAGCTCGCCGGTGTAGATGGATCGTTCCCAGTGTGCTTCGCGTTCCGCCGGGAAGAAGTAGCAGTCTTCGAAGAAGCGGACGGCCTGCTGGAGCATGTCGTCGAACGCGCCGCGATCGATGCGCTCGTACAAGCGCTGCTCGATGACGTCGTCCGGATAGCCGAGCATGACGCGCCGGCGCAACTCGCCGTTGGGCTCCTCGGCGGCGACCATCGTAATGAAACGCCATCCGAACAGCTCTTGAACGCCGCGCGCCAGCGAAGTGAGCGCCGCATCCAACGATGGGGCGCCCAACACGTCGCGCGTAATTTCGAAGAGCCGCTCCAGTTCGGTAACCGAACCGGCGCCGCTCGACAACGCTCCAATTGGATACATAATCCAGGTCGCTAGATTTGAGGAGGCGCACCCTGCTTTCCCGGTTGCGCGTGTCAAGAGTTAGCCAAACACGTGCCGGGAGACCAACGCGGCTGCCGCCGCGATCAGGGCCCCCGCGATGAACTTCATCAGCCGGGGCGAGCGAACGCGCAGGGAAAGGCGAGCGCCCACCGGGCCCCCGATCAGACCGCCGGCCACCAGCGGCACAACGTAGTTCCAATCGATATCGTGCTGCGCGTAGTGGGCAGCCAGCCCTACCGGCGAGGTTAAGAGGATGGCGAATTGTGAAGTTGCCGTAATGGCATGCGCCGGTAGAACCGAGAGATAGAGCAGCGAGGGGATAAGCACGACGCCCCCGCCGACGCCGAATAGGCTCGAAATCAGGCCGACTGCAAAGCCCGCCGCGACGGCAATCGGCCAGCGCATACCGGCAAGACCGTCGACGGCCGCCGCGTCGTGCCGCCGCTCGAGGCGCCGCCCGCTGCTGCGCAAAATGTCGATCGCGATCGCGGTGATGAACGCGGCAAAGAGCAGATCGTACCAGTTCGACGGGAGGCGCTTGACCGCGATCGCACCCAAGATGCTCGCGGGAAAGGCGGCCGCCGAGAGCAGTAACCCCACGCGAACGTGCACGCGCCGCTGCAGCATGTACGCAAGCGATCCGCTTGCGCTATTGGCAACCACCAGCGCGAGCGACGTACCCGAAGCTGCAGCCGGATTCAAACCGAAGAACAGGCGCAGCACCGGCACGATGACGAAGCCGCCGCCCAGCCCGACCATCGAACCGAAGATCGATGCGCCCAAGCCGGCCGCAAAGAGCCAAACGTACAGCCAGAGCGTGTGTGAGATGGGCCGCCGCTAGGTGCCTACGCGGCCGATGTAGCGGCGGTCGCGCGTATCGATCCGGATGACGTCGCCCGGATTGACGAACAGCGGAACGTTGACGACCGCGCCGGTTTCGAGCGTCGCCGGCTTCGTCGTTCCGGTTGCGGTGTCGCCCTTGAAGCCCGGGTCGGTTTCTTCGACGCGAAGCTCCACGTGTGCGGGAAGATCGCATCCGATCGGGTTGCCGTCGTAGAATTGCACGTCGACGATCATGCCGTCTTTCAAGAAGTCGGCCGGATCCCCGATGACGTCGCGCTGGAGCGTCACGTTCTCGAACGTCTCCTGATCCATGAAATGGTACCCGTCGGTGTCGTTGTACAGCATCTGCATCTGCCGGTTGTCGACGGTGGCGCGCTCGAGCTTTTCACCGGCCCGGAACGTCTTTTCGACGGTGGCGCCGGTGCGCACGTTCTTGAGCCGCGTCCGGACGAACGCCGATCCCTTGCCCGGTTTAACGTGCAAGAACTCGATCACCGTCCAGAGCTGGCCGTTCTCGACGATCGTGACGCCGTTCCGAAGGTCGTTCGATGAAATCATGACCCCGGGCAATACGGAGCAGAGGGACCCCGGCCCTGGTCGACGAGCACGACTTAAACGCCAAACGCGCGGCACGGTCCGACAGGGGCGGGATCGCTTGCTGCGAAGCGTCGTGCGATGCTCTCTCAAAGGGGTCCGCTTATGCTTTCCGACCTTCGTCGTATCCTCATCGCGTGCGCCGTCGCCGCTTTCACCAGCGCACCGGCGCTGGCAGCCCCGCCGCCCGGCGGCCCCGGCGGCAGCGGGGGCGGACCGCCGTCGGGTCCCGCGCCGTACGCGGATTTCGTCAAGAGTGCGACGGTGCTTCCCGGGCTCATTCCGATCGTGAAGAAAGACGGCAAAGTTTATCTGGCCCTTTCGAAGGATCAGATCGGCGCCGACTTCATCGAGACGTCGGTGCCGTCGACGGGATTGGGCGGATACGGACCGGCGCCGGGTGAGCCGTACGTTGCACCCGCGCGCATCTTGCGCTTCGAGCGCGTCGACGATCAGATCATCATCCGCTGGCCGAACACATACGCGCGAGTCCACACGGGTTCGCCGGCAGCACTCGACACGCAGGCCTCGATGCCCGCATCGATCATCGCGGTAGCGCCAATCGCGGCGCAGGACGATCAGCACGTCGTGATCTCCGCAAGTGCGTTTCTCGGCGACATTGCGAACTTTTCGGCAATGTTTGACAACGTCATCCAGAATCCGATGCACGGATATCATCTGGATCCGGAGCGCTCGTATTTTGCCGCCACGAAAGCGTTTCCGCAAAACGACGTGCTTCGCGTAGCCCAAACGTGGTCGGCCGACAAACCGAACCTCATCGACAGCGCGCCGGATGCGCGCAGCCTCGAAGTCGACATGACGTACAATTTGATCGCCGCTCCCCACGATGGATACATGCCGCGGCTGGCGGATCCGCGCGTAGGCTTCTTCGAACAGGGCTTGATCGACTTCACGCGCGAGGACCAAGAGGATCGGGGCCTGCAATACGTGACGCGCTGGAACTTCGCACCGGCCGATCCCGCGCACCCGTCCAATGCGACCAACCCTATCGTGTATTACTTGAGCAACACGATCCCCGAGCAGTACCGCAATACGGTCAAAGAGGCGCTCCTGACGTGGAACGACGCGTACAAGCGGATCGGCATTTTGAACGCCATTCAAGTGCAGGAGCAGCCGAACGACCCCAATTGGGATCCCGAAGACATCCGGCATAATATGGTACGCTGGGTGGCCAATACGCAGCCGCTGTACGGCGCCGAGGCGCTGATCGTCGACGATCCGCGGACCGGCGAAGAGCTCAACGTGGGCGTCAACGTCGACGCTACCGGCGGAGCTGCTGCGGGCTTCGTCTACCGCTTCATGATCGCGCCGGCCCGCGGCCTTACGGATTCGCCCGTACAGGAAGAAGCATTCAATCAAGAGCTGGAACGCGCCATCGTTCTCCACGAGTCCGGGCACGACATGGGCCTGCAGCACAATTTCATCGGCTCGCTGGCGTACACGGCAAAAGAGTTGCAGAGTAAGGCCTTCACGTCGCGATACGGCATCGCCAGTTCGGTGATGGAATACTCGCCGGTCGCGAACGTTTGGCCCAAAGGTACGCCTAACGGCGACTACGAGCAGACGGTCCTAGGCCCGTACGACTACTATGCGATCCGCTACGGTTACGCGTACATTCCTGGCGCAAAACGCCCCGAGGACGAGCTGCCGACGCTTCGGCGCTGGGCGTCGGACTGGACCAATCCGTCGCACCGCTTTGCTTCCGACGAGGACGCGCAAGGCTTCGGTATGGGTCACTCGGTCGATCCGCGCGTCGAAATGTTCGACCTCACCAACGATCCGATGGCGTGGTGCGGGAAGGAAGTGAGCATGTGGCACGGCGTCATGGATGCCGTCAATGCGCGCTTTCCGTGGCACGGCCGTTCGTACGATCAGGCGCGCCGCGCGTTCATGGTCCCCCTCGGGTCGTACTTGACGTGCGCGACGCGGCCGGCCGACACGATCGGCGGCGAGTATCTGTCGCGTAACGCGGCCGGCGATCCGCACGAGGAGATGCCGCTGCAAGCGGTCCCGCTCGCCGAAGAGCAAAAAGCGTGGGGCTTGCTCGACCGGTGGCTCTTTTCCGACACAGCGTGGCACTTCAATCCGGCCGTGCTCACGCGCCTGACGTACTCGGAACTCAGCTCGCTCAACAACAATCAGAGCTGGTTCTACAATCCGCCGGATCGCCACGACGTACCGGTCGTCGAGATTGCAGCGCAGGCGCAGGATCGCGCGCTTCGCGAGCTCTTCGCTCCGCTAACGCTCACGCGCATCGACGAACTGCAGACCAAATACCCCGGCCATCACACGATGACGCTAGTCGATCTCTTCCAGTGGGCGCAGCGCAGCATGTTCGGCGATCTTACGAACGGACATGAGACGCAGGACGGCGTCGTGCGGCGCAACCTGCAGATGCGCTTCGTCAAGCAACTGGGAACGATGTGGACCTCGCCCGCGGCAGGGACTCCGCCGGACGCGCAAGCGCTTGCGCGCCTGACGCTCACGCGCGTGGTACGCGATGGCAATGCGGCATTGGGCTCATCGCGGCTTGACGACCTGACGCGCGCGCACGTCGAAGCGCTCGTCGCGATCGCACGCCAGATGCTGAACGCACACGCCAACGTCCCATCGGCGGCTCCGCCGCAGATGGGAGGCTATCCGGTGAACCTGCGCTAGGGCGCGGGGCGGCGGGGGCGCAAAAACGAGATGCCGCTTTCGCGCCCAGCCCGAATGCGGGCGATGTTTTCGCGGTGCGTGTAGAGGATGAGCAGCGCCGAGAAGACGCCGTAAGCGGTCAGCCACCAGTTGCGCGTAAAAAACCACAGTGCAAAGGGCGCGGCGATGCTGCCGAGCATGGAACCGACCGAAGAGTATGTGGTTGAGAGCGCACCTGCGAGCCACGCCGCAACGGTTACCAATCCGGCCGGCCAGCAGAGCGCGAAGATCGCGCCGAACGACGTCGCTACGCCCTTGCCGCCCTTGAACCGCAGCCACGGCGAGAAGCAGTGGCCGAGCACGGCGCACGCCGCGACGATCGCGGCGAGGTGCGCGCTGTGAAAGAACGCAAACACGAGCGCCGGCGGAACCACGCCTTTGGCCGCGTCCAATAACAAGACTGCAATGGCTCCGGTCTTTCCGAGCGAGCGCAGCGCGTTCATCGCGCCGATGTTTCCGCTGCCGCTCTGGCGGATGTCGCGCCGGTAGAACAGGCGCCCGATCACCACGCCCCATGGAATCGAACCGAGCAAGAACGAGCAGAGGCTGCAGGCGGCGGCGATTCCGGGATTCATTCCGCGTCGAGCTCCACGCGCGAGCGTTCGCGAAACTCCAGCGTCAGCGGTACTCCTTCGAAATCGAAGTGTTCGCGCAGCACGTTTTCCAGGAATCGCTTGTACGAGGTTTGCACGAGCTCGGGGTCGTTGCAATGGAAGATGAAGAGCGGCGGATGCGCCGCAGGCTGTGACGAGTAGTAGATCTTGAAGGGTTTTCCGCCGATCGCGGGAGCTGGGTGCGCGAGCGTCGCGTCCCGGATTACCGCGTTGAGCCGCGCGGTCGGAATCCGGCGATCCAAATTCGCCGCCACGCGCATCACTAAAGGCATCAAACTGCCCAAGCGCCGCCCGGTTTTCGCGGAGAGGAACGTCACCGGAGCAAACCGTGCGAACGGCACCTGTTCGTAGATGACGCCGATGAGCTCGCCTTGGCTGTACTCGCCTTGCTCGCGGGCCAAATCCCACTTGTTGCCGACGATCACCAGGCCTTTGCGCTCTTCCAAGATCATGCCGGCCAGACGCCGTTCCTGCGCGAGCATGCCTTGCAGCGCGTCGAAGAGCAGGATTGCGATGTCGCACCGCGCGATCGCCGAGAGCGATCGCAGCGCCGCGTAATATTCGATTGCGCCGTGCTGCTGCGGCTTGCGCCGCATGCCCGCGGTATCGATCAGGCGGATGCGATGCTCGTGGAATTGGAAGATCGTATCGATGGCGTCGCGAGTGGTCCCCGGGACATCCGAAACGACCGCTCGTTCTTCACCCAGCATGGCGTTGAGCAGCGAGCTCTTTCCGACGTTCGGCCGCCCGACCAGCGCCAGCGCGAGCTCCCCTTCGGTTTCGGTGACGTTGCTTGCGGGCGGGAGATGCTCGACGACGCGATCGAGCAAATCGCCCGTGCCCTCGCCGTGGATCGCCGAGACCGCAACGGGTTCGCCAAAACCCAGCGGTGCGAATTCGCCAAGGACTGAACCCGCCGCGGAAGGCGATTCGGCTTTATTGGCCACGAGTACGACCGGACGGCGCGTTTTGCGCAGGATGCGTGCCACGTCGTCATCCAGCGGGTTGCGTCCGGAAGCGGCATCGACGACGAAAATAGTGGCGTCGGCTTCCTGCGCGGCGGCTTCCGCCTGCCTGCGTGTGGACGTCGCGATGTGGTCGCCGCCTTTATCCGCATCGGGATCGATGCCCGCGGTGTCGACCAAACTGAACGTTCGCCCGCGCCATTCGCACAAGGCATACAGGCGGTCGCGCGTGACGCCGGGCGTATCCTCGACGATGGCCAGACGCCGGCCGATGAGCCGGTTGAAGAGCGCGCTCTTGCCGACGTTCGGGCGCCCCACGATGGCGACCGTTGCCGGCCGGAGCATGTGGGACTGCTCTTCTTGGGTGCTCTGCACAGCAGCGGAGTTTCCGGCCGCTGTGCGGTAATCCCGCGGCATGCTCCGTGCGCTGCTCATAATGGCCGCGGCCGTGCTTCCCTTCGGCGGTCTGTACATCAATTCGCTGCCGAACGGAGCGGACGTGTGGGTGGACGGCAGCTATATCGGAAGAACGCCGCTGCTGATCGACGGATTGCGCGCCGGCAAGCATGCCGTCACTGTTACCAAAACAGGCTGGAGGGTCGAAGAAGTCGATCAGAACGTGACGGCGGGCATCGTGACGCCTGCTTCAGTCCAACTGCAAGAAATCAATCCGTCGAGTGCGCAGGGCACCCTCGATTTGCAGGGGTTGAGCGATTCGGCGACGGCCGCCGTCGACGGCGCGGCACCGCAGCACGCGGGGACCGGCATGCAGCTGCGCGCGGGCACGCATCATTTGGTGGTACGCGACGGCGATACGAAGTTTGAGCGCTTCGTCACGATCTATCCGGACGTGACGACGCACGTGTTGTTCCGTACGCCTTCGCAAGAACGTTCGGCCGTCGTTGCGCCTGCCGAGGCGTACATGCCGGCATCCGCGGCTAAAGTCAGCGGAACGCGGGTCGTGGTGCGATGGGCCGGGCACGTGGCCGTGGGGCACATCGGCGATGCGCGATTCCTTGTCGACGGGCGCGAAGTCGTGTATGATGCGCCGGCGGGCCTGGTCCGCGGGCGGCTCTACCTGCCGCTGGACCTCATCATCTCTCTGACGGGCGGTAAACCGAAGTAACAGCATGGCGAGCATCTACATCGAGACGTTCGGCTGCCAGATGAACGAAGCCGATTCGGAGTACGTGGCCAAGCGCGCCGCGGCCGCCGGCTACGGCATCGCCGAGCGTCCCGAAGCCGCCAACGTACTGGTAATAAACACGTGTACGGTGCGTGAAAACGCCGAGCGCCGAGCGTACGGACGAGTCGGTCACTTCAAACGGCTCAAAGAGGCCGACCCGTCGCTCAAACTCGTGGTGATGGGCTGCTTGGCCGAACAGGACCGCGACCGCATGCAGACGATCGCGCCGCACATCGACGCCGTTTTCGGGACGTCGGAACTCGTACAGATGGGTGATGCGATTACGCAGTGGCGCCCGCAATTCGACGACACGGAATTCTCCGAGGAACGCGCGCTGCTCGAGCCGTTCGGCGGCGCGGCCGACTGCGTGAACGATGCATTCTCGCATCTGCGGGGGTTCGTCACCGTGCAGCGCGGATGTTCGTACTACTGCACGTTCTGCATCGTGCCGCACGTTCGAGGACGCTTCGATCACCGCCCCGCAGCCGAAATACTGCGCGATATCGAAGAGCGGGTGCGGTCGGGTGCGCGCGAAGTTATGCTCGTCGGCCAAACCGTCAATGCGTACAACGACCCGGCGGGCGGCTGCGACTTTGGCGAGCTGTGCAAGCGCGCAGCAGACGTGGCCGGACTCGAACGGCTGACGTTCATCTCCCCGCATCCCAAGGATTTTACCGGGAAAATCGTGCGCGATCTCGCGCAGGTTCCGCAGTTGAATCCGCGCGTGCATTTGCCGCTGCAGTCGGGAAGCGATGCGGTATTACGCCGCATGAACCGCAAGTATACGATGGACGTTTTCCGCGAAAAGGTCGAGTTGTTTCGCGAACATTTGCCCCAGTGGGCGATCACGACGGATCTGATCGTCGGCTTTCCCGGCGAAACGGAAGAAGACTTCAGCGCCACGCTCGATTACGTTAAGACCGGCATCTTCGCCAACGCCTACATGTTCTTGTACTCACCGCGCCGCGGAACGCCGGCGGCCCGCTGGGAACAGGTCGCGCCGGAAGTCGCGAGCGAGCGTTTCAACCGCCTGGCACAAGCGCAAAACGCCGCGTCGCATGCGTACCAAGAACGCAAGGCGGGCACCACTGTGCGGGCACTGGTGCAGGGCATTTCGAAGAAAGACCGTTCGCGGCTCTCGGCCAAGACGCCGGACAACTCGACCGTGATCGCGCCGCTGCCGCCGGATTACGACGAAGACCTCTACTCGCGGGAACCCTGGATCGACGTCGAGATTCACCAGGGATTCGTCTGGGGATGCACGGGCACGATCACTGCGCGCGCAGAGCAATTCGGCGGCCCCGGAATTCCGGTTCGTGCGCCCCTCATCGATCTGCTGACGACCTAGCCGCGCAAAGCCGCAAGTATTCGAGCGGCGCTCTGCCGAAGCGTGCCGGATGCGTGCGTTCGTGCGAGTCACGGTCGTGGTGCTTCTGGCATTGGGGGCGTTGATTTATAGCGCCGGCGACATCGTCGATCCGTGGCTGCCGTGGAGCAGTTTCGGATTCACCACCGACACGGCGGGCGTCGTGACGACGGTGGACGCTTATGCCGCCTCGCATGGGTTGCGCGCCGGCGACGTCGTCGATCTGCGCAAGATGACGTTCGCGGACCGGACGCAGCTGGGGACCGCGCCTTCGTCATACGCGGGGCGCACGATCGTGTTGCCGCTTGTCTCGGGCCGCACCGTACGGCTCGTCGCACATCCACGTCCCAGAAGTCTTGCGGACAACGTTACCGACATTGCGTCGGTACTCGCGCTGATTACGTATACGTTGGTAGCCGCCGCGCTCGTGCTGCTGCGGCCCACGCCCGCAACGTGGGCGTTCTTTCTTTTTTCCGCAGGCTTTTTATACAACGGCAATCAGGATCTTCAATACTTCCCAACCTGGCTGGCCGTGCTGGCGTTTGCAACGTTACCGGTACTTCAAGCAATCGGTCCGATCGCGTTCTTCTCGTTTGCCCTTCGATTCCCGAATTCGAATCCGAGCGGGCGGCAAAAACGGGCGGAGCAACTCCTGTGGTACGGCGCCGCGCCGGTTTTGGCGGCGCTCAACGCGGCTTCGTTCAACGTCCAACTGTTCGGGATCCCGTTTCCGCAAAGCGTCACCGCTTGGGTGCAGTTTGCAATGGCGCTCCTGTACGTGCCGGGCATCGCCATGCTGATCGCGCGTTACGCCGGTTCGGCGCAAGCCGAGCGCACGAGACTCCGCTGGACGGTCGGCGCTTTTGCGATTGCTTTCTTACCGTACCTTTTCTTCAACGCGGCTGAAAATACAGCGGCGAGCATCATCTCGCTGCCGGTGTCAAACATCGTCCAGGCGTGGCTGGTTATCGCGCCGCTCGCACTCGCCTACACCGTTCTGAAGCACCGCCTGTTCGACATTCGCTTCGTCGTCAGCCGCGCGTTGATCTTCGGCTTCATGACCACGCTGATGGTGGGCATTCTGGCGCTGGCAGACTGGGGCTTCGGCAAATGGCTCGAGCAATCGCGCTTTCAGCTCATCGCGGAAGCCGCGCTTGCGCTCGCGCTGGGTTTTTCGATTACGACGGTTCATAAACGCATCGAGCACGTGCTGAATCGAATCATTTTTCACGCGCAGGCCGTCGCACTCGGTGCGATCCGCCGCTTCACGCACGAAGTCGACCTCATCGGCGATCCGGGCCAGCTGCTTTCTCAGACGCTGGAAACGCTGCGCACGCGGTTGGACACGGAATACGTCGCAGTGTTCACCGAGGAAGGCACGACGTTTATTCAATCGCAACCCGCCGTCGATGGAATACCGTCGTTACTGTCGGCGAACGATCTCGCGATTCTTCGTTTGCGGCGCTGGAGCGAACCCTTCAAGTGCGACGTGCCCCACCATCCATTGCGCGGCGCGTTGCTGCTTCCAATGACCGCCCGCACGCGGCTTGTCGGCTTTATCGTCTGCGGTCCGAAAGCGGATCATACGCACTACGTTCCGGAGGAAACCGATACGCTGCAGGCGCTGGCGCACCGTGCCGGTGCCGGCTACGCTTGGCTGACGATGCGCCCCGTAATAGGCTCACAAGTTATCCACAGCACCGCTGCCGAAGCCTAGCGCTCACGTGAGCGCCGTCCAGCAGTTCTCGCCGATGCTGCAGCAGTATTTCGGCATGAAGGCTCGCCATCCCGAAGCGATTTTGCTCTCGCGAGTAGGCGATTTTTACGAAGCATACGGCGACGATGCCGAAACGATCGCGCGCGCGCTTTCGATCGCCTTGACCTCCAAAGAAGCGGGCAGCGGACGGCGCGTAGCGATGGCGGGCGTTCCGCATCATGCGCTTTCGCAGTATTTGGCGCGCCTAGTGCATCAGCGGTTCATCGTGGCGCTGGCCGAGCAATTGGAAGCGCCTCAGCCGAACAAACTCGTGCGCCGCGACGTGGTACGAATCGTGACGCCCGGCACGCTCATCGAAGACCAGTTGCTCGACGGCAAACAAAACAATTACCTTGCCGCGGTAACGGCAGTCGGCGAGACGTTCGCGCTGGCCTACGCCGACGTTTCTACCGGGCTCTGCGCTGCAACCGCTCTAAGCGGCGAATCGGCATACGAAGAGGCCGTTGCGGAGCTGGGCCGCATCGGCCCCGCCGAAGTGGTCGCCGACGTTCCGGCCGACCTGCGCGCGGTACTCGCAGATTCGCTGGAAGCGGCCGGGACGCGCGTAGCCATGCCGTCTCTGACCGTCGTGGAGCCTAGGGAACGCGGCCCGCTGGAAGGCTTTTCCCTGGACGAGGCGCTGGCCATCCATCGCGCGCTCGACGCGCTGCTGGGGTTCGTGCGGCGTACGGGCGTGGGCGCGCAACGTTCCGACAGCGGGGTGTTGAACGCACCCCAGTTCTACCGTCACCGGACGTTTCTGGCGCTGGACGCCAATACGCGAAAGCATCTCGAACTGACCAAAGCGCTGGGCGCCAATGCGAAGGCGACGCTGCTGGCATCGCTGGACAAGTGCGCGACGTCGATGGGCTCGCGGCTGCTGGCGCGCTGGATCGTGGCGCCGCTGGTCGACGCGGACGCGATCGCAGCCCGGCAAGACGCCGTGCAAGCCCTCATCGACGAGCACGTGCGCCGCGCATCGATGCAGGAACTGCTCGCCGGATGCTTCGACCTCGAACGCATCGCGCAAAAAGTCCGGTTCAAACGTGCATCGCCGCGCGACCTGGCATCGCTGCGGCGAACGCTCGATATCCTCGAACCGCTGCGCAAAGTGACCCCGCCGGCGCTGGGCTTGCAACTCGCGCGCGTGGGGACGTTCGAAGAGTTGCGCGCGCAGCTGCACGCAACGCTCGTCGACGAGCCGCCCGCGCAGTTGATCGACGGCGGCGTTATTCGAACCGAGGTCAACGCGGAGCTTGCCGAGTGCGTGGCGCTGCGCACCGACGCCCGCGGCAAGCTGCTCGAGCTCGAACAGAGCGAACGCGAACGCACGGGCATTAAGTCGCTCAAAATTAAGTATGCCAGCGCATTCGGCTACGCGATCGAGGTGCCGAAGAGCTCGAGCGCAGCCGTTCCCCCCGATTACGTGCGCAAGCAGACGCTGACGAGCGGAGAGCGTTTCGTGACCCCGCAGCTCAAAGAGCTGGAGACGGCGATCTCGACCGCGCAATCGCGGCAACAGCGCCTTGAAGAACAGCTGTTCGGCGAGTTGGTCGAATCCACGGCGGTAAGGGTCGAAGCGCTGTTGGAGAGCGCGCAGGCGCTGGCAGAGATCGACGTTTTATGCGCCTTCGCGCAGTGCGCGGCGGAACGCGGGTACGTGCGGCCGCAGTTCGGCCAAGAGAGTTCGATCGAGATCGTCGACGGGCGCCATCCGGTCATGGAGACGATTTTGCAGACGAACTTCGTCCCCAACGATTTGCGGTTGCGCGCCGGCGGCGATCGCTTCATTTTGCTGACCGGCCCAAACATGGGCGGAAAATCGACGTACCTGCGGCAGAGTGCGCTGCTCGTGATCATGGCGCAGATCGGCTCCTTCGTTCCGGCGGCCAGTGCGCGCCTGGGGATCGTGGACCGCATCTTCACGCGAATCGGCGCGGGGGACGATCTCGCGTCGGGGCATTCGACGTTTTACCTTGAGATGGCCGAAGCCGCCAACATTCTGCGGCGCTGCACGGAGCGAAGTCTTCTGCTCATCGACGAAGTCGGGCGCGGGACGGGAACGATCGACGGCTTAGCGATCGCGCAGGCGATCTGCGAGTTTTTGCTCGGGATGGAGGCGCAGGCGCCGATGGTGCTGTTCGCCACCCACTTCCACGAGCTCGTGGCACTGGCCGAACACTGGAGCGCGGTAGCGAATTATCATATTACGGCGGTCGAGAGCGCCAGCACCGAGACCGGACCGGTCTTTTCGCACCGCGTGCTGCCGGGGAGTTCGTCGCGTTCGTTCGGCATCGAAGTCGCGCGCATGGCGGGGCTGCCTGAAGCAGTGGTCGAGCGCGCGCAGGAAATTGCCGAGGCGCTTTCAGGCAAATCCGACGTGGAAGCGCAAGTGCCGCTCAAACGGCGTTTGGCGCGCGTCGCGCCTCCGTCGCAACTCACGTTCTTGCAATCGTGACCACGCAGCTGGGGGCGCGCGGACCGGCCGGCACGCACCCTGCCATTCGCGAACTCGACCTCGAAACGATCGGACAAATTGCCGCGGGCGAGGTCATCGAGCGTCCGCTTTCGGTGGTGAAGGAGCTGGTCGAAAACGCCGTCGACGCGGGAGCGCGGCGAATCGACGTGCGCTTGCAGAACGGCGGCGCGGACCTGATCGAAGTCGTCGACGACGGCAGCGGCATTTCCCCGGAGGAGCTGCCGCTGGCGGTCCGCCGCCATGCTACGAGCAAGCTCGCGGCGGCGCGCGATTTGGAGTCGGTGGAAACGCTCGGTTTTCGCGGCGAGGGGCTGGCGAGTATCGCCGCAGTCGCGCAGCTGGAAATCCTGTCGCGGCGCGAGGGCGCGCAAATCGGGGCGCGGCTTACGGCGTTCGGCGAAAGCGCCGGCGCTGTAGAACCGGCGGCAGCGCCGCTTGGTACGCGCGTCCGTGCCCGAGATCTTTTCGCCAACGTTCCGGTTCGCCGCGAGTACTTGCGGTCGCCCGCCGCCGAGTTTGGCCGCGTCTCGGCATGGCTGGCGACATTTGCTCTGGCCTACCCGACCATAGCGTTTTCACTGCATCACGACGGCAAAGAGGCGTGGATCTTTCCGCAGGCATCCGACGCGGAGGCTCGGCTGCGCACTGTCTTCGGCAAAGAAGCGGCGGCGTCGCTGATCGCGCTGCGCGGGGAGGCGGCGGATTCGCTGCAAGGCGCCGTCTCCGGATTTATCAGCGCGCCCGGTTTCGACCGCTCCGACCGCCGCATGCAACTGCTCTTCGTCAACGGGCGGCTGCTGCGCAGCACGCTGCTTTCAGGCGCGTGGACCGCGGCCTATTCAACCTTTGCGATGACGGCACGGCAGCCGTACGGCGTGCTGTTTCTGACGCTTCCGCCGGACCACGTCGACCCCAACGTGCATCCGACGAAAAGCGACGTGCGCTTGCGGTACGGCCGCCAAGTCTTCGACACGGTTCGCCGCGCGATGACCGCGACGCTTCGGGCGCACGCGCTCGAGCGCTACCAAAGCGCGGTTCAGATGTCGCCGGCGCCCGCGTCCTTCGGCGCAGCCGAGTTTCATCCGCCGCTCCTTTTTGGCGGCGCTGCCGTCGAAGAGTCTGCGGAGCCGCAGCTGCGCATTCTGGGCCAGCTCAATGCCAAATACATCTTGGCCAGCGATGGGCGCGACGTCGTGCTCATCGACCAGCACGCGGCACACGAACGCGTGGCGTACGAGCGTATCGTCGCCGCCGCGCAGCATCGCGCGCCTTCCGAACCGCTGCTCGTTCCGCTCACCTTCGAGCTCTCCGCCGCGCAGAGCGCGGTGCTCGACGGCGTCCTGCAAACTTTGGCGGACGGCGGCGTGGACATCGAGCAATTCGGCGAGCGCACGTACCGCTTGATCGCGACGCCGGCCGGCTATGCGACGCGCTCGTTCGACGTTGCCGGCTTCATCGACGATCTCACCGCGGATGCCAAGCAGCGTACGGTTCACGAGCGCGTGTGGGCGTCGCTCGCGTGCCATTCCGTGGTGCGCGCGGGCGAGCGAATGCAGCTTGCCGAGATGCAGCAAGTCGTGGCGGATCTGCGGCAGTGCGGCAATCCGATGCACTGCCCCCACGGCCGTCCGACGATCGTGCGCATGGACACCGCGGCGATCGACAAACTCTTCAAGCGCATCTGACGCGTGCCCACGGTCTTGGTCCTCGCGGGGCCGACTGCGAGCGGCAAAACCGACCTCGCGCTGCGGTTGGCGCGGCGATTCGACGCCGAAATCGTCGGCGCCGACTCAAGACAGATCTACCGCGGCATGCCCGTGGGAACCGCCGCTCCCTCCCCCGAGCAACTACGCGCGGTGCCGCATCACCTGATCGGATTTCTGGACCCCCATCAACGCTACTCGGCGGCGCAATTTTCTTCGGACGCCGTGGACGCGGTACAAGCCATCCACGCTCGCGGAAAGCATGCGATCGTCGCGGGAGGAACCGGTTTTTACATTCGCGCGCTTACGGGCGCGGTAGAGCTGGCACGGCAATACGACGAAAGCGTGCGTGCGAGGCTGGCGCACGAGGCGCGCATTCACGATGCCCCATTTCTGTACGAATGGCTCACCGTACGTGATCCTCGGCGAGCGGCCGCGCTCGGCGCGGGCGACGTATACCGGATTCTGCGCGCGCTCGAAGTTGCGCTGGCGCAGGGACAAACGATCCGTTCGGAGCCGCATCGTTCGCTCGCGACGGCGGGCATTCCGTTCGCAAAAGTGTTTCTAACGCTCGACGACGACGAGTTGCAGCGCCGCATCGAACGGCGCACGGACGCGATGCTGGAGGGCGGATTACTGGAGGAGGCCGAGCGCATCCGCCGCGACGCGGTGGCCGCAAACGCCGTCGGATATCCGCAGGCGCTCGCGTTCTTATCCGGGTGGTGTACGTTTGGCGAGCTGCGTCGATTGCTGGTGCAAGCAACGCGCAGGTATGCGAGGCGGCAAATCGCATGGTTCCGCAATGAGCCCGAGACGCGCCATTTGCAGGCTTCCGGAATCGAAGAGCTGGCAAGGGAAATACTGCGCCCACTTTGAAAGCGGCAGCATGCCGGGAAGCCTGCAGGATACCTATCTGGCCGAGATCAGACGGCAGGGTGTTCCCGTCACGGTCTATTTGGTAAACGGATTTCAATTGCGCGGCGTCGTCAAGGGGTTCGACCCGTTCACGATCCTCATCGAGTACGAGCGCAAGACGCATTTAATCTACAAGCACGCCGTTTCGACCATCTCGCCGCAAGGCGCATTCGCTTCACCCTCGGAGGCGCCGCCCGCGGCCGCCCATGCGGAGGCCGGTTCGGGGTAATGCCTTCGGCGTCCGTGACGAAGATGCACGGCGCGTGCAACGATTTCGTCGTTCTGGATGAGCGCCTCAATTCGGTACCCGACCTGTCGCGCTTTGCAAAACAGGTGTGCGATCGCCGTGCAGGCATTGGCGCCGACGGTCTTATCGCGCTCTCGGCGTCACCCGTCGCCGACATTCGCATGCGCATCGTCAACGCCGACGGCAGCGAGGCGGAGATGTGCGGCAATGGTATTCGCTGTGCGGTGCGCTACCTTCACGAACTGGGGCAGGGCGAGCGATTCCGCGTCGAGACTCTGGCCGGCGTCGTGAACGCGCAAGTACTGGAGAAGGAGCCGCAGTTCTTGGTTCGCGTGGAGATAGGCAAGCCGCGAGTGCAGATCACGGAGCGAGAGAACGGCGCCGCATTCGTCGACGTGGGCAATCCGCACGAGGTGTATTTTGTTTCTGCGCTCGAAGATTTCGATCTAGCCGCTGCAGCGAAGGCGATGCCGCAGTACAACGTGCACGCGGCGACAGTCGTCAACCGCGGCTGCATTCAAGTGCGGCACTACGAGCGCGGCGCCGGCGAGACGTTCGCGTGCGGCACCGGAGCCGTCGCATGCGCCGCTGTTGCCATCGAGCGAGGATGGTGCGATTCACCGGTCGAGGTTCGCGTCCCCGGCGGCGTTCTGAGTGTAGAATGGGACGGCGCAAATAGCGCTTTTCTGACCGGCCCGGCCGAGCGCGTCTTCGAAACGACAGTATCGATCGGCGATGCACTCCTCGCCTAATCGCCTGGGGGCAAACGTTCGCGAGGCGTTGCAGACCGATGCGCCGCGTATCAGCGCGCTGGCGGCGCAGCTGGGGTATCCGATCTCGGCCGAACATGCCGCAATGCGCCTGGCGCAACTGGGCGACGAACGGCGCGTGTTCGTTGCGGTCGTTCCGCGCGTCGGCGTCGTGGGGTGGATCGGCGTTTCCCAAGCACGCACCCTGACATCTTCTAACCGTGTGGACATCGAGGGCCTGGTCGTAGAAGACGAGTATCGCGACAACGGTATCGGCGAGTTGTTGTTGCATGCTGCCGAGCGCTGGGCTTCGCAGCGCGAATGCGGCACCGTTCGCGTGCTCAGCAACGTCGTGCGCGACCGCGCGCACCGGTTCTACGAGCGCCATGGGTACGACGTACTCAAGACCGAATACGTCTTCGAAAAAACGCTATGATTGGACTGGCGTACTGCGACATGGCGGGACGCATCTACTACGACGAAAGCCGAACTCCGCTGGCGGACGGCGGCATCGTGCGAGAGTGCAGCGCCGAAGAACTGATTCCGGCTCCCGAGGGGGCGATGCCGATGGTGCTCCCTGGGCGTCGCCCGCTGTTAAAAGAGGGAATCGCGAAACGGCGCTTCGTGCTGGCTGCGGTTCTTCCGGCGGGGTATACTCGTTTGTTATTGCCGGCGTACGTTCGCGAGGAAACTGCGCCCCCGCTTCCACTTTTCGGCTACACGTTCGCCTGCGTCGTCGACGATCGGCTTCACGTCGCGGCGATGCGCACGGACGAAGCCGAGGAATGGCAACCCCGCTCGTTCCTTGCCGGCGAGCTCGAAAGCCGAATCGAAGCTCGCGTTTCGGAAGATCCGCTCAATCGCGTGCTGCGTCAAGTCGCGCTGTGTTCGACCGAGTACGGGTGCTTCACCGCGCAAAACGTGTTCCTTGGCCAAGGCGAGGCGGCACTACCCGTATCGCCGAAATGCAACGCGCGCTGCGTCGGATGCATCTCGGAGTTGGAGCCGAGCGCGGGTTTGCCGTCGCCGCAGACTCGCATCGGATTTGAGGTGAGCGCGGAGGAGTTGGCGCGCGTAGCGGTGTCCCATTTGCAGCGCGTGCCGGACGGCATCGTATCGTTCGGGCAGGGATGCGAAGGAGAGCCGCTGCTGCGATCGGTCACGATTGCCAAAGCCATCGAACTCATTCGTTCGCAACATTCCGCCGGCACCATCAATCTCAACACGAACGGCAGTATGCCGTCGGCACTGCAGCGCTGCATCGACGCGGGACTTGACGCCGTGCGCATCAGCCTCAACTCGTTTCGGCAGCGAGTCTACGCCGCGTATTACCGGCCCTTGGGGTATTCGCTCGACGACGTCTTCGAATCGGTCCGCCTGGCTTCGAACGCCGGACTTCGGCTCTCTCTCAACCTCCTCACGCACCCTGGCGTCACGGACGATGAAGAAGAGATCGGGGCCATGG
>DASRDE010000147.1:0-4246 GCA_035652755.1 Vulcanimicrobiaceae bacterium | reverse complement strand
CGGGCCGGTCCCCGCTGCGGACGGTCCCGAACACGAAACGGGCGTCGTCGACCTCTCGGGCGGCATCGACGCCGCGCTGGCGGGCGTCGAAGGCATCTTCCGGCGTATGGCCGGCCAAGCCGAGCGCCGGGGAGTCGTGTGTGCGCCCGCACGCGGGGCGCAAGCAGTCGACACGTATTACGAGCTGCTCGAAGCATCGGCCGCGCGCTGGGGATTGGACCGGCCGTCGATTCCCAAAGCGCTCATCGCGGCACTCGCCGAGTACGGCGGCGCGGACGTGGAGATCTGGTTTGCGCGCGCGGAGGGGCGCGCGATCGCAGGCGGAGTCGTCTTTTACGGCTCGTGCGAATTCTTCTTCTGGAGCGCTGCGATGCTCGCGGAGTACGGGCGTCTGCGCCCGAGCAACGCGCTCAATTTCGCGCTGATGCGAGCCGCCGCGCAGCGCGGCATGTCGTTTTACAACCTTGGATCGAGCGAGGGTCTTCCGGGCGTGGCCCGTTTCAAGAAAGAGATGGGCGCGCGCCATTTCGGTTACCGCGAAATTCGCTTGCGCGGTACGCGCTTCAAGGTTTACACGCACTTGCGGCGCGCGCTGCGCCTGCCGGCAAGCGCCTAACGGGGGTCTGCTATGCACACGCACATGGGTAGAATGATGAATGCGAAGTCCGCGCCGCACGTGGCGAAACTTCCCGAACGGCTCTCGCGTCAGTGGCGCACGCTCTTGTTCAGCGGGGATGCAGCCGTCGTCGCCTTCGTCATGCTCGTCGCGCTCAGCGGCGACGGCAACCGGTTTGCCGCCGCGATTCTTAGTGCGGCGATCGTCTGCGGCATCTTCTGGCAATGCGGCTTCTACCGGCGCTCGTACGCAGTCGTCATGCGCGACGAGGCCTACTATGCCTGCGCCGGCATTGCATTGGCGGCCGTTCCGGTGCTGCTGTTCCTGGCCGTGGTGGGGAATTTCAGCGTGCTTTCGATCGTGGTCGCTCTGGTCTTCTGCGCGCTCGGTACGTCCGCGCTGCGCATGCGATTGCACCTGGAACGGCGATCCGATCCGGCGTATGCCGGACTGGATTCAATCACGCCGGGCGCCTGGCACGACCGCGAGTCGATGAGCTTTCGCCTCGGGAAACGCACCTTCGACGTGATCGTCGCTATCGCGGCGACGATCCTCTTCTTCCCGGTCATGCTGCTGGCGGCGATCGCGATCACGATCGAGTCCGGATCGCCGGTGCTCTTCCGCCAGGAGCGCGTGGGTGAAAACGGGCGTCCGTTCTGGATGCTCAAGTTTCGCACCATGCGCCCGAACTCGGGTTCGCGATGGGCCAAACCCGGCGACGACCGCATAACGCGCGTCGGCGGGTTCTTGCGGCGCACCAGTCTGGACGAGCTGCCGCAGCTCTTCAACGTGCTTCGCGGAGACATGTCGATCGTAGGCCCGCGCCCGGAGATGGTGGCGTTCGCAAGCGCGTTTTCGCGCGACGTCGCCAACTACGATCAACGCCACGTCGTACCGCCGGGCATCACCGGATGGGCGCAGGTGTATCAGAAGCGCAATCTGGATCCGGGAGATATTCCGCGCGTCCTGCCGTACGATCTCTTCTACGTCGAGCACGCCTCGGTGCTGCTCGACACGGCGATCGTGCTCAAGACGGCAGCCGAAGTCGTCTTCCACCGGGCAGTGTAATCGCCGCTTGTCGTTAGCCAACCGCGTCCTCTACGACGGACTCTACACCTTCGTGCTGCGCATGCTCAACGTGGCGTGCGCGGCGGGGCTTGGCATTCTCACCGCGCGTTTGCTCGGACCCGCGGGCAAGGGTATTTACGCACTGCCCAGCGTCGAGGCGGGGCTCATTACCGCGGCATTCACCGGTCTGGGCAGCGCCTTGAGCTATTTCTTGCTCAATCACAAGCCCGGACCGCGCGTGCTCAGGCCGGCGCTAATCGTGGCCGCGCTGTTCGTTGCCGCGGGAGCGCTGGCCATCGTTCCGATCGCCTTCCTGGCCGGTCAGCACTGGGCGGCGATTCCCGCGATCGTTTCGCTTCCGGCGGCGGCCGCGATCAATTTAGCCAGCGGCTTTGCGATCGGGACCAAGCGCGTCCGCTTCTCAACCACGCTCAACGTCGCCGTGACGCTCACGACCTTTGCGCTGATGGCTGCCGGATTGCTCCTAGTCGCGCGCACCGCCGGCGTTGCAATTACCGTTTGGATCGTCGCCAGCACCGCGGTAGCAATTTTCGGGGTGGCCTGGATGGTCTGGCACGCACGCGCCCTGGAACCGGGCGATCCGCCGCCCGTGCGCACATTCGCGCGCTTTAGCGTCAAGGTCGGCTTCGTGCAGCTGATCTCGCTGCTCAACTATCGCGCCGACCTGTACATCGTTGCCATTATGACCAACGCCGCGTCGTTGGGCATGTACACCGTCGCCGTTTCGGCGGCGGAGAGTTTGCTGGTACCGACGCAGGTTGCGGCATTGGTGACCTCGCCGCATATCGGCTCGCTCGACCGCGAGGCGGCGGCGCATCTGACCGCGCGGTGCGTGCGCAACAACTTGCTCGTCGCGTTTGCCGTGTGCGGCGTGCTCTTCGCATTCGCCTATCCGATCGTGCACCTGCTCTATGGAACCGCGTTCCTGCCCGTCGTACCGGTCCTGCGGATGATCCTGGTCGGCGTCTTCGCGCTCTCGCTGGGCAGCCCGATGTCGAGCTACTTCACCCTCAAGCTCGGCCGCCCCGAAGTGGCGATGTGGCTGGCAGCCGCGGCTGCGGCGGTTTGCATCGCCATCAGCGTCGCTCTCGTTCCGTCGATGGGGATGATGGGTGCAGCCATCGGCTCGACGGCCGCGTACGTTTGCGGCCAAATCGCTGCGGTCTGGTATTTCTCGCGAAGCGCTGCGGTGCGCATACGCGAGATCCTGGTGCCGACAGCGCAGGACGCGTCGGTGTACTGGGCTTTCCTGGGGCGCGTGGTTGCCGACGGGCGTGCGCTGCTCGGTTCCCGTTAGCCGCTGGCCGTTCGTCCGCATGCGCCGAAGAGCGACCGCTCAGGGTCGAGATGCCTACGCCGTTTGGCCCCAGTTCAGTCGCGCGAAGCACGTGCGCCGCCTTAGAATGACGGCATGGCAGCAATAGCCGCGCGCGAGCATGCCCGAACGAGCCGGGCGGTTGCGGCAGCGGTTTTCGGCCTTGTTGTAGCGGCGGGCATCCTGCTGCGTTTCGAGAATTTGGGCGGCAAAGTTTTTTGGCAAGACGAAGCGTACACGGCGCTCCACGCCACCGGCCACCTGGATCGCGGCGACTTGCGCCCGCTTTTTGACGGGCGCATCCGGACGGCCGCCGAGTTTCGCCGCCTGCAGCGGCTCGATCCGCATCGCGGAGCCGGGTCGGCGATCGCAGCGATAGCCGCCGAAGACAGCGATCAAGGAGCCCTGTATTACCTGCTCGAGCGTGCGGCCATCCAAGTGGACGGCGGATCGATCGTCAGTTTCCGAGTGGCCGGCGCCGCCTTGGCCGTCTTGAGCATCGCGGCCGGATTCGGTTTGGCGTGGGAGCTCTTCGGCTCGCTCGGCATTGCCGCAATCTTCGCCGCTATTCTCGCCCTGTCGCCATTCGAAGTGCTGTACGCGCACGAGGCGCGATCGTATACACTCACGGTTCTAATGACGCTCGTGACCTCGCACCTGTTCCTGCGTGCCGTCAGAGGCCGGACCGCGGCGGCGTGGGCGCTGTACGGAATTGCGATGGCCGCAGGGTTATACGCCAGCCTGCTGCTCGCGATCGTCGCCGCGTCGCATTTGTGTTACTCGCTGCTTCGCCGCAAAGAGCAAGGACGCGCGTACCTGTGGTGTTTTGGTGCGCTGGCGCTCTCGCTACTGCTGTACGCGCCCTGGATCACGGTTCTCGCCGCTCACCGCGGAATGGTCAATACGGAGCTGGATTGGGGCGGAACGCCGTATCCGCTTCGGTTGATGTTCGTGAAGTGGCTGTACAACGCGAGCGCGCAGTTCTTCGATCTGGAATGGCTCAGTTTGGCCTTCGCCCCCGTCGGCGCGCTCTTTCTCGCTTTGACGGCAGCCTCGCTGTACGTCGCGCGCAGGTACGCCGCGCCGGCGCAGTGGCAGTTCATCGCAGTTTTAGCCCTCTTGCCGGCCGCGCTTTTCATCGGACGCGACGCGGTCGAGCACGCGCACTGGTCAACGATCGCACGCTATTTGATTCCGACGTGGCTGGCTCTTCAGCTCGCCGTCGC
>DASRDE010000146.1:0-5052 GCA_035652755.1 Vulcanimicrobiaceae bacterium | reverse complement strand
GATACGCGATCGATCACGATCACGCTGCGCGAGCACGGCACCATTTGGGCCGCGCTTGCGGTGGGCGAAGAAGCGCTCGCGCACGCGGAGACGCGCCTGGCGCAGTTCGTACGCGGAGCGAGCACCAAAGATCTCGTCCCCAGCGTTGCCGCGCGAACCGAGCATGTCGAAGGCAACGGCAGCGGGCCGCGCGTCGTGCTGATCGATTGCGGCGTCAAGCGCGCGATCCTTCGCGAGCTGCTTGCGCTGGGAGCGCGCGTCACCGTCGTACCGTACGACGCACCCGCGGGCGATATACTCGGTCACGATCCGCAGGCGGTCTTCATCTCGCCTGGGCCGGGCGACCCGACGGACCTTCCGCAGACGATCGATACGCTGCGCGCGATGCTCGGCAAGCGCCCGATGTACGGCGTCTGCTTGGGGCATCAGCTGCTCGCGCTGGCGTGCGGTGCGCGCACGTTCAAGCTGCCGTACGGGCATCGCGGCGGCAATCAGCCCGTCAAGGATCTGCAGCGCGGCGACGTGATCGTCACTGCGCACAATCACGGCTACGCGGTCGACGCCGCGAGCTTGCCCGCGGTACTGGAGCAAACGATGGTGAACTTGAACGACGGCACGAATGAAGGGTTCCGCCACCGCGACCTTCCCGTGGCCGCGGTGCAATTTCATCCCGAAGCATCGCCCGGACCGTTCGATGCGCGGCGCCTGTTCGCCGAATGGTTGCAGCCGCTGCTCTAATCGCGCTGCACGTGCGGAGCATGTCGCTGACCAGCGACACGCCGTCGCCGCGCCTCGGCGTGCCGTTTCGGGTCACGATCAGCATCGGCGTGAAAGAAAACGTTCCGACCCTTCCAAACGTCTATCTCCCCGCGTTCTTCGGCCCCGAAGAGCTCGGTGACGAGCGATCGACCGTGCACGGCGCGCAGGGGACGCTCTATCGCGAAACGCTTACGCTCGAGGCGCATGCGCGCGGTCCGCTGCGCATCGGCGCGGCAAAGATGGATGCGATCGATGCACGAGACGGTAAGCCCAAACGATTTATCTCGAACGATCTCGTGCTGAACGTCGAAGGCGGCCCGCTGCTCGACGTGTGGTCGCCCGTTCGCGCCTTCTTGGGCTTGGTCGCGTATACGCTGCTGCCGCTCGCAGCGATCGTTGCGATCGTCGTGCTGCTCTTTAGGCGAAAGGCGCGTTCGCCGCGCGTGCAACCGGTTCAACCGCCGCCGTCGCCGCCGGCGCCCGCGCCGGCGCCTGTCGATACGCTTTCGCAGGCGATCGAACGTCTTCGCGACCGGCGCAGCCGCGCTGCCGTGCTCGAGGTGCGTTCCGCGATCTGGCGTGCGGCCGGAGCATCGCCGGGAGAGACGCTCGGCGACGTCGAGCATCGGTTACGAAGCGCGCCGCAGGCGCAGCGAGAGGCCGCCGCGCGGATCGAACGCGCGGCCTTTATCGACGACGAGCGGCTCCAAAGCGCGATCGACGAGTTCCTGCACGCAGCTCCCGGCGGAGTACGGACGTGATCGCGCCGTCGCCGCGCAGCGTGCTCGACGCGCTCGCCCATACGATCGTCGGCCAGCGCGCCGTGGTCGAAGCGCTCGTTCTCGGCTTGGTGGCGGACGGCCACGTCCTGCTCGAAGGGCCCCCGGGGTTAGCCAAGACGCTGGCTTGCCGCGCCCTCGCCGCGGCACTCGACGGCAGTTTCAAGCGCGTGCAATTCACACCCGATCTGCTGCCCGCGGACGTAATCGGAACGCGCGTCTTCGATCAGCGCGAAACGGCGTTCACGACCGTGCTCGGGCCGATCTTTGCCAACGTGGTCCTCGCCGACGAGATCAATCGCGCTCCTGCGAAAGTGCAGTCGGCGCTGCTCGAAGCGATGCAGGAGCGCCAAGTCACGATCGGTCCGCAGACGCATCCGCTGCCCGATCCGTTCATCGTGCTCGCGACGATGAATCCGCTCGACGCCGACGGAACCTACGCGCTGCCGCTCGCGCAGCTCGACCGCTTTCTGCTCAAAGTCGGTTTGGATTTTCCGTCGCGCGACGAAGAGCGCGCCATCCTGGAGCGTTTCGCGATGGAAGAGACCGCTCTGGTTCGGGGCGCGGCGACGCTGCGGGACGTGCTGGCGTGGCGGCGGCAAGCGCGCGCCGTGCACGTCGACGACAAGATCAAACGCTACGTGGTGGATCTCGTCTTCGCGACGCGTGCGAGCAGTCCGTACGTCGCGCGCGGCGCGAGTCCGCGGGCCACGCTCGCGCTGATGTTTACCGCACGTGCGAAGGCGCTGATCGGCGGCCGCGATTTCGTTCTGCCGGACGACGTGCGCAGCATCGCGCCGCTCGTGCTCGGACACCGCGTCGCCTTCACGCATAAGGTGCTCATCGACCGCGTCGATCCGCAAGCGCTCGTCGCCGATATCGTCGCGAGCGTTGCCGCACCGTGAAACTGCTGCGCGAAGCGCTGCTGCGCGGGCGGCGCCGTCCGCGGCTGAGCGGCGCCGGATCGCCGACGCTCTTTCGCGGGGACGGCTACGAATTCGTCGAGCTGCGCGAGTACGCCGCGGGCGACGACGTTCGCCGCGTCGATTGGGCGGCGACTGCGCGCACCGGCGCGCTGCAGACGCGCGTGATTCTGGAGGACGTCGCGCTCACGCTTGCAGCGATGGTCGACCAATCGGCTTCGATGCAAGCCGGGCGATTGCGGCCCTTTTCGGCCGCCGCGCAGGAAGCCGCGGACGCGTGGTTCGGCTGCGCGCTCGCGGCGGATCGATGCATGACCGTCGAGGCGCTCGACGTTGCCGCGGTGACGTTGCCGCGCGGCGCGGCGCTGCTCGTGGTCAGCGACTTCTGGGACCTCCCGCACGACGACGAGCTCCTGATTGTCTTGGGACGGCGCTTCGACTGCACGGCGCTGGCCGCAGCGGATCCCTGGAACGGGAACTTGCCGCTGCGCGGATTCGTGCGCGTGCGCGATGCCGAGAGCGGCTCGGCCGCATCGCTGTACGTCGGACGCGCGCAGGCCGCCGCGTACGCGCGCGCCGTTTCCGAGCGCGAGGCGCAGCTCCAGGAACGTCTTGCGCGGGCGAACTGGCGTTTTGGAACGTTTGACTGCGACGAGGACGGTGCGGTTGCCGTGCTCCGCGCCTTCGGCTTTCGATGACGCTTTCGCATCCGTGGCTGATCGCTGCGGCCGTTCCGGCGGTCGTCGCGTTCGCACTGGCCTATCGCGCGGCGGAGCGGCGGCGCAGCGCAATGCAGCTGCGGTATTCGCATCTGCCGTTTCTGGTGGCGTCCATTGGCGCGCCCGCGTGGCCGGCTCGCGCGCTTGGTGCGGCGTGGATCGCGGCTGTCGCGCTGGTTGTGCTCGCGGCGAGCGGCCCGCACGTTCGCGCCGCCGTTCCCGTCAAAGACGGCAGCGTGGTCTTGTGCGTCGACACGTCGGGTTCGATGCGCACCACCGACGTGCAGCCCACGCGGGCTGCAGCGGCGCTTGCCGCACTGCGGGCCTTCATCGACGCAACCCCGGACGGCACGGCGGTCGGCATCGTTTCGTTTGCCGGCAGCGCGCAAGCGATCGTTCAACCCGTGCGGGATCGCGCTCAGCTGCGCGACGCGCTGGCGCAGATTCCCGAGCCCAACGGCGCGACGGCGATCGGCGACGCGCTGTCGATGGCGCAGCGCATGCTGCCCCGGCGCGGACACCGCCTCGTCGTGCTGATCACCGACGGAGAAAATAACGCGGGGAGCGATCCGCTGCAATCGGCGCAGGCGCTGGGCGCCGCCCGCATTCCGCTCTATACGGTCGGCATCGGCACGAACAGCGGCGCGCTCGTTCCGGGAACGCTCGAAACGGCGGGCATCGACGAAGAAGCGTTGCGCGCGTATGCGCAGGCTGCCGGCGGTGCATACAGCCGCGCGGATGATGCAGCGCAGTTGCGCAGCGCGCTCGCGCGCTTGGGGCGATCGACGCTTTTCACGCCCGCGCTGGTCGACCTTTCGCTGCCGGCCGCAATGGGCGGGGGGATCTTGATGGCGCTTGCAGTGCTGGCAGGAATCGGCGCCGGGCGCTATCCATGAACGGTGCAGGCCGATGAACGAGTTGGACTTGGCCGCAATGCGGCGATCGTACGTTAAAGGCGAGCTGATCGAAGACGCGGTGATGAGCGATCCGATCGAGCAGCTGCGGTTGTGGATCGCGCAGGCGCGCGATGCCGGCAACCCCGAGCCCAATGCGATGTGCTTGTGCACGATGGGCGAACGCTACCCGAGCGGACGCATCGTGCTGCTGCGCGGTTTGGACGCACGCGGCTTGACGTTCTACACGAGCTACTTCAGCCGCAAAGCGCACGACCTCGCGCGGATGCCGCGCGCGGCCGCGGTCTTTTATTGGCCGCAAGCCGAGCGGCAAGTCCGCGTGGAAGGCGACGTCGATCGGATCCCGGAGGAGGAGTCCGAAGCCTACTTTGCTTCGCGCCCCCGCGGCCACCAGATCGGCGCCTGGGCCTCCGAACAGAGCGAGGCGGTCGAAGGCCGCGAGATCCTCGAGCAGCGGGTCGCGGACTACGAGGCACGCTTCGAAGGCGGCGACGTGCCGCGTCCGCACTCGTGGGGCGGCTATTGCCTGCGGCCGGTCCGCGTGGAGTTTTGGCAAGGGCGGGCAAACCGCATGCACGACCGCCTGCAGTTCACCCGCTCGCCTGCCGGCTGGACGCTCGCGCGGCTCCAGCCGTAAAGGGACGGCGCGTACCGCTCAGCCCCGAACGCTGGGCCTTCCCGGCCTGTCCCCGCCGCAGCCCTCCCGGCTACAATCCACCCAGATGGCTACGTTTCTCATCACCGGCGCGGCCGGCTTCATCGGGTCGGCCCTGGTGCGGGCGCTGCTCGAGGCCGGGCATCGCGTGCGCGCGCTGGATAATTTTGCCACCGGCAAGCGCGAGAACTTGGACGGCTATTGGGACGCGATCGAGTTCGAGGAGATCGATCTGGCCGACGTCGGCCGCATGACCGCGTTCTTCGGCGGCGTCGACTGCGTGCTGCATCAGGCGGCAATCCC
>DASRDE010000145.1:0-23419 GCA_035652755.1 Vulcanimicrobiaceae bacterium | reverse complement strand
GCGCCGTTGCGCCACTGCGCCGATCGAAGAACGCCCTCTTCGCAGAATCCGATCTTCTCGAGTGCGCGACGCTCGGCGCGGTTGGCTTTATCGGTAAACGCTTCGATTCGCTCGGCCCGAGTGTGCGCAAACAAGTAGTCGACCAGCAGACGCTGGGCTTGCGTGCCGATGCCGCGGCCTCGCATGCCGGGCAGAATCGCGACGCCGATGCGCCAGCACGCAGATTCTTCGCGTCCCCACGACGCTTTAAACCAATCCACCGTTCCGGCGGGATCGCCCTCGGCGACGACCGTCAGCGTGCCGCCCGCCGGACCGAGCAGCGTGCCTTCGGCGAACTTTCTGCGCACGTACGAAGGTGCGAAGCCGTACCACTGAAACGCGCCCGCGTCGTCTTGCGATCGCCCGAATGCATCCAACGCATCCAAGTCACTCTCGATCACCGGACGCAGCTGCACGTGTGCTTCCATGCCGCGCTTTTCACGGTCCGCCGGGCGCCGCCCTAGGGCTTCTTTTTCGCGGGCCGAAGCCGTGCGCGTGGATCGCTCGGTTTCCGTGCGCACGCCGGAAAGCATCGCCTTTTCCTACGAACTGGCCGGCTTGGGAAGCCGCTTCCTCGCGGTCGCGGTCGATATGGCGATTCAAGCAGCGATCTTGGCCGCAATTTTTTTCGGCATCGGCTGGGCGGCCTCGCAGGTCCCCGGTTCGAGCGAGCACGTTTCGGCGCCGGCATCCGTGGGCGTGGCCATCCTCATCGCTATCGTGTTCACGGTCCTGTTCGGATACTTCATCGCCTTCGAGACGCTCTGGAACGGACAAACGCCGGGGAAACGGCTGCTGGGCTTGCGCGTCGTTCGCGACGGCGGTTACCCGATGGACGCGGGTGCCGCGGCGATTCGCAACCTCGTGCGCGTCGGCGAGTTCAGCTTCGGCTTTTACGTTTTGAGCGCGATATCCGCGATCGCTTCGCCGCTGAACAAGCGCCTTGGGGATCTCGCCGCCGGAACCATCGTGGTCCGCGACGCGCCCGTCGCAACGCTCGAGAGCATCGTCACCCGCAGCGAAGCTTCGAGCCTCGAATTCTACGGCGTTTCCGAACCAGATCGCGCGCTCATCGAACGGTTTTTGACGCGGCGGCGTTCGATGGCGCGCAGCGTGCGCGCGAATTTGGCGATTCGGCTGGCCGACCGGGTGCGGCCGCACGTCGCCCCCGACCTGCGGCGCCTCGACGACGAGGCGCTGCTCGAACGGGTCAGCGGTTTAAAAAGCGTTTGAGCAGGTCGCGCGCAAAGGTCATCGCCTCGCTCTTAGTGCTCTCGTAGAGGGCGCGCGCGTCGGACGCGCTCATGTGGCGCCCCTGTTGATAATAGAACGTGACGCTCTCGCCGACGACGATCGTGCCGGCGTAGGCGATCGCGCCTTTAATCGCAATGCCCGCAACGGGAATGAAACCCGAGAGCTCGCGCGCGAGTGATCGCCATCCGAAGCCGCCGCCGATCACCGGCAAGAGCTGCCACATGCGCTGGACGTCCGGATCGCGTCCGTATGCAGCTTCGATCTGCAGCATGAGCATCATCTGAATGCCCGTGATGGCCACCATGTCGCCGGCCGATGCGAAAACGCCCATCACCAGACCCACGAGCGGAATGTGATCGACCACCGCGCTGGCCAGCGCGATCTTCAGCGCGTTGCCGGCAGCGTCGCGCGTGAGTTTTGCCGCTACCGCTTCGCGCAGGATGGGCAGGCGCCGCCCGACCGCGATCTCGACGCCCTTGGAACATTCGACGATGTGCGGCAGCACGCGTCCGCGCAACGCCTCACGCGTGAGCGACGGAACGATGTATTCGGCAGAGCTGCCGCGCGCAGGCGGTGAGGGCGGCCCCGACGCAGCGGCGCCTTCCTCGACAGTAATCGCCAAGATCGGCAGACGCAGCGAACCGAGCAGATTCATGTCCGCGCCGGCCGCGTCCCCGCGCCGGCCCATGAAGAGCACCAGCTGGGCCTCGCCGGCAAGCGTGGGCTGAGGCGAATACAGATGCAGTGTCTCAAGACACGCGGCCGCATCGGGCGGAACGCTTTGATCGTGCCCCGAGAGCAGCACGGCGCGCATCTCCGCGACCAGCGCGGGATCGCCGCACAAGTAGAATCGGAAAGGCTTGCGCGTGTGCGCGTGGACCTTCTTGACGTCGATGCCCTTGCGGACGAGGCGGAGTATATCGCTGCTTGCTGCCATACTACGCTTACTACCCGCCGGGACGCCGATTGTTCCCGCTAGGCGTCCGACTGCTGCCCCGACGGCGGACCCGCGGGATGCGCTTCCTTCGCCGGATCGTCGGTGTAGTCCAGATACACCAGCCCCATGAAGATCTCGAGCGCCTCGGCATGCATGCCGTGGGCGTTCGCCACGTCGACGACCGTGCGGCCGGTGTCGTGCGCTTCGCGGATGATCGCCTGCGGGGTTGTGTGGATGTCCGCCGCCACGATTGAGGCCGCGGTGAGATCGCCCGGAGTCACGTTGTCGTGCAGCATATCGATGTATGACAGATCGTCCACGTTCCAGCGCACGTTGATCGCTTTGCGCAGCGTTTCGTAGCGCTGGGGCGAGGTGCCAAGGCCGAGCAGGGTGATCCGCGCCGCGAGTTGACGCGAACGCGCCATGTCGTAGAGCTGGTCGGCCTGCGACGCCGAGACTGCCGCCTGCCCGAGCGAGGCCTGCGCCTTCTGCATGTACGGAACCAGCCCTTGATAATCCATCTCGCCGATGTCGCCGAAGTAGCCCAGCTGCACTTGCTGGAGCCGCTTGATGAACGCATCGAGATCGCCCAGCGCGACGTCCAGCTGCATCGCCGATGCGCGCCCCGCATCGACCGCGCGAACCATGTCGCTGTCCGCGCCCGCCAGTTCGCCGAGCATCTGCGGATACGACGGGAAGACGGCGATCGAATCGGACGGGATAGGCGCGGCATTCAGCGGCGCCTGCATCTCGGAGAGAATGTCTGCATTCTCTTTGAGCAGGCCCGTCGGTTTGTTCGTCTTGGCGTCGACCGTGCCGACCTGGTCGATCGCCTGACCGGCATCGGCCAGCGCGCTGTTGACCGAACGCGCCATGCCGTTCAAGTTCTTCTCGATCGCTTCCAGCCGCGACCCGGGTTTGACTTGAATGCGGCTAAAGTCGGGAATCTCGTAGCTGATCGTGTCCAAGCGGTTGCGCAGCGACTTGAGTTGGCTGTGGCCTTCGTCGCGGCGTGCGCCGACCTGCGCGACCGCTTGCGACTGCGCGGACTGCGCCTGATCCATGCGCGTACGCAGATCCGCAAGGTTCGGGCGGGTCAGATCGATCTTGTGCACTTCCATCGCCCGCAGCGCCTCGATCCGCTGCTGCGCGGCAGCTTTGACCTGCGGCGACGAGCTCTGCGCGAGCTCTCCCAGCGTTTGCTCGCTCTTGCTCGTCAGCCCCAGCGCCAGCTGCGCCTGCCCCATGGCCAGCAGCGCTTCCGGGTTGTGCGGGTCGGTATCCAAGATCTTGTGCAGTTCCATCGAGGCGATGTTGTAGCGCGCTTCGTCGAGGTCGTGCAGCGCCCAAACCAAACGTTCTTGCGACGTGGTCTTGGTCGGATCCAGTTCGGAATAGCCGAGCAGATGCGCGACGCGCGCGCTCGAGCCGGGGTGATCTTGGAAGTACTTGGAGACGAGATCGTTATGCTCGCCTTCGAGCGCGCCCAGATGCTGCTGCATCGAAAGCATCGCTTGCGGATCGTAGCCGGCGCGCGACATCAGCAACAGGCCGTACTGATCGGCCTGCAATTCGTCGGTGCGCTGAATCTTCGAGATGGCGCCCGCTTCGAGCAGATTGCCGAAATTATAGATGAACGGCGAAAAGAGCGACGCGATGCCGAAGAGCAGGTTGAGAATATTGGCTTTGGTTTGCGTCGTCAGAACGTGACGCCGTTCGATGTGGCCCGTTTCGTGGCCGATGACTCCGGCCAGCTCGTCGTCGGACTGCACGAAATCGAGCAGTCCCGAGTTGACGTACACGTATCCGCCGAGCGTCGAGAAGGCGTTGATCGAGTTGTCCTTGAGGATCTTGATGTTGTACGGTACGTCGCGCCGCGCGGTCTCCGCCCACAGCTTGTTCGAGACGCTCTGCACCCACTGCACGATCAGGGGATCGGTTTCGACCACGTTGCTCTGGACGATCTGCTGATCGTAGGCGCGGCCCATTTCGATCTCCGTCTGCGTCGAGACGGCCAGTGCCGGTGACGGGCATATGGCACCGATCAGTGCGAAAATGAGCGTGAGCGGAATGATGCGACGAAGCATGACCTTTTCGTTTCCTCTGCCTGCGGGGGCAGGCCGGTTGGCGGGCACACATCTTGAACGCGCCCTGCCCTCTCTATGTTACCGCGTTCCTCGAGCGTTTGCCCGTGTGCAGGGTCTGTGGATAAGCCGGATCAACTTGTGAGGCCCCTGTGGAGGGCGCAGGGTCGCTCCGCGGGCGTTCGAACCGCGCCTGCAATGGCGGTATTGCGCGGCAAAGGGATGGGCCTGGAGATCGCGCTCGGCGGACGCGACTTCGAGGATGCGCTGGCCGAACTGCAAGGCAAACTCGACGAGCGGCCGGGGTTTTACACCGGGGCCTCTGCTGTCGCGTCCGTCGGCGATTCGACGATTACGGGCGATCAGCTGCACCGGCTCGGCTCGCTGCTCAACGATCACGGCGTCGGCCTGGAAGTTCTGAGCGGCCTCGAGCACCTCGAACCGCTGGCTCAGGCGGCCGGGTTGCGGTTCGTCCACCGCGCCGACGACGACGGCGGCGAAGAGCTCGCGCGCCGGCGCGCGCTGCGGCCCAAACGTGAGGTGCAGCTCTCCGACGCTGCCCGCTCGCTCGTTGCCGATTTCGCCGGTGCCCGCGCCGATATCGCGACGCGGCGGCGCTCGGGCGAAACCAGCGTGCGCCGGGTGGTCTTCGCGCAGCCCCCGCCTTCGGCGCTTCCCGCGCCCGACGAGCCGTCCGAGCCGGTCGAGGGCACGCTGTATCATGTGGGCACGCTTCGGGGCGGGCAGGCGCTTCATCACGACGGCAATATCGTCGTCGTCGGCGACGTCAATCCGGGCGCCGAGCTCGTCGCGACGGGCGACATCGTGGTGTTCGGCGCGCTGCGCGGCGTCGCGCACGCCGGAGCGCAGGGCGACGCGGAGGCGCGCGTCCATGCCGTCGATTTCGCGCCCACGCAGCTGCGCATCGCCGCGTGCATCGCTGCCGAGGCTGCGGGCGAAGCGCGCATCGCGGGCGTTCAGACCGCATTTATCCGCGACGGACGGATCGCAATCTCTCCAAGGGGGACCGCACAACAGTGAGCGCTCGCAAAATCGTCTTCACTTCGGGAAAGGGCGGCGTCGGCAAGACGACGACGACGGCGAACGTCGGCGCCGCGCTCGCCAAAGCCGGCAAACGCGTCGTGCTCGTCGATGCGGACATCGGTCTGCGTAATCTCGATCTGGTGCTCGGGCTGGAGAAGCGCATCGTGTTCGACTTGGTCGAAGTCGTGGAAGGCCGCTGCCAAGTGCGCCAGGCGCTGATCAAGGACAAGCGGTTCGATTCGCTGGCGATTTTGCCGGCCGCGCAAACTCGCGACAAGGATGCGGTGACGCCCGAGCAGATGGGCAAGGTAATCGACGATCTGGCCGCAACTGCCGACTACGTGCTCATCGACTGTCCGGCCGGCATCGAAGGCGGCTTTCGCAACGCGGTCGCCGGCGCGGCCGAAGCCGTCGTGGTGACCACACCGGAAGTCAGCGCGATTCGCGACGCGGACCGCGTCATCGGAAAACTGGCCGAGCGCGCGATGCCGGTGCGCCTCATCGTCAACCGGATTCGGCCGGACATGGTGCGCAGCGGCGACATGCTCTCGGTCGACGACGTCTGCGAGATCCTGTCGGCAGAGCTGCTCGGCATTATTCCCGACGACGAAGAAGTGATCGATACGACCAACCGCGGCGAACCCATCGTGCTCGGCGAGGGTAACCGGCTGCGCTCGATCTACGAAAAGATCGCGCGCCGTCTGGAAGGCGAACTCGTGCCCTTTACCAACCTTGACACTCCCGGATTCTTCGGTCGCCTTCTGGGCGCGCTAAAAGCAGGCTGAGATGCAAGTACTTCAAACGCAAGACGAACAGACGCTGAGCGCATCCACCGCCGCGCTCGGGCGCGCAATCGTCATTACGTCGGGAAAGGGCGGCGTGGGCAAAACGACCACGACCGCAAACCTCGGCACTGCGCTCGCGCGGCGCGGAGCGCGGGTCGCGCTGGTCGACGCGGACGTCGGCCTGCGTAACCTGGACATCGTCCTCGGACTGGAGAGCCGCGTCAAGCACCACGTTCTGGACGTGCTCGAGGAACTCGTTCCGCTCGAAGAAGCGCTGGTGCGCGACAAGAATTCGTCGACGCTGTACCTGCTGGCCGCAGCGCAAACGCGCGAGAAGGACGAGGTCGACACCGATAAGATGATCGCGCTGGTGCAGTCGCTGCGCGAACGGTTCGACTACGTGCTCATCGATTGTCCGGCCGGCATCGAACGCGGATTCAAGAACGCCGTCGCCGGAGCGCAGGAGGCGATCGTCGTCTGCACGCCCGAAGTCTCTGCGGTGCGCGACGTCGACCGCGTCGTCGGCTTGCTCGGAAACCGGTTCGAACCCCAATTGGTCATCAACCGCGTGCGTCCGCATCTCGTGCGCAAAGGGAAGATGCTATCGGTGCAGGACGTCAACGCCATCCTGCGCCTTTCGCTGCTCGGCGTGATCGCCGACGAACCCGAAGTCATCGTCTCGACGAATAAAGGCGAACCGCTCGCACTGCGAAGCGATTCTCCGACCGCGTCGGCCTACCACGCGATCGCAGCGCGTCTTGCCGGTGAGGACGTTCCGGCACCGACCGTCGAGTACAAGGAGTCGTTCATGGAACGGCTGGGCTCGTTCTTCGGAGGACGCCGCTGACGATGATTGAGTTCTTCAACCGGCTCTTCGGCCGTCAGACGTCCGGGGCAACCGCCAAAGAGCGGCTGCGCCTGGTGCTCATGTCCGATCACCTCTCGCTCGCTCCGGAGATGATCGAGGCGATGAAGCGCGACCTGGTCGACGTGATCTCGCACTACGTCGAGGTCGACCGCGACCGCATCGACGTGCATTTCGAACATCAGGACAAAGCGCTGGCGATGCTTGCGAACATCCCGATCACGGGCGTAGCGCGCAACGGCGCAGCAGCCGCGCATGCCGCCAACGGGTCGACGAACGGTCACGTAGAGGCGCCTGTGCCTGCGCAAGTGCCCGCGGAGCCCGAGCCTGCCGCCGCCGAACTCCCGCAAACGGCGGCCGCGCCCTCCGACGACGCCGCAATCTCGGTCGAGACGCCCGCAGCCGCCAAACCCCGGGCGGTGACTGCGAAGAACGGCGCGCGTCCGCGCCGGCGGCGCCGCAAGAATACGGCAGGCTGACCGCTGCGCGCTCGGCTGACAGGGCCGCGCGCGCTCAAGAGCCGATAAGGGGAGTGATGGCTTCCATCGCATTGCCGTACGCCGCACGGCGATACATCCGAACGGTCAATTGGCCGCTGATCGCAACCGCGGTCGCGGTTTCGCTCTTCGGCATCGTCGCCATCCAGTCCGCAAATCTGCATTCGGCGGGCGCCGCGTCCGAATACAAAAAGCAGATCTTCTATGCGATCGTCGGCATCGGCGCGATGTATGTCTTCTCGCGCATCGATTACCGCAACTTTCAGCGATGGGCTCCGGGCTTATACGTTGCCAACCTGCTGCTGCTGGCGTTCGTGCTCAAGGGCGGGCATCAGGCGATGGGCGCGCAGCGCTGGATCTCGCTCGGTCCGCTCGGGACGTTTCAGCCTTCTGAGCCGGCCAAGCTGATTTTGGCGATATCGATCGCGTACGGGTTGTGCCGCTGGCCATTCTACCGGATCGAGGATCTGCTGCGTCCGCTGCTTGCCGTGGGCGTGCCTGCACTGCTCGTGGTCAAACAACCCGACTTGGGAACCACGCTGGTGTTTTTGGCTATCTTGAGCACGCAGCTCTTTTTCGGGCTCGAAAAGATGCGCTATTTTCTGCTGTATGCGGCGGGCGTGGCGGCCACCGCCGCGTTCACGGTCGGTACGAATTTCATCCTCAAACCGTTTCAAAAAGCCCGGCTGCTGGTCTTCATCAATCCCAAGGCCGATCCGCAAGGCGCGGGTTACAACTTGAACCAATCCAAGATCGCGGTCGGAAGCGGGGAGTGGTTCGGCCGAGGGCTGCATCGCGGCACCCAGACGCAGCTCAACTTCGTGCCCGAGCATTCGCGCGATTTTATCTTCACCGTCGTTGCCGAGGAACTGGGGTTTCTCGGCGTCGTGGCGCTGATCGCGGCGTACGGCGCCTTCCTGTTCGGAGGCGTTCAAGCCATGCTCGCCGCGCGCGACCGCTTCGGCTTTCTGCTGGCGGCGGGCATCGTCGGCATGTTCGCCTTTCACATCGTCGTCAACATGGGCATGACGATCGGCATCATGCCGATCACGGGCATTCCGCTGCCCTTTATGTCCTACGGCGGATCGGCGATCGTCACCAATTTCATCGCGGTGGGAATTCTGCAGAACATCTATTCGCAGAAAGACCGCGGCATGCTGGGCAACGCCTAGAAGTCGTCGTCCGGTCCGCTGGTATCCAGCGCATCCCGCTGCAGCGTCTGCACGGACGCCGGGTACGGGATCTTTTTGAACGCGCGCGCGCGCCGGCCGAAGTTGAACATGTCGCTCAGGTCGTCGGCCCTGGCATCGGTGTAGCCGAGCGATCCCAGGTTGAAGGCTTCCTCCACGAACTTGAGGATGCTGCCGAACTCGTGCTGCGTATGTGAGACGTAGGCGGAACGAGCATAGGGCGAGATCGCGATCAACGGCACGCGGAACCCGAGTTCGTAGTAGTTGAACTGCTGCGGCGCGACGTGGTCGTACCAGCCGCCCCAGTCGTCCCACACGACGAAGATCGCGCAATTCGGCCAGAACTTGCTTTGACCCACCGCGTCGACCATCTGGGCGACGTACGAAGGCCCGCTGCCGTCGGTCTGCCGCGGGTGATCGGATTGCAGCGCATTGGGGATCACCCACGTGACGTTCGCGAGCTTGCCGTTGGCCAAGTCTTTCAAGAACGCGCTGTTGGGTGCGACGACGTTGCCGTACAGCGGCCCGTATCTGATGTGCGAGATCGCGTCGGGCGCGTTCCAAATCCCCGGGCCGCGGCGCGACTCGTAGTAGCGCCACGTGTCGCCCGCATTGCTGAGCAGATCCATTAGGGTCGGGTGGTCGAAACACGGAAAGGCGCTCTGCGACTGATCGTTGGTGTCGACGTCGATCAGCGATTCCAGGGTGCCGCTGGGCGAATCGCAGCCGCCCACGGCGTACGTGGCTCCCTTGGGGTTGTTCATCGCGTAATAGCGGCTTTGCGCGCTGACCGCCGCCGTACCCGCGATGACGTATTGGTGCGCGGCCAAGCTGTCGCCGGAGTTCGACTGAAACATGCGATCGGCAAACGCGTATTGTTCGGCCATGTCGAAGTACGGCTGGACTTGCGATTGCGGAACGTATCCGTATGCCGCGTCTTTGGGCGCGTTCTTTCCGTCGATCATCACCTTGTCGAAGCCGTCCATGCGGCCGTTGTCGTATTCGGTCGTGAAGGCGCCGTGGCGATGATCGATGTCGTACGGTGCCGAGATGGAAATAGGCTGCAGCGAGATCGTGTTGCCGTGCGAATCCTTACCGCTCGTTACCGTGTCCGCGCCGGGAAGGCCGTTGAAGAGATTGTCGACCGAACGATTCTCCTGCACGATGATCACGACGTGCTGGATCACGCCGTATGGAATCGTGCCCGTAACGCTCTGCGCGCGTGCGTCCGCGGCGGCGGGCACCGTTCCGGCAACTCGGCCCGCGCAGCCGGCGGCGATCAGGAGGATCAGTGCGGATAAGCGTTTCATGCGAGATGAGCGCGCTTCTTATGGCGCGGGAGGCCCTCCTGTGGGCCTTTTGGGACCGTTCGATAGACCACGCCGGCTCCTACATCGGCTACTTCCCGGTACTCGGGCCGTACGTCGAACGCAGCCCGATGCACGGGCGTATGATAGAGCACGAAGGCGTTCGAGGGACGCGCCGCGAGCCGATCGGCCAGGCGTTCGACCGAAGCCTCCCCGAACGGATTGTACAAGTACACTGCCAGATCGCCCGGCGGGAACGCAAAGTGCGCCGCGTCGCTGCAAATGATGCGCAGGTCTTTGCATGCCAATTGTGCACCCGAACGGCGCCAGCGAACGAGGTTGTCGCGCGCGATCTCGCAGAGCGCGGGCGAGACTTCCACGCCGACCACCTGCTTGAACGGATGCCGCGACGCGAGGAGGACCGCTCGGCCCAAACCCGACCCGACGTCGACGAAGACCAGTTCGCGCAGCGGAACGGGAAGCGCGCCGATCAGCGCCTCGAAATCTGCGACGGGCGTGGGCTCGTAGTGCGTCGCGTCGGCGAGCGCATCACCCACGGCGTCCGGGTCGAGATCGCCCAGAAAGATGACGCCTTCGGTCGTGACGCCGTACGTCGCATCGAAGCGCTGTCCGCTTCGTTTCATGCGCGGCGGATGTTCGCCGCAGCCGTCCGAACTCCGGGGGCGTGAAGCGACGGTACAAGCAGGGCGATTGGTTTACCGTTCCGCTCGGGCCGCAGCGCGCCGCGCTGGGTATCATCGCGTTCGCGGATCGCTCGCGTTTGTTCGGGTATTTCTTCGAAGCGCCGCGCGGTGCCGTATCCGAAAGCGTGCTTCGCAGCCTTGGCAACCAGACGGCGGTACTGAGCGCGTACTTCGGCGGCGCGCCGCTGGAGGATCGGCGTTGGCCGATCGTTGCGAGGTCGCTCGCCTTCGACCACACCCGCTGGCCGATCGCGCCCCAGCGCGAGCCGTACGCAAGTGCGGCGCAAGTGGAGGCGCTGCTGCTCAGGATACTCGATGCAGAACGCCGGCAAGATCCGTTCGAGGTGCGCGAGCTGCGCCCGCCGCTGGAGTGGGCACAGCTCTGCGATCTCGGCCTCGGAGCGCGAATTCAACTGCGCGAGCCGCCCTCCCCGGCCGATTGCGCAATGCTCGCAACGCTGCTGCAGTCGCGCGGCGACCTGGAATTGCGCCTGCACGGATCCATCGATCTCGCATCGCTGGCAGGCGTGAGCGCATCCGTTCGAACCTTGACGCTGGACCTCATCGATCTGTGCGCGAAGCCGCCGCTCGAGGCGTTTGAGCAGTTGCGGTCGCTTCATGTGGGCCGGACGAGCGCTACCGTCGATCTGCGCGCGCTTACCCGTTTGCCGCACTTGCGGGTGCTGCGTCTGGAGGGCCCACACGCGCAGGTCGAGGTGCTGCGCGAGCTTCATGCACTGGAGGAGCTAGAACTGAACGCGACGCGCCCGTTCCGCATTGCGGATTTGGGATCCGCGCCTTCGCTGCGGCGGCTGGTTTTGAGACATTCGCCCTACGATCTCGACGGCATCGGCGCGCTGGAACGGCTGCAAACGCTCGAACTGCACGACCTCTACCTGGAACGGCTGCCCGATCTCTCGCGCAACCGCCGGCTGAAAACGATCCGGCTGCAGGGCGTGCGCGGCTTGCGCAGCTTGCGCGAGCTCAAAATCGCGCCGCTTGAAGCGCTGTCGATCGAATCGATGCCGCAATTGGAGATCGGCGATTTTGCGCAGCTGGTCCCGTGGGCCCCGCTGCCGGCGATATCGGTAGAGATCGGCAGCCGCTCGAAAAGCCGCGAAGTGTACCGCCTGTTATCGGGTGCGCGGCGCGCCGGACGAGCGTAACGTCAGCGCGGATATGCCGCGTGCAGCGCGGCGTGTGAAGGTGCGCGTTCGGGGCGCGCGCGCTTTTCCCGGTAGAGCTCCGCGTCGGCCATCGAAAGCAGTTCGTGCGCGCTGCGCGCATCCCGCGAGCACGCCAGCCCCGTCGTGATCGAGACCGGGCAGTGTTCGAGCACGGCCGCCCGCATGCGCTGTGCGATCGTCAGCGCTTCGCGCTCCTGCACGCCCGGAAGAATGGCCGCAAACTCGTCCCCGCCGTAGCGCGCGAAGACGTCGGACCGTCCGCGACAGCAGGCCGCGCATTGGTGCGCGATGCGCCGCAGCAGCGCGTCGCCGGCGGGATGCCCCATACGATCGTTGTACTCTTTGAATCCGTCCACGTCGACCATGATCAGGCTCAGCGGCGATCCGGTTCGCGCGGCCTCGCGAAACGCACAGCCCAATGCTTCTTCGAACCCGCGCCGATTGCGTACGCCGGTCAGCGCGTCGTATGCGGCAAAGCGTACGCGGCTGGCCAGCGCCAAGGCCAGAAACAGCGCTTCGAACGCGACGCCTGCCGGGAAAGCGTACAGGAACGCGCCGCCGGCGCGCAGGTCTTCGGCGAAGTCGTTGATCGCGACGCCGGCGATTGCGCCTGCAAAGGCGAGCACGTAGTAGCGCGCATCCTCGCGGCCGATAGCGGCGCTGCGCAGACCCGCCCACAGGCACAGGCCGAGCATCGCGAACAGCAGCACGTCGTCGGCAACCGTATGGGCGATCGATCGCGCGAGGACCGGCTCCAATACTACGCCGCCCAGGTTGAGCACGAGCAGAATCTTGAGCACCGCGTCGACGCGCGGCACCTCGCTGCGCAGGTGCAGGTACGAGCTCACGAATCCCACGACGCAGATCAAATAGGCGCAGAGCGCGAACGTTCGCAGGAGTCCGCCGTCTTGTCCGGGCGGAAGCCCCGCGAGCGACGGGTCGAGCACGAGTTGCACGCCCAGCATGCTGGCCGTCAGCGCGGCATACCAGCCGAAGGGCGGATCTCGCGTAATTGCATAGATCAGCGCGTTATAGAGCATGATCGCGCCGAAAAATCCTATGAAGATCTGCGGCGGATCGAAATGTCCCACGGCGCGCTTAGAGTGCGGCGGCGTCGGGAATGCGGGCGCGGCCGATCGCGTCGCGCGCGCTGCGCTGGGCTGCCCGCTGCACGATGCCTTTGGCGGAATGGGCCTCTTCGATCGCGCAGACGCCGATGCCCACCGTCGTCAAACACGCGTCTTCCACGAGATCGCGCATCCGCTGCGCGATGCTTTCCGCATCATCTTTGCTCACGCGCGGGATGATGGCGGCAAACGCTTCGTCGCCGTAGCGTGCGAACACGTCGGCGCGGTCGCGGCAGCATCCCGAACACAGGTTGGCGACCCGGCGCAGCATGGCGTCGCCGGCCATGCGCCCGTTGCGCGCCTCATACTCCTTGAGCGCGTGGATCGAAACCACGATGACTGCCAGCCCTGCGTGCTGTTTGCGCGAGATGCGGAAGCCGTGGATCAGCGCTTCGTCGAATGCGCGCCGGCTCTTGACGCCCGTCAGCGGATCCAGTTTGAAATAGCGGCTGGCCAGCGCAAGCGTCAGCAGTGCGGCCTGCAGCAGTGCGCCGATTTGGAAAAAGTAGATCGGCCACGCCGCCAGACCGGCAAAGTCGCTCACCGCGCTTGCCAGCGCAAAAAACGTCATGCTCGCGTACGCCATCAGATGGTAGCGCGCATCGTCTTGACCGCCGAAGCTTCCGGTCCACGCGGCCGACGCGCACGCAGCGAGCAGTGCAATGAACAGCACGTGATCGACCGATCGATGCAGGAGCGTTGCGGGCAGGAGCCGGTCGACGCCCAGCGCGAGCAGATTTGCCGCCAGCAGTCCCGCGATCGCCTGTGCGCGCCGCGGAAAGCGAACCGGTACCCGCAGGAACGTCCACGCGAAGACGGCCTGCGCGCAGAAGTACAGCGCGAAGATGGCTATGCGGTAGATTTGCAAGGCATCGGCGCCCGCCACGCCGATGAGGTGGGGCGCGAAGACGAACTGCACGCCGGCCACGGTATCCATCAGCACCGAATACCAAAGAAACGCCCGATCGCCCGTGACGAAATAGATGAGCGTATTGTAAAGGCCGATGGCGGCAAAGAAGCCGGCCAGCGCCTGCGTAACGCTGAGATGGATCACCCTTTTGTTTTCGGCAGCCGGCGAGCAAGCATGCAGGGGAGGTCCACCCCCGATGGGGCGGGAACCAGCGACCCAGCCGAGTCGCCCCCAAATGCTATGGGCGTCCGGGCCAAAGAGTTTTATGGAGCGCGCGCCGACGGCGTACCCGCTCGAGGATGACCGCAGGAAATCGCAGGGAGTGCGATTGGATGCCGGGGTTCTCGCGGAGGAGTAACGCGGACAGACCGCGCGCCCAGCCTGCAAGGGGCAAGGTAGAAAATTTGTCGAGCGAGATTTTGATCTCGAGCGACCCTTGGGAGAACCGGGTCGCAATTCTCGAGGACGGCGTCCTCGCCGAACTCTACATCGAGCGCGAAGAAAAGGTCATCGGCTCGATCTTCAAAGGAAAAGTCCAGAACGTGCTGCCCGGGATGGGGGCCAGCTTCGTCGACATCGGCCTGGGCCGCAACGCGTTTCTCTACGTCGACGACATCAACAAGACGCCGCTGAACATCGGCGACGTCGAGATTACCCAGGGGCGCAGCGGGTGGACGATCAGCGAGAAGGTCAACCGCGGCGACGACGTCCTGGTCCAGATCGTCAAGGAACCGAGGGGCCTCAAGGGCGCGCGCATCAGCACGAACATCTCGCTGCCGGGCCGTTACCTGATCTTGATGCCCACGGGCAAGTACAGCGGCGTTTCCCGGAAGATCGAGTCGGCCGAAGAGCGCAACCGCCTCAAGGGCGTGATGAAACGAATCCGTCCCGAGGGGATGGCCACCGTCGTGCGAACCGCCGCGGCGGGCGTGAGCGAAGCCGAACTCATCGCCGATCTGGGCGTGCTGATCCGGATGTGGCACGGCATCCTGGAGTCGTACAAACGGGCTCCGTCGCCGTCGCTGCTGCACAAGGACATGAACCTGGTCTATAAAGCGGCGCGGGATTTTATTACGGCCGACGTCGACCGCGTGCTCATCGACGACGAGGAAGAGTACCGGAAGGTCTGCAGCTTCCTCCAACTGCTCGGACCGCAATACCTGGACCGCGTGCAGCACTACAACTCGGGCCGAGCGCTCTTCAAGGACTATAAAGTCGACGAAGAGCTGGCCAAGCTGATGAAGCCCAAGATCAACCTGCCCTCCGGCGGCTCGATCGTGATCGAAACGACGGAAGCTCTGACCGTCATCGACGTCAATTCGGGCAAGTTTACCGGCGGCAAGAACCTCGAAGATACGATCGTCAAGACGAACGTCGAAGCCGCCGCCGAAATCGCCCGCCAAGTGCGCTTGCGCGACATCGGCGGCATCATCGTCTGCGACTTTATCGACATGAACAGCGAAGCGTCGCGGAACAAAGTCATTCAAACGCTCGAGTCGGGGCTGCGCAAAGACCGCACGCGCGCGACGATCCAGTCGTTCAGCAACCTGGGACTGCTCGAGTTCACGCGCAAACGCGTCGGCAAGGATCTCGGCTCGCAGCTGCGCGGCTCGTGTCCGACCTGCGCGGGCCTGGGAACGGTGCTCTCGTCGCAATCGGTCGCGATCGAGACCCTGCGGCGCATTCGCGCGCACGCGCACGACGGACACGCCAAGACCGTCCTCGTCGAGTCGGCTCCCACCGTCGCCGCGCAGCTCGAGTTTTGGTACGAAGACGAAACGCGCGAGCTGACCGAACAGCTCAAGTCGACGATCCACGTTCGCGTCGACCCCTTGCTCCATCCCGAAAAAGTGCGCTTGCGCACGGTAGCCGAGATGCCCGCCGACGGCAAACTGCGCGTCGGCGACGAGCACGAAGTGGAATTGCTCGCGGGACGGCTGCCCAACGCGTCGTCTGCGGCGGCAGTTATCGAAGGCCGCATCGTCGAGGTCGAAAACGCGGCGTCGATGTCCGGTCAAACGGCACGCATCAAGCTCATCGACGTTGCGGACGATTTCGCCCTGGCGGAGCTTGCCGCTGCGGCGCCTGCCGAAAAGCGCAAGCGGCGCCGCCGGCGCGGCGGACGCGGACGGGACCTCACCCCGACCGAGCAGGCGCAAGAGCTTCGCGAACTGGCCGAAGAGGCCGCCAAGTTCGCCTCGGCCCGCCCCCCGATTGGGATTACGACCGTCACCGAAGAGGAAGAGCGGTCCGACAAGGCCGTCGTCGCGGAGCATCGGGCCGAGCACGCGGGCGCCGGGATCGTCATCGGCGACGAAGAGCCCGGCGAGCGCGAAGGGCGCCACCGCCGCCGCAAACGCCGTCGCCGCGGACGCGGCGGGCGGCCCGACGAGGTCTTGCAGGCCGGTATCCCGCTGCACAGCGCCGAGGCGCAGGCCGAGCGCGAATTCACGCGCGAGGCGGCGGCCGAACCCGAGGAAGAGGCTCCCGCGCATCCCGAGGAGGGCGGCCATCGCCGCCGCCGCCGCCGCGGTCGCGGGGGAGCGGGCGGAGAAGGTGCTGCAGCGCCGGCCGCGCCTCCGCAGCAGGCTGTCCCCGACCGTCACATCTTCCGCGTAGCAGCGGACGGCAGCGCCGAGCCGACCGGGGAGACCGCGCCGCGCGAACCCGTTCGCGCGATTGCGCCTTGGAACCGTCGTCCGTCGCCGCCGGCGGTGGAACCGCCGCCGCCGCATCTGCGCGCACCCGAGGAAGACGTCAAACCGACCAAGCCTGCCCGCCGCCGGGGGGGTGCCGCAGCCGAAGCGCCTCGCCAGGGCGGCGAGCTGCAGACGTCGCGCACGGCGGCATTGCCGGCGCCCGACGACGCCAAGCCCAAGCGCACGCGCGCGAAGGCGCAGCCGCAAGCTGAAGCAGGCACGGATGCGGCCAAGCCGCGGCGCCCGCGCAGCAAGACGGCTGCAGCGGATGCCGCGTCCGACGCTGCCCCTAAACCCAAGCGAACGCGAAAGGCGAGCGAAAACGGCGCTGCGGCGCCGGCGGTCAAGAAAACGCGATCGACGCGAAAAACCACCGCTGCAGCCGGTGCCGGCAGCCGCAAGAAACGGTCGTAAGCGGCTCGAGCTTAGGCGGCGCGAGCCGCCGGAAACCTTACTGCTGTTGCTGCGCGGGGGTGTCCATCGTCGCGCCGGAGGGCGTGTGGGCGATCCGGTCGTTCAAGTACTGAACGGCGCGTCCGAGCTGCGAATCGTGCAGCGGGTCGCCATATCGCGGTGACTTGTTCTCCGACACGACGATGTCCGGCATAATGCCCAGATGGTTGATGTCGCGATTGTGCGGCGTCAAATAGCGCGCGTCGGTGATCTTGATGGCGGCGCCGTCGGGAAGCGGAAGAATCTCTTGCACGACGCCCTTGCCGAACGTCTTGTTCCCGATGATGGTGCCGACGCCGCTGTCCTGAATCGCGCCCGACGTAATCTCCGACGCCGAAGCCGTATGTTCGTTCACGAGCACGACCAGCGGCAGCGGAGGAATCGCGGTGTCTTCGGCTTCGTAGGTCGTGATGTTCGACGCGCGTGACTCGACCGAGACGATCGGTCCGCTGGCGATGAACTTGGAGCTCACGTCGAGCGCCGCTTCCAAATAGCCGCCGCCGTTGTCGCGAAGATCCATGACGATCGCGCGCGCGCCGTCCTGCTGCAACCGGTCGAGGGCGCGCGTGAGTTCGGCGCCGGTATCCTTCCCGAACACGGTCAATTCGACGTAGCCGATCTTATTCGGAAGCATCTTGGAGTACACGGAGAGTTCGTGGATCTCGGCGCGCGTGATGACGATCGGCGCGGCCAGCGGTTTTCCGTCGCGCTGCAGCGTCAACTGCACGGTCGAGCCCGCCTTGCCGCGCAAGTGCGAGGAGGCTTGCTGGATCGTCAAATTCTTGGTGGAGACGCCGTCGATTGTAAGTATCAGATCGTCCTGCTGCACGCCGGCCTTGTCGGCGGGTCCGCCCGGTACGACGTTGCTCACGCCGATCAGATGCGTTTGCTCGTCCTGTTGAATCACGATGCCCGTGCCCGCGAAGGAACCGCCGTCGAGCCCCTGATTGAGTTCCGCGTAATCCTTGGGGCTCAAAAAGACCGTGTACCGATCGTGAACCGAGTCCAACATGCCCCTGATCGCGGCATAGGCCAGCTCGTGTCCGCTCATTTTGCCGTGCGCCGCGCGCGAAGCGAGGTCCACCTCATGGTCGACGTTCTTTGCGGTGCGGGCCGAGTCGTCGTCGGCGAATACGGGCGGCAGCGTTGCGCTCACGCCCGCGGTATGCAGCTCTTTTTCGAGCTCCGAACGGGCGCCGTCGACGATGAGCTGCGGGTCGGTCTTTTGATAGAAGTCGGCGCGCAGTTTTTCGTAGCTGAATTGGATTTCGGTCGCGTCGAGCGCCGAAATGGACACTTGCGGCACGGATCCCGCGGCCGGGACCTGGCCTGCTGCGAAGAGCAGCGCGGCGACGAGCGGGAGGGCGGTGATTCGATTCATATCCTGCTATTAACGCGTGAGACGGCTGAGAAATGCCTTGGCGGCTGCCAATTGGCGGTCACGGGGGGTGTCGATGAGGGTCGCCTCGGGGCAGCGGGCCGCGCCCGGGCACTGGCTCACGACGATATCGGGCTCGATCCCCTTGTGCTGGATGTCGCGCCCGAGCGGCGTCACGTATCGCTGGGTCGTGATCTTTAAAGCGCCGCCGTTGGGCATCGTGAAGATACCCTGGACGACGCCCTTTCCGAACGTCTTGGTGCCGATCAGGGTCGCGATCTTGTAGTCCTGCAGCGCACCGGACGTGATCTCCGAAGCGCTTGCAGTATATCCGTTCACCAGGATGACGAGCGGGCGTCCGCCGGGGATGGTGTTCCCGTTGGCGTAGTGCGATTCGCGGCGGCCCGCGCGATCGATCTCGGTGACCACGACGCCGCGCGGAATGAAGTAGCTGGAGATATTCACGGCCGCGTCGAGCAGGCCGCCCCCGTTGTCTCGCAGGTCGAGGATCGTTCCCTTCGCGCCGGCTTTCTCTCCGGCCAAAAGCGCCTTACGCACCTCGTCGGCAGACGTCTGGCCGAAATCGGAGAGGCGGATGTAGTTGTAGCCGCTCTCCATCTTTTGATGCACGGTCGGCACGTGAATGATCTCGCGCGTGATGCGGAAGTCGCGCGCAGTCTTCCCGCCGTAGGGCTTGGTGCGAATGCTCACCATCGTGCCTTCCGGTCCGCGAATCATCCGTTCGACTTGGTCGAGGGGTTTGCCGCTGACGGGCAGGCCGTCGATGGTGACGACGATTTCATCGCCGCGCATGCCCGCACGCGCGGCCGGAAGTCCCTCGATCGGCTGCAGCAGCACGCGCCCGTCCTGCAGTTGGTAGATGAAGACGCCGATGCCCCCGAAGTTGCCGCCGTCGAGCTGTTCGTTGAGCGCGCGGATTTGATCGGGCGACAGATAGACCGTGTACGGATCCTTTAAAGACCCGAGCATACCGTCGAGTGCGGCCTCGGTCAGCTGCGTGCGTCCGTCCTTGCCCAGATACTGAGCGTAATGATCTTGCGCGTACGCGAGCTGCGAATCGAGCAGGTGCAGATCCTGCGTTTGGTCGCCGACGGCGCGCGCTTGCGGAAGTGCAGGATTGACCGCGACCTTCTTGGCCTGAAAATACTCGTGCAGGTACGTCATCAGGCCCGTATGTTCGCCTGCGACGAGCGTCTGCGCGTCGACGGGACGATAGTAGTCGCGCTCGACTTCACGGAACGCGAGCGTGACGAGCTCGCCGTCCTGTCCGACCGCGCCCAGCAGACCGCTCAGATCGATCGACGCGACTTTGTTCGCGGTCGAGTCGTACGAGGTTTGCGCGGCCGACTCGCCGGTGCGAAAACCGACGTACAACGCGCCGCCGAACGCGACGGCTGCAACGAGAAGCGCGGCTATTGCCGCGCGGATGGCGATAGACACGAGTGGGCCGGCGTCCTTCCTACGGCGTTCACGGGTACCCGCTTAGTACCCATTTTCCAGAAGGCGGGTTTCGAGCCCGCCTGAACTCCAGCCCGCCGGCCCGCCCGGATTCTTAACAGGCGCCCGTCGCGCTCTGCCCTGAGTAGACTTCCAGGATGCCCGTCGCCGCCGTCGGGACCGTCAGGCCCTTGAGCAGCGTGCCCGCGCCTTGGATGACGCCGCCGTACTTGCCGGCGGTCGCCGTGGTGTAGCACGGGGTGAAGTTGTACGTGAAGCCCGCGACGGTGGCTTGTCCGTAAATCGTGTACGTCTGGCCGGCGACGATCGATTTGCCGGTCAGGCCGCCGCCCGCGGGGGTCGTGGTACCGAACGAGGTGGCTCCCGACAGCGCGAGCTGCAGGTAGAAGATCGGCGTCCCCGGCCCAAGGTTCGGAAGTTGCTTGGTGTAGTTGGTCGTGCTGCTGGTGAGCGTGAGCTTCACGGACGGATTGACGGATGGGTAAGCAATCGAGCCGCCCAAGCCGTGAATCGCCGGAATGCATGCTTGTCCGCCCGTCGTCTTGAGCGTGTCGGTGACGGTCGAATGCGTCGGTGTCGTCTTTTGACCTTTGCAGGCCGGCGGTGTCAGAAGTTGCTGCGTTTGTGAGTAGCTGGAATTGGCGGACTGCAGCACCGACGGTGTCGTGCCGATCCCCGACGAGCATGCCGCAAGGGCGACGGCGGCAACAACGGGCAGCCATCGGACGTGCGAACGGAAAGCCATGCCTAAACCTCCATAACGAAAGGAAAAGCTCGCGATACAACATGCGCGAGCACGGCGCACGTTCTTTTCAACGTGCGCGCACCCTGTTCGTGAAGGCGCCTGCGCTCTAGTACTTATTGCTATAGTCTGCCGGCGTCACAAATCGTACGCGTGCGCGCTTCGACTGTTTTTAGCGCAAGTATGCGGCCGGATCCGTCGGTTTGCCGCCGATGCGCACTTCGAAGTGCAGATGCGGGCCGGTCGACATGCCGGTCGAACCGACGGCGCCAATTGCTTGCCCCTTCTGCACTTGTTGTCCCGACGACACGAATATCTGCGACAGGTGACCGTAGCCGGTCGACATGCCGCCGCCGTGATCGATCAAAATGTAATTGCCGTAACCGCCGTACCATCCCGCAGAAAGCACCACGCCCGAAGCCGCGGCCGTTACGGTCGTGCCCATCGGAGCGGCGATGTCCAGCCCCTGATGGAATTCGGCGCCGCCGCCGAACGGGTTCGGACGCATTCCGAACGGCGACGTGATCGTGCCCGTTACCGGCCAAGCCAGCTGCCCGGGTGCGGTTTCAGGCCCGACGATGCCGGCGGCACGGCGAGCGGCAGCACGCGCGGCTTCGAGCTCCGCTTGACGCTCGCGAATCATGCGCTCGAGTTCCGCCTCTTCGCTTGCGGAGAGATCCTCCATCTGCGCGACTTGATTGGCGACGTTCTGCCGCGCGGCGTCCGCCACGGCAACCAGATTCCGGCGCTCCTGCGCGAGCGTGTCGAGCTGGTTCTGCGCGCGCTGCTGGTCCTGAGCTTGCTGTTCGAGCGTCAGCTGCACGTTTTCCAAATCGGCCTGCGCTGCGGCGACCTTGCCTTCTGCCGCCTTGCGCGCGCGCACCGCGCGCTCGTTCGCCTCGATGAGCAGACGCAAGTCTTGCCAGCGCTCCACGAAGTCGCTGAACGACGTCGATGCAAGCAGGACGCTGACGTAGCCCAAGTCGCCGTGCTCGTACACGTCGACGAGCCGGCGTTTGAGCATCGCGTCGTGCAGCGCGAGCGTCTTCTTTGCCGCGTTCAGCTGAATGGTGTTCCACCAAAGTTTGCGCTGCGTGCTGCGCTGCTGGGCGTCCAAGTCGTCCAGGCGCGCCTGCACCTGGCCGATCGCGGCGTTGGTCTGGGCCAACTGGTGCTGCAGATCGTAGACGCGAACCGTGGCCGCGTGCAGCTCGCCGCGCTTCCGATGCAGCTTGGCCTGGAGCGACTCCATCTTCTTACGCTGGGCTTCGATCCGCGCAGTCAGCGGCGACGGTGCGGCGACCGACGGAAGGAGTGCGAATGCCGCGAGCAGCGTGAGCACGGCGCGAAACGTCGTTCTCATTGTTTGCGCTTGTCCTTCACGTAGACCGATCCCCCGATGGATTTGGCGTACCGTTTGAGTTCGGCGGCCGCTTCGCCGATCTGCGCGTAATTGTGCAGCGCCCGCTGTTCGTTCGAAACGATGGCGATCGACAGCGACATGATCGGATAGCGGTTGAGCGTCCCGCGGCGATCCCTGGTCTCGATATAACCTTGGCGCAGATCGTTGGCCGTATACAACTTGCGGATGTCGCGATCGAAGGCGTCGATGATCTCCCGCGCGATCTCTTCGGAACGCTCGGGCAGCGTGACGATCAAGAAATCGTCGCCTCCGATATGTCCCACGAAATCCTGGGTGGTACCGCGCCGGCGTACGACGTCGACGGCGGTCGTGGCGACGAGCTGAATCGCTTCATCGCCGTGCGTGAAGCCGTAGACGTCGTTGAAGGCTTTAAAATGATCGAGATCGAGGTAGAGTACCGCGAACGGTTCGCGCGTCTCGAGCCTGCGGCGCAGCTCGGCCTCGATCGCCAGGTTGCCCGGCAGTCGCGTGAGCGGCGAGAGCGAGGCGTCGACCTCGACGCGGCGGATCTTGGCCTTCACCCGTGCGAGCAGTTCTTGCGGACCGAACGGTTTGGTCATGTAGTCGTCGACGCCGGCTTCAAAGCCCTCGAGCTTGTCTTCGACCTCACCCTTAGCCGTCAGCATGATGATCGGCACGTGCGTGTTGACCGGATGGCGCCGGATGCGGCGCGCGAGCTCGTAGCCGTCCATCTTCGGCATCATCACGTCCAGCAGCACGAGATCCGGCTGCATCGCGTCGAGCACGCGCAGCGCTTCGGTGCCGTTCGCAGCGGTCGTCACCTCGTATCCGGCAAGTTCCAAATTCGTTTGGATGATCTTGCGCAGGTTGCGATCGTCGTCGACGACGAGGATGCGGCGCCCGCCGCTTTCGTCCAAACGCCTCACGCGCGCACCGGCAGCGAGAGCGTGAACGTCGTCCCATGGCCCGGCGAGCTGCGCACGTCGATCGTACCGCCGTGGGCGCGAACCAGCGCCTGAACGATATACAAACCCAGGCCGCTTCCGCCGGCGTTCGAAGCTGCGTCGTCCTCGGCACGGTAGAAGCGATCGAAAATGAACGGCAGACTCTCCTCGGAGATGCCTGCACCGCGATCCTGCACGGCAATTTCCGTCGAACCGGCACGTTCGTGCGCGCGCACTTCGATCAGCCCGCCGTTGGGCGAATATTTGACGGCGTTTTCCAGCAGATTGCGCAGGATGTCGCGCAAGCGGTCGGGATCGCCGCAGACGCGGACGCTCTCGAAGCGCCGCTCGATGGGATGCGTCACCGGATCGTGCGGCACCTGAGCGATCGCCTCGTCCAAGATCTGCGC
>DASRDE010000144.1:0-10709 GCA_035652755.1 Vulcanimicrobiaceae bacterium | reverse complement strand
GGCGCCGACTTCAATTCGCAAACCGTCTATAATTCGCTGGTCGACCCCCTCATCGGCGACGATCAAAACGTCCCGCCGTACTATTTCAATTTCGCCTTCATGTGGGAGTGCGCTCCCGGTCCGCCGCCCGGTGCAAACGGCTCGAATTGGAACAAGAAGGGCGACACCTGCAATGCCCCGCAGCTCGACTCGCTGGGCTTGGCCGAATACGTCAAAGACGACAACTACGGGAGCGCCAAATATCCCAGCGACGGAATCGATGCCGGCGGCACGTACGAAGCGCTCAAGTGGCATCAGCAGGTCTATGCGACGATCTCCGTCGCTTTGGCCGCACTGCCGACCCGCGACGCGGCGCAGCTCGTCTGGTCGTCGCAAGTGGCAAACTACTTGACGGGCACGATCCATTCGTGGGACGTCGACAACATCACGTCGCTCGGAGCGCCGAGTCAAAGCATGCTCGGCCGGCAATGGCCGCTGCATCCGCTTGCCGGGTGCACCTGGTGCTGAGCCTTCACGGCCAGCGCGGCCAGACGTTTCCCGTCTGGGCGATGGGATCGCTCTCGTGCATGGTGCTGCTGACGATCGTGGTCAACTACGGCAATATGCTGACCTGGCAGTTCCGCGCGCAGAACGCGGCGGATTCTGCTGCACGCGGTTTGCTCGCGGCACAGACGACGCAGTGGAACCAGACGCTCACGACGCTGCACGCGGCGGCTGTCGAAGAGTACCGCATCCGCAACATTTTGCGCGACCTGGACGAGGTCGTGAACGGCGAGGGCGGCTGCCAGCCGCAAGCGGACATTTCCGATAAGAAGAGCTGCGACGCGATGTATGCGGCGCTGCGCGGGCAATACTTGGACGCCGTCGCGAGGTACACCACCGACGTTACGGTCGTGAACCGCGTCGCTTCGCCGAACCAGGCGGCGCAAATCGCCAACATGCAAGCCGCTCTGGTGCAGATGCAGAAGAATTGCGGAACGGCAAACGGCCTGGACTGCGGCTTCAAATACGGTTTGGTCGGAACCGCGACGCGCAACGATGGGTATTTGGAAGACGTTTATTCCGATTGCTGCAGTTTCGTCGTCGGCGGCGGAACGACCGCAAGTCCCAAGGCCGATCTTTCGCCCATGGACGTCGAGGTCACCGCGTGCGCCAACGTGCCGTCGCTCATTCCGAGTTTCTTTAAATTCAACGCGCCGCAGTTCTACGCAATCGGCCGTGCGGCGTCCACGAGCATCATGGCCAACCAGGAGTTCATGTATTTGGGCTCGCTGGTCAATCCGACGACCGGAAAGGTCTTTCAACAGGCCGAGTTTCCGGAAGCGCAGACGGGTTCTGCCGTCCTCGATCCGACGGACGACACGTATTACCGCATCGATTACGGCGGCAACCCGGACAACCCGTGGAATCACGGCAACCCGGCGACGTCCGACGGAAAGGCCGCGTTCACGTACGCTCCCGGCAACGCCGGTTTGCTCGCGGCGACCGGGTGGTGGGGGGCGATGCCGATCCCCACGTTCAAGGGCCAGCTCTCGGTCGGAGTGCAGTTTCAATGCAAATGATCGGTTCGCGGCATCTGCATCGACAGCGCGGACAGGCGCTTACGGAAACCGCCATCTTCCTGCCCGTCTTCTTGCTGCTGCTCTTCGGGATGATGTGGATCGTACAGTTCAGCGTGCTGAACGAGCGCGCCCAAGTCGCGGTGCGATACAGCGGTTTGGTCTCCAACGAATCCAGTCCGTACGACGGCTTTAGCCTCTACGCGATCTACAACAACGTCGGCGGATACTCGCAGGCCGCGACGACGACGTGCGCGACCCCGCCGCCCGACGCGTTCATCAACGATCCCTCGAACGGCGCGTTCCCGGGGCCGACGTCGCAGCCGTTTTGGCAGCCCGACGCAGGCCAAACCAGCGGCACGTGCAACGCAGGACGCGTGGAGATCACCGACCCGTCGCTGACGGTCCCGATGCTGCTGGTCAATACGCTCTCGACCGCGACGACCCAGAAAACGACGACGACGAATCTGCCGTCCGCAATCTCGAGCCTGCACGTCAAGGTGCTTTCGGCGACGCAGAATTTCGTGAACACGCCCGATATTGCGTCCATCATGCAGTGCTATCCGGAACTCTCGAGCGCGGCGAACAACTCGCTCGTCGGTGAAGTAGCGGCAGGCGCCAATCCGACATGGACGCTGCCGCTCGGCGCGAGCACGTCGACGACCCCGCTGACGATCAAGTCCTGCTGATACGCGCAGCGTCATACCTGTTCTCGCTCGCGGCGGCCTCGACGGTGAGCGCGTTGATGCTGCGCGCGCGGCCGGTCTGCGCGGATATTCCGTTTGCGGGCGGCATCGCCGTACGGACCAGCGCCGGACCATCGCTGCCGATCCCCGCGTTGCAGAACTGCGCCGGCCAAGGCGCGTTTCTGGCGGCAGTGCTGATCGCGGCTTGCGTGGCGGCGAGCTTCGCTTGGCTTGCATTAAACGCGCGAAAGCCGCCGGCGGCGTTCTGCGCGGGCCTCTACGTTACGGCCGCGGCCCTCGGAATGGGATTTCCCTACGTCTCCACCACGGACGCGTATGCGTACGCCATGTACGGCTACGAGGCCGGCGTCATGCACGTATCGCCGTATCGTCCGCAGGATCTGCGCGCTTCCCCCGACGTGCAGTATCGCGCGCTCGCGCAGCTTTTTCCGAATCCGTCCGCGGGCGTGCGCACGGCCAACTATGGTCCGCTTTTCGTGGCGCTATACGCCGGGCTTGCGCAACTGGCGCACGGATCGCTGCGGGCGGCGATCCTGCTCGAGCGGGCGCTGTGCGCGGCGGCGCTGCTCGTTGCCGGCGCTGCGCTCGGCCGGGTCGCCTTCGTCGCGCTTGCACCGTTTGCGATCTTCGAATTTGTGGCGTTCGCGCACGCGGACGCGATCGTGCTGGCGCTGCTCGCGCTGGCATGGCTTGCGTTTGCGCGCGGCCGCACGGCTCTGTGCGCGATCGCAATCGTCGGCGCCGGCGAAGTCAAAGCGATCGCCCTGCTGGCGCTGGTCGCACTCGCGATCGAGTTGTGGCGACGCCGCGAACGCTTAGCATTGTTGCACGCAGCGTCCGGGGCGGCGGCCGCGCTCGCAATCTCGGCCGTCCTCTCGCTGGCGGCGTTCGGCACCTTCTCGCTGGGCGGCGCACCGGCAATCGCGCCGTTTTCTTCACCGGCGATGCTGCTGGCAGCGGCGATCGGCGGCTCCGCGGCGGTAATTAAAGTGTTGGCGGCACTTCAGCTCGCCGCGCTGCTGTTCTTTGCCGGACGCTTCTTCCTGGCTCGCCGTTACGACCTGGGCGCGGCTGCGGCGATTGCCGCGCTGCCGGCGATCTTTCCTTGGTATCTGTCGTGGCTAATGCCCATCGGCGCCATAACGAAGGATGCGGCATTCCGCGCGGCGGTCGTGTGCGCGGCCTTTGTCGCGATCGTCGGCGAAGCCAACCTCATGACGTTCACCGGAGGCCTCGGGCTCGCGGCAGCGACGCTGGCAATCACCTATGCCGCGCCGCCGATCGCGTACCGCATTTACACTTCGCGCGGATGAATGACGATCGGTACGACCAGCAGTTGACCCGCCCGGTCGCGCGTTGCGGACACCATCACGTAAAACGTGGTCGCGCGTTTAACCGACGGAGCGAGGAACAGCGCGTCGCGTCCGGGGGCAATCGGCGATGACTGCACCGGCGTGCCCGCCGCGCTTTCGAGCGTAGCGCGGCCCGTTACGTGCGCTGCCGCACCGCGCAGCGCCACCCTGAAGTACGTGCCGGAAATCACGTAGCGCGGATTGGTCCAAACGTTTGCCACGGCGACGGGCGGCGGCGTCGGCGCGGGACGCTTCGCGCGAGGCGACGCGGACGGAGAAGGCTGCGGCAAGATCTCCACCCCGGTCACGGCCGCGGCGATCGAGTCGCCTTTGCGTACGTCCAAACGCAAACCGAAGTGGCGCGGCGCATCGACGTGCGGTGCCGCCAGCGGCGTCACGCCTTTGCGGCTGTACGGCGCCGCATCCCACGGCGTCCCGCGCTCGTCGATCAAACGAACCGTTCCGCTTTGGCCGTTGGAAGCGTACCGGACCAGGATGCGCGTGCCCGAAACCGCTACGGGAGGCTGAACTTCCAGCGAACGGATTTGCGCCACGGCGGGCGGTACGGGCGGCGCTTGTGAAAGGATCGTGCGCTCGGCGTCCGCGCTTCCGAGCGCCCCCGAGATCGTAAGCAGCACGGAATAGCGCGCGGGCAGGCGATCGGTCACGAACCGAAGGGTGCCCGCCCCATTCGGGAGCATGCCTTCGCCGACCGTTGCCCCATCGCGGCGCACGGCGTAGTGAATCGAACCCAAGCCGTTTGCGGAGTAGCCGACGTCGACGCGATCGCCCGCGATGACGCGCGGCGGTGCAGTCAGCGCGTCGACGCGAGGACGCAGCGCGCCGGCCGCAAGAGCCGCCGCGGCGCACAGAAACAAGACGGCCGCCAGCGCCGGCACCAGACGGAGCGCGAGCGGCGCCTGTACCGCAGTCTCGGCCAAATATTCGCGGGCGTTGTCGCGCAAGCGCACGACGACCGTGTGAATGGCGGGAATGCGCGTACCGACCCGCACGTGCAGCGTTCCGGTCGTGTTGGGGTCGATCCAGACGTATCCGGGGCGAAGCGCGATCTCGCGCGACATGGTTCGCCCGCGGATGTCGCAGATCAGCGGCGAAGGGCTGTGATTCTCGACGTCGACGTCGACCTGCGTGCTGAAGAGTCCCGCGCTCTGTGTGCGCGCACTGACCGAAACCGCGATCTTCTCGGGAAGATTCGGCTGCGGAATCGCAGGCAGCCGCAGCGCGTGCGTTACCTGCACGGTGCCCGGCGCGCGGTATCAGCCGCGCAAGAGGTGCAGAATCTGTCCAAGACGCGGCGGACGCCCGTAGAGCAGCATGCCAATCCGATAGATCTTTCCTCCGAGCAGCGCGATGCCCCAGATGGCTGCGGCATTGATCGCAAAGGAGAGCGCCACCTGCCAGAGCGGAACCGAAGTCACGACGATACGGGCAAACATCACGAAGGGCGCAATGAGCGGCACGAAGCTGCAGGCGACGATTCCCGGGCTGTCAGGAACCTCCAGCGCCGTAAGCGCGATGAAGAACGCGGCGATCACCGGAATGAAGAGCGGCCCGCTCACGCTTCCCAGATCCTCGGTCCGGTTGATCAGCGAACCCATCGCCGCGAAGAGCGTGGCCATCTGCAGAAAGCCCAGAATGAAGAAGACGACGAACCCCGCGACGTCGGTGGGGCTGATGCCGTTGAGCGAAAACGCGACGTCGCTGTCGCCCGAATGGGTCTGAATCGGCGACGCCTGCATGCCGAAGGCATACGCCGCTGCGACCCAGACGATCATCTGCACGACGGCCAGCGTCACCGAAGCGGCCACTTTGCCCGCAAGCAGCGAGCTGGGCCGAACCGAAGCGACGAGCAATTCGGCGATGCGGCTGGTCTTTTCTTCGGCCACCGAACTCATGATCAGTTGGCTGTTGATGATGATGAGGACGTAGAGCAGAACCAGCAGCATATAGGCGATGACGCGCGCGGCGTTCGCCTGGGCAACGGTTCCGAACTTCTCGGAGACCGACCGCACCGTAACCGGGATCTGAATGAGCGCGTGCACCTGGCGTTCGGCCAGATGCGTGCGCAGCTGCAGATTGAGCGGCAGCAGATCGCGCCGCAGCTGCGTCGCCTGCGCGTTGCTCGGGTCCTGCGCGTAGACGGTGACGTGCAAGCCGTCGCGGGCCGCCGAAAGCGCGATGATCGAAGAGGCGCCGCGCGCGTGCAGATCGTCGCGCGTGGGCGCTGCGCGCAGGGCCGGAATCGTGGCGGAGATGGGGAAATCGCCTTTGAGCAGCGGTTTCGCGCGCGCGGTCAGCGCGGGATCTCCGGCCAGGACGATTTTGGTCGTCTGCGCGGCGTACGCGTCCAAAAACGCGGGAAGCTTCATCAGGACGAGAATTCCGGCCAGACCGAAGATCAGTCCGAGCCAGAATGCGCGCGACTGCAGTCTGCGCAGCATCTCGGCCGAGTAGACCGTAATCAGTTCGTCAATCGGAGGATCCTCCCGCGCGCGAGGGCGCTGCGGCATTTTGCGACACAGTGTGAATGTAAATCTCCTGCAGCGTCGGCTCCATCGCATCGAAGCGCGTGACCGCGTCCGCCCCCACGAGCGTTCGCAGCAACTGCGGGAGCTCCGTCGTCGCGGGTACTTCGTAATAGAGCGCGCCGTTTTCCGCGGGCAGCGCGCGCGCTTGCGGTACGTTTTCGAGCACCGCGCGTAAGGCTGCGCTCGGAGGTTCGACCTTGATCACGCGCGTCGGCCAGGCCGCGCGCAGCTCAGCGAGCGTACCGCCCACGCGATTCTCGCCGCCGGTGATGATGCAGAAGCGGTCGCAGAGCTGTTCGAGCTGCCACATTTGATGGCTCGAAAGGACCAGCGACGTGCCGCGGCGCCGCAGTTCGTTCAGGGTACCGAGCAGGACGTCGGCGTTGAGCGGATCGAGCCCGGAGAACGGTTCGTCGAGCACGAGCAGCACGGGATCGTGAACGGCCGCGCAGGCGACCTGTACTTTCTGCTGATTGCCCTTCGAGAGCTCGGCGCATGGGCGCTTAGCGTATTCCTGCAGCTGCAGCCGCTCGATCCACGAGTCCGTCCGGGCGCGGGCGTCGCTGTCGCTCAGTCCGTGAAGACGCCCGAAGTAGACGATGTGATCGCGCACTTTCATCTTGCCGTAGAGCCCGCGCTCTTCGGGCAGATAGCCGAAGCGCCGGCGAACGCTCTCCGAGACGGCTTGGCCGTTCCAAGTGACGCTCCCGCCGTCCGGCGTGTAGATGTCGAGCAGCATGCGCATCGTCGTCGTCTTGCCCGCGCCGTTCGGGCCCAGCAAGCCGAACGTGGAGCCGTCTTCGATGCGGAACGAAACGTCCCGCACGGCTACGACGCTGCCGAACTCCTTGCGAAGTGCGTGCGCTTCAAGCATGCAGAGCGGAGAACCACGCCTCGACGTCGCGCGATCGCGACGGCAATCCGGCCGAAAGATTCTCGCAGCCCTGCGGCGTCACCAGGACGTCGTCTTCGATCCGCACGCCGATGCCGCGCAGCCGCTCGGGCACCGTCGCATCGTCCGGCTGGAAATACAGACCCGGTTCGACGGTCAACACCATTCCCGGCTGCAGTTTTCCATAGCGATACGTCTCCGATCGCGCTTTGGCGCAGTCGTGCACGTCGATGCCGAGCATATGGCTGACGTTGTGCAGCGTGTACCTGCGGTAGTATTGCCGCTCGGGGTCCAGCGCTTCGTCGAGCGAAACGCGCAAGACGCCAAGATCGATCAATCCTTGCGCCAGGACGCGCATCGCCGCGCGGTTGGGTTCCAAGAAGTCGTTGCCCGGGCGGACCTGCGCCATGCCGGCAGCTTGCGCTTCGAAGACGATGTCGTAGACCGCGCGCTGCTCGGCTGTGAAGGTTCCGGAGATCGGAATCGTGCGCGTGATGTCGGCGGTATACAGGGATTCGGCTTCCACACCGGCATCGAGCAGCAGCAAGTCGCCCGCGCGCAGTTTGCCGTCGTTGTGCGTCCAGTGCAGCGTGCACGCGTGGTTGCCGGCGGCCGCGATGGTCAAATACCCAACGTCATTTGCTTCGATCCGCGCGCGGCGCCAAAACGCCGCCTCGATCTCCCGTTCCGATGCAGCGCCGGGGAGCAGCGCGATCGCGTCCTCGAATCCGCGCTTGGTAATCTCGACGCAGCGCCGCAGTTCGCGCACTTCCGCGTCGTCCTTGATCAGACGCAACTCCGAAAGAAACGTTCCGAGCTCGGCGTCGTCGTCGGCCGAAACGATCGCGCAGCCGCGGACGCGCAGATCCTCGATCGTGCCGGCTGCATCGTCGATCGGCAGGCAACGGTCGACGCCGAAATAGAGCTGGCTTTCGTCGACGCCGCGGTGGCGTCCGACCCATAATTCGCCGCGCACGCGATCGGTAAAGAACTCGGCCCGGCCGCGATTGTGCGGCGGGACGAAGAGCACGGCGTCGTGGCCCCCGCCGTTTTTCGGCTCGAGCAGCAGCAGGCTGCCCGGTTCGCCCGGACCGGCGAGGTACGCGAAATCCGTCGACGGACGGAACCGGTATGCCGTGTCGTTGGCGCGGATCTTCTCCGAGCCGGCGGAGACGAGTACGGCTTGTCCGGGATAGGCGGCGCTCACGCGTTTGCGGCGTTCGGCAAACCGTTCTCGATTCGGGATGCTGCCGGCCGCGAGCGGAGCGTCCAACCAGCCGGACGACATAAAGTCGATCAGCGCCTGCGGAGCTTCGGTGTCGTGCGTGGCCTTGGCCGGTGCGGTTTCTGAAAGTTGCGGCTCGCGGGTGTCCATGCGAGCCTCTTCGCGGCCGGCTAGCCTATGTCCAGCCCGAAATCCAGCGCCGGAGCGCTGTGCGTGAGCCAGCCCGAGGAGATCAGGTCGACGCCGGTTCGGGCCACCGCCGCCACGCGCTCGGGTGAGATGGAACCGGAGGCTTCGGTGACGACGCGTCCGGCCACGCTCTGCACGCAGGCCTTCAGCGTTTCGATATCCATGTTGTCGAGCAGCACGGCGTCGATCGGCAGTGCGAGCGCTTGCGCGAGCTGCTCGGGATTGTCGACCTCGACTTCGATCTTGACCATATGTCCCACGCGCGCCCGGACCGCGTCGACGGCGGCGCGAATCGACCCCGCCAGTGCGATATGGTTGTCTTTAATGAGCACGGCGTCGTCGAGCCCGAAGCGGTGATTGAAGCCGCCGCCGCACCGCACCGCATATTTTTCCAGGACGCGCAATCCGGGTGTCGTCTTACGGGTGCAGACGATCTGCGCATGCGTTCCGGCGGCGAGATCGACCAGCCGGCGCGTCGCCGTCGCGATTCCGCTCAAACGGCAGACCAGGTTCAGCGCGGTTCGTTCACCGGTGAGAAGCGCACGCGCGCTCGACCTAATGCGCGCGACAGCCGTCCCGGCATCGACCCGGGCGCCGTCCGGGCATAAAACGTCGAATTCGCAGGAAGGATCGAGGAGTTCGAACGCCAGACGCGCTGCATCGAGCCCGCAGACCACGCCCGGCGCGCGCGAAACGATAGTTCCTTCCGCGCGAAGATCGGCCGGAAGAATCGCGTCGGTCGTCAGATCGCCGCCGTGGCCGATATCTTCGAGCAGCGCGGCGCGCACGATTGGCTCGACGAGCAGCCGGTTCGGCGGCGTCAACGAGTTAGGCAACGCCCTGCAGTGTGGTGAAGGACCGCTTGGCATACGAGCTGCGCGAATGCGGATAGTCGCTGCGATAGTGACTGCCTCGGCTTTCGCGGCGCGCGAGTGCCGCCTGCGCGATCAGCCGTGCGACGGTCGAGAGGTTGCGCAGTTCGGTGCTTTGCGCGGCGCCCGCGTCCTGCAGCGTTTCGATCCGCGAGAGCGCCTCGCGAAGGCCCGCGTCGTCACGGACCAGGCCCACGTTCGCATACATGACCGATCGCAGATCGGAGACGGCTTGTTCGCACGACTCGCCGGGCGCCGCGATATGGGCATACGGGGGCGTTTGGGCAACCGGCGGCGTCGCGGCATTGAGAATGTCGGTCGCGACTCGAGTTGCGTACACGAGTGCTTCGAGCAGCGAGTTGCTCGCCAGGCGGTTTGCGCCGTGCACGCCGGTTGCGCTCGTTTCACCGCACGCCCACAAACCCGGCAGCGACGAACGGCCCCACGCGTCGACGGCGATGCCGCCCATGTGGTAATGAGCCGCGGGCGTGACGGGAATCGCGACGCGGCGCGGGTCGATGCCCGCCTCCATGCAATAGGCGAACACCGTCGGGAATTTCTGCGGAAAGCGTTCGCCGATGGCTTCGCGCGCATCCAGGCTGACGGTGCGCCCCGCACGCTGCTGGAAGAAGATGCCGCGCGCCACGACGTCGCGCGGCGCCAGTTCGCCGTCGGGATGCTCGTCGAGCATGAAGCGTACGCCCAGATCGTTGCGCAGGATCGCGCCTTCGCCGCGGATCGCCTCGGTCACGAGCGGCAGCGGATCGCGTGCGACCGCCAGCGCGGTCGGATGAAATTGCACGAACTCCATGTCGCCCAGCACGGCTCCGGCGCGCGCGGCCATCGCGATTCCGTCGCCGGTCGCCTCGGGCGGATTGGTCGTATAGCGGTACACGCGTCCGACGCCGCCGGTCGCCAGGATTGTTGCATCGGCACGGACGGCGAAGGGTTCGCCGCCGCGCGACGCGTGCGCGTAGACGCCGCAAACGCGTCCGTCGCTCACGATGAGATCGTCCGCAATGGTGTGTTCGAGCACGGTGATCGACGGCGTCGCGCGCACGGCCGCGATGAGCGCCTTGAGGATCTCGTGTCCCGTCGCGTCGCCGCCCGCCTTCACGATGCGTCTGCGATTATGAGCCGCTTCCCGTCCGAGCGCGAGCGCGCCGCTCTCGGTACGATCGAAAGCGGCGCCTAATTCGAGCAGCTCTTCTATTCGTGCGGGAGCGTCGCGCGTGAGGATCTCGACGATCGCTTCGTCCGACAATCCGGCTCCGGCGCGCTGCGTGTCGAGTTGATGCAGCGCCGGCGAGTCGTCGGCGCCCATTGCGGCGGCAATGCCGCCCTGCGCCCACTCGCTGGCCGCG
>DASRDE010000143.1:0-7396 GCA_035652755.1 Vulcanimicrobiaceae bacterium | reverse complement strand
CTTTCAAAAATGCCGGCGTTTGGAGTTCGTTGGTGCCAGGTATACCGTCAGACGCGCTAGCCGTGGTCTCCGTTCCGCGCACCCTCTTCATGGGGTCATTCCCTCCCCGGGAATGCGGAATCGCGACCTTCACGAAAGACGTAGTCGACGCGTTCGATCGGGCGTTCCATACCAGCTCGGAGATTATTGCCATCGACGAGCCGGGCGGCGAAGTCCGTCATTATCCCGCGCGCGTGGTCGCGCGTCTGCAGCAAGATCGTCGTGAATCGTACGGTGACATTGCCGCGATCGTCAACGCGCATCCCGCGGAAGTTCTGAACATTCAGCACGAGTACGGCTTGTTCGGGGGAGAACGCGGCGAGTGGCTGGTCGACACCTTGCGCGCGATCGAAAAACCGGTCGTGCTGACGCTGCACACCGTTCTGCCCGAGCCCGACGAAGTAATGCACCGCGTCACGCGCGAGCTGTGCGAACACGCCGACAGCGTCGTCGTCCTCTCGCAAACCGGCGCCGATCTGCTCGACCGCGTCTACGGCGTCCCGGTCGAACGCATTCGCGTGATCCATCACGGCGTTCCGGACGTGCCGTTCCGCGACACCGACGCGGCCAAAGCCTCATTCGGCATCGGCCAGCGCATGGTGATCTCGACGTTCGGTTTGATCAATCGCGGAAAGGGCCTCGAGTACGCGATCGAAGCGATGCGCAGCGTCGTCGTCCGCCACCCCGAAGCGCTCTACCTTATCTTAGGTGAAACGCATCCGGTCGTGCGGCGCCACGAAGGCGAATCGTACCGCGAATCGCTCCAGCAGCTGGTCCGCGACTACGGCCTGCAGAACAACGTCAAGCTGATAGACAAATATCTAGATTTCGACGAACTGGTCAGCTACCTCGAAGCCACCGACATCTATCTGACGCCGTATCTGAACCCGACGCAGATCGTGAGCGGAACGCTTGCGTACGCCGTCGGCTGCGGCAAGGCGATCGTTTCGACGCCGTACCTGTACGCGCGCGAAGTGCTCTCGCACCACCGCGGTTTTCTCTGCGAGTTCCGCGACGCGCGTTCGATTGCGAGCATGGTTTCGGCGCTGCTCGACGATCAGGCGCTGCGCCGCGCGACCGAACGCCGCGCCTACCGCTTCGGCCGCGTCATGACGTGGCCGCACGTCGCCGCCGAGTACGGCAAGCTCTTCGCGGAGCTCTCTCCGCAGGAAATGGAGCTCATCCATTCCGCCTAGATTCGATAGCGCGCGTTCGCTGCCGACGCTCGAGCACGTTATGACGCTCAGCGACGACGTCGGCATCATTCAGCACGCCGTAGAGGACGTTCCCAACCGCTCGACCGGCTACTGCACCGACGACGTGTCGCGCGCGTTCATGGTCGCGCTGGCCAAGCTCGAAATCGACCCGCACGACGCGGCCGCCGAACGGCTTACTTCGACGTACCTTTCCTTCTTACACGACGCGCAGATGGCCGACGGCCGTTTCCACAACTTCATGAGCTACGATCGCACGTGGCTCGACGCGGTCGGCACCCACGATTCGGTCGGCCGCGCGCTCTGGTCGCTAGGCTACGGGATGCGTTTTGCGCCCCGCGCGTCCTGGCGGCGCGTCTGCAAGAAACTCTTCGACCGCGGTTTGGCGTCGCTGGACTGGCTGCAATACCCGCGGTCGCAGGCGTACGCCATGATCGGGTTGGGGCACGCTTGCGAGGCCAGCGTAGCCGACGGCGACGTGCCGGTCTACCAGCGCGCGCTCCGCAGCTTGGCCGAGGCCATGGCCGCCCGCTACGCGGCCGCCGCGGACGGTACGTGGCACTGGTTCGAAAACGAATTGACCTACGACAACGCGCGCCTGCCCGAAAGCCTGCTCCGCGCCGGCCTGAGCCTGCGCGATCGCGGGCTGCTTGAGACCGGGCTGCGCACGTTCGCCTTCTACGAACGCGCCACGATCGAAAACGGCGTCTACGTCCCGGTCGGAAACGAGGGCTGGTATCCGCGCGGCGGCCGCAAAGCGGTCTATTGCCAGCAGCCGCTGGAAGGCACGGCGATGGTGGATGCCGCGCTAGTGGCCTACGACGCGACCGGCGACCCGGCATACCGCACGACGGCGCAGCTCGGACTGGACTGGTACTACGGCCGCAACTCCCGCGGCGTCGTCATGGCGCGCAACGGCGGGTGTCTGGACGGCCTTAATGCGGATTCCGTTAATATGAACATGGGCGCCGAATCGACGCTGGCGTTCCTTTCCAGCGCGTATGCGCTGGCCGCGCGCCCCGCGGCAACGCTTTCCGTCGCGCGGTAGCGCACTTCCGACAAAAATCGCTCTCGCCCGCGCAATCGAGGCGAAATGCGCCCTAGCGTAGAATAAAACAAGATGATCCTGGAGACCGAAGCCCTCAACGACGTACAGTCGGCCGCCGTTCGCCACGCGAATGGCCCTTGCTTGATCTTTGCAGGCGCCGGCAGCGGAAAGACGCGCGTGCTGACCAATCGCATCGCGTATTTGCTCAACGAGTTGAATATCGCGCCGGATCGTATCCTCGCCGTAACGTTCACGAATAAAGCGGCCGGTGAAATGAAAACGCGCCTGGAAAACATGGTCGGCGCGGTTGCTCGCGATCTCTGGGTCGGCACGTTCCACTCCATGTGCGTGCGCATGCTGCGCCGCGACGGCGGCAAGGTCGGCATCGCTTCCAACTTCGCTATTATCGACGATGCGGATCAGCGCGCCCTGGTCAAAGACATCCTGGCCGATCTCGATTACGACGAGCGCCAAATGACCGCCGGTTCGTGCCTGGCCGAGATCAGCAAAGCGAAAAACTCGCTGGTGTGGCCCGACCAGTATCACGAGCGCAACACCTCGTTCCTGGGCGAGCGCTACGCCAACGTCTACACCGAATACCAGCGCCGTCTGGCCGAATCCAACAGCCTGGATTTCGACGATCTCATCGTGCGCGCCATCGACCTGTTCGAAAAAGACGAAGCCACGCGCACCAAGTGGCAGAAGAAGTTCCAATACGTCCTGGTCGACGAGTATCAGGACGTCAACTTCGCGCAGTACCGGCTTATCGCAATCCTGGCCGAGAAGCACAAGAACGTCACGGTCGTCGGCGACGACGATCAGTCGATCTACTCGTGGCGCGGCAGCGACTACAAGATGATCCTGCGCTTCGAGCACGATTTCCCCGGCGCCAAAGTCTTTACGCTCGAAGAAAACTACCGCAGCACGCAGCGCATCCTCGATGCCGCCAACGCGCTGGTTTCCAACAACAAGACCCGCCAGGCCAAGAATCTGTTCACGCGTCGCGGCGAAGGCGAGAAGATCACCGCGTTCGCGGCCGAAACCGAACGCGCCGAGGCGCGCTACGTCGTCGAGAAGATTAAAGATCTCGTCCGCGAAGGCGCCGCCTACCGCGACTTCCTCGTGCTCTACCGCACGAACGCGCAATCCCGTGTTTTTGAAGAAGCGCTCATCGGCGAAGGCATCCCGTACCGCGTCGTCGGCGGCGTCGGCTTCTACGCGCGCGCCGAGATCAAAGACGTCATCGCCTATCTGCGCTACATCGAAAACCCGGCCGACGCGATTGCGTTCAAGCGCATCGTCAACGTCCCGCGCCGCAGCATCGGCCAGCAGACGCTGGCGAGCTTGGTGACGGCCGCGAACGAAGCGCGCATCTCGGTCGGACAAGCGATCTTCGACAAGGAGCTGCTCAAGAAGGCCGTTCCGAAAAAGACCAAGGAGCTTGAGCGCTTCGCCGAGCTCATCACCACGCTGCGCGGCCGTTTGGGCGAGTATTCGATTCCCGACATGCTCATCGCGGTGATGGAAGAGTCCGGCTACGTTCGCGAACTCAAGAACGAAGACACGGTCGATGCCCGCACGCGCCTCGAGAACCTGCAAGAGCTCGTCGGCGTGGCGCGCGAGTTCGAACAGAACGAAGAAGAGCCCACGCTCTCGAACTTCCTGGCGAACATCGCGCTGATCAGCGATCTCGACACGCTCGATCCGGAGGCATCGTACGTCACGCTGATGACGATGCACGGGGCGAAGGGCCTGGAGTTTCCGAACGTCTTCGTAACCGGTTTGGAAGAAGGCGTCTTCCCACACTCGCGGGCGCTCGTCGACATGAACGAGCTCGAAGAGGAACGCCGCCTTGCATACGTCGGCGTCACGCGCGCGATGGATCGCCTGTATCTTTCGTTCGCCGAGCGCCGCACGCTCTTCGGAAACACGTTCGCGCATCCCAAGTCGCGCTTCTTGGAAGAGATGCCCGATGTCGAGTTGCTCGGCGGCGTGGTCCTGCCGCGTCCGTCGGGTGGACGCTGGCGCGAAGTCTCGATTCACGAGACCGCGGGCGCCGGCATGAGCATGAACCTCAAGAAAGGCGATCGCGTGCGCCATCCCAAGTGGGGCGAAGGCACGATCGGCGACGTCGTCGGTGCAGGCGGCGACGGTCTCGTGACCATCGACTTCCCGAACGTCGGGCAAAAGATGGTCATGCTCAAATACGCGCCGCTCGAAAGGGTCTAGTCATTAAAGTCGCCGTCTCCGGCGCTTCCGGACGGATGGGACGACTCGCGCGCAAGACCATCCAGCATGCCGCCGACATGGAATATGCCGGCGGTTTTGCACGTTCTGCGGTCCCCGAAGAGCGGATCTACGACGATTTGGAGCGTCTGCTTTCGACTGAAAAGCCGGACGTGCTGATCGATTTCACCGTCCGCCCCGCGACTCAAGACGCGGCTCGAATTGCGCTCGAACACGGCGTGCGTCCCGTCGTCGGTTCGAGCGAGTGGAACGACAGCGAGCGTGCGCAGTTTGCCGAGCAGGCAAAGCGCGCCGGTATCGGGGCGATGCTCGTGCCGAACTTTGCCCTCGGTGCGGTGCTCATGATGAAGTTCGCCGAAGAGGCGGCGCCCTGGTTTCCGACGATCGAGATCGTCGAAACGCACCGCCACGACAAACGCGACAAACCCAGCGGAACCGCCGCCGCGACGGCATCACGCATCCGGCACGCGCGCGCGACGCCTGCCGAGGTCCCGATCCACAGCATTCGCCTGCACGGTGCGGTGTCGCATCAGGAAGTGATCTGCGGCAACACCGGCGAGCTGCTCACGATTCGTCACGACTCGCTGTCGTACGATTCGTTTGCCGAAGGGATTCTGCTCGCGCTCCGAGGCGTCGGTTCGCTGCAGGGCTTGCACGTCGGGCTCGACGCGCTTTTGCGCGAGCCGCGCAGAACGGCATGAACGTCGCCGTCGTCGGCGCGACCGGCGTGGTCGGCGAAACGATCGTCCGGGTGCTCAAGGAGCGCAGCATCCCCGTGGGGCAGCTCGGGCTGTTTGCGTCGCGCGAACGTAACGGCATCCGGCGCGCCTCGGCCGAAGCGCTTGCCGGATTCGACGCCGTCTTTTTCGCAAGTTCCGAAGATGCGAGCGAAGAATTCGCGCCGGCGCTCCTGCAGAGCGGTGCGGTCGTCATCGACAACAGCTCGACGTTCCGCATGCGCGACGACGTGCCGCTGGTCGTCCCCGAAGTCAACGCGCACGCGATTAAAGCCGGCGACCGGCTGTTCCCCGTCGGAAACTGCACGGCGATCATTCTATGCGTTGCGCTAGCTCCGGTTCGCGACGCGGCGGGTCTGCGCGAAGTGCGCGTCGCGACCTATCAGTCGATCAGCGGCGCGGGGCGCGCGGCACTCGAGGAGTTCGATCGCGGCGAAGGCGCGGTCGTGAACAACGTCGTCCCGCAGGTCGGCGCGTTCGACGGCACCGGCGAAACCGGCGAAGAACTCAAAGTGCGCGAGGAGACACGCAAGATTCTGGAGCTTCCGCACCTGCGCGTCGATGCGCTGTGCGTCCGCGTCCCCGTACGAACCGCGCACTCCGAAGCGGTATTTTTTGAAACCGAACGGCCCACGCGCGTCGAGGATTTGGCCGCCGCCTTCGAGCGCGCGCCCGGAGTCGTGTACCACCGCGAGGGCATCGTCACGCCGCGCGAGGTCGAAGATACCGACGCGGTCCATGTCGCCCGCCTGCGCTCGTGCGGCAGCCCCACGTCGTTTCAGATGTGGGTCGTGGGCGACCAGCTGCGCAAAGGCGCCGCCACGAACGGCGTGCAAATTCTCGAACTCGTGATGGGCCTTCGACAGCGCTCCGAGCGGGACCATACGGAGTGAACACCGTCGTTCTCAAGTTCGGCGGAACGTCGGTTGCGGACGCCGCGAGCCGCCGCATCGCGATCGATCGCGTGCTCCAAGAACGCACGGGCGGCGCGCAGCCGGTCGTCGTCGTTTCGGCCATGGGCCGCGCACCGGCGCCATACGCGACCGATACGCTGCTCGATCTCACCACCCAACGCAATACGCCAAACGCGGATCTGCTCGCATCGTGCGGCGAGACGATCGCGGCTGCGGTTTTCGCCGGCGAGCTGGAGCAGCGCGGCGTCGCGGCGCAAGCGTTAACCGGCGCGCAGGCCGGAATCGTCACCGGCGATCAGTTCGGGGACGCGCGGATCCGCCGCGTCGATCCCGCGCGCATTCTGGCCGTGCTAGAACGCGGCGCGGTCCCGGTCGTCGCGGGCTTTCAAGGCACGACCGAAGAGGGGCTGACGACCACGCTCGGCCGCGGCGGAACCGACCTGACCGCGATTGCGCTGGGCTATGCGCTCGAAGCGCAGCGTGTCGACATTTATACCGACGTCAGCGGCGTCATGACCGGCGATCCGCGCCGCATCGAAGGCGCGCATCCTATCGAAAGCGCCACGTTCGAAGAGATGGCCGAACTGGCCGAGCACGGCGCCAAGGTGATGCATCATAAAGCCGCCGACCTCGCGCACCGCACGGCGACTCGGTACGCGATCAAAGGATTGCACGGCGGTGAAGGCACCGTCGTCGACGACAGCGTCGAGCGCGAACAGCCGGTCACCGGCGTCACGGCTTCGGGACGCGTAACGTGGATTCGCGCGATTCGCGGCGACATCGAAGATCAGCGCCGCCGCATGCAGGTGGAATTGCAGATGTTTGCGCGGCTGGCAGATGCGGGAATTTCAATCGATCAGGTCACGATCAATCAAGCCGGCGTGATGTTCGTCGTGCAGGGCGATCGCGGCAGCGAGATTCGCAGCCTGCTCGGGGATTTGAACTTGGCCGTGCGCGTGCGCGAGGGATGCTCGAAACTCTCGGTCGTCGGTGCGGGCATGCGGGGAACCCCCGGCGTCGTTCACCGCATCGTGACCGCGCTCTCGAATGCCAACGTCGAGATCATTCACACGACCGACAGCAACATCACAGTCTCGGTGCTCGTGCCGTCGGCGGATGCGCAGCGGGCCGAACAAGCCGTTCACGACGAGTTTCATCTGGCGCAGCGCAGCGGCGTAAAGGAGCCTGCATGAACAG
>DASRDE010000142.1:0-7378 GCA_035652755.1 Vulcanimicrobiaceae bacterium | reverse complement strand
CGCCGCGGTACTCGCTATTGCGCCGAACTGTCCGATGCGCCAGCGCACGTCGCTCGGCGACACGCTCATGCGGCTGAGCAGCGCATCGTGCACGTGCGCGGATCCCGCCACCGCGAGCGCACATTTCAATCCCGCAATATTCCAGGCCTTTGACGCAGAGTGCAGCGCGAGCGCATCGAGCTCGCCCGCAGCCTGCAGGAATGGAACGAAGGGGATCCCGGGCATGGTCAGCGGAGCGTGAATCTCGTCCGAAATGACCAGGACGCGGTATTTGCGCGCCAACTCCGCGATTCGCGAGAGCTCGGCGCCGGTCCAAACGCGGCCTGCCGGATTTTGGGGCGAACACAGAAGATACGCGCGGGCGCCGGCCCGGAAGGCGGCCTCGAGAGCGTCGAAATCCAACGCCCATTCCAGTGACTCCGAGAGGATAAGAGGCACTTCTCGAACCGAGCGTTCGCAGGCGCGAATGACCTCGAAAAACGGCGGATACACGGGCGGATTGATGACGACCGCGTCGCCGCGCGCGGTCAATGCATGCAGCGCCTCGCTAACGCCCGCCATGACGTCGGGAAGTCCGATCGCGCTGCGTCCGGCAACGCTCCAGTTCCAGCGCCGCGCTGCGAACGACGCAAAGGCGGGAGTCAGCTGCGCTAGCCCGGCGTAACCGCAATCGCCGATCACAATCGCTTCCTCGAGAGCTCGGCGCAGGGGCGGCGCCAGCGCGAAATCCATCTCGGCCACAAACGCGGGCAACACGTCGGGGGGATACGTCGTCCACTTCTCGCTGGTTCTTTTACGCAGCTCGTCGAGCGAGACGCCGTCGAAACTTCCCAGCATCGGCCTTTTCGTTTTCCGCGCGGTCCGCGGCTTCATGCCCGGAATAGGCTGTGGCCGTCGAAGTAAGGCGGCGATGCCCGAATTCGACGTGGCGGTCGCCGGTCTGGGAGCGATGGGCAGCGCCGCCCTTGCAGCTTGCGCAGCCAGAGGTGTGCGGTGCGCCGGATTCGACCGGTATGCACCTCCGCATGCGCTGGGAGCGTCGAGCGGCAAGAGCCGTCTGATCCGGCAAGCCTATTTCGAAGATCCGTGCTACGTGCCGCTCGCGCTGCGCGCGTACGAGCTCTGGCGCGAGCTGCAGTCGCGAACCGGGACGCCGCTACTTCGGCAAACGGGCTTGCTCGCAGCCGGAGCGGCGGATGGTCTTCTGCTGCGGGGCACGCTGGAGTCGGCGCGGCAATTCGATCTTCCGGTTCGAACCTTGGATGCGGCGCAGGTGCGGCGCCGCTATCCGCAGCTTCGGATCCTCGACGATGAAGCCGCCGTCTTAGAAGAAGCGGGCGGCATGCTCGCGCCCGAGCTCGCGGTCAGCGCGCAGATCGACGCTGCTCGCGCCGCAGGCGCTGAAATTCGATTCGGCGCGCGCCTCGATGCATGGACCGCCGGCTCCGCCGGCGTCGAGCTCCGCTTCGACGGCGGCGACGTGATTCGCGCCAAGCGCCTGATACTGGCTCTCGGTCCATGGGCTCGAGCGTTGCTCGAGGAGCTCGGCGTGGCCGCACGCGTGCAGCGCAACGTCCAAGTCTGGTTCGCGCCGGCATCGGATGCATACGACGTTGCGGCGTTTCCCGCATTCTTGCTCGAGCGCAAGCAGCTGCCGGCGATCTTGTACGGTTTTCCCGATGCCGGCGACGGCGTGAAGGCAGCATTTCACGGATTAGGAGAGACGACCGACGCCGAAGATGCCGACCGCAGTATTCATCCGCTCATCGACGTCGCGCCCGTTGCGAGCGCGCTGGAATCGTGGATGCCCGGCGCCGCGCGCACTTTCCTCGAGGCAAAAGCTTGCCTTTACACGCTCACGCCGGACGAGCACTTCGTCGTCGACGTGCATCCGCGGCATCCGCGCGCGATCGTGCTGGGGGGCTTTTCGGGCCACGGGTTCAAGTTCGCTCCGGTCATCGGAGAGATCGCGGCCCAGCTGGCCCTGGACGGAGGAACCCCGCACCCCATCGAGCGGTTTTCGCTGCGGCGCTTTTCTTAGATCAGCGTTCCGATTCGCCGGTCAGACGATACACCGCGGCGCTCACGCTGGAAAGAATGTCGCGAATGCGGTTGAGCCGCTGATCGCTGATGCCGACCACGCCGTCGAGCATGGCTTCCAAACTCGCTTGCGCGATCGAGAGTTCGTTCCCGACGTCGTGCCGCGTCTGGGACAGGTCCTTCGCGCGCCGCTGCTCGAGCGTTTCGCGCTGCTCTATCGCGCTTTGCACGAGCGCTCGCGCCCCGTCGTAATCCTCGCGGTCGAGCATCTCGAGAATCCGGCGCAAGGTCGCGATCATCGGCGCGCCTACGGCGCCGGGTCCAGCTTGTAGCCCACGCCGTACACGGTCACCAGGTACGAAGGCTTGGCCGGATCGGGCTCGATCTTATGACGCAGATGATTGATGTGGCGGTCGAGGGTTCGCTCGAAAATGCTGCCGTCGTCGTGGAGCAGATCGAGCATCTGCGCCCGCGAAAGCACCTGCCCCGCGTGACGAGCCAGCAGCGTCAAAATTCGAAACTCGGCCGGGCGCACGGCGACCGGGTTGCCGTTCAGGCGCACCTCGTGCGCGGCTTCGTTGATCTCCAAATCGCGGACGCGGTACACCTTGCCCGTGCTTTGATCGCTGCCGGAAACGGCTTCGATGCGGCGGAACAGCGCCCGGATCCGCGCAACGACTTCGCGCGGGGAAAACGGTTTTGCGATGTAGTCGTCGGCACCCAATTCCAGACCGACGATCCGGTCGATTTCATCGCCGCGCGTCGTCAGCACGATCGCCGGAATACGCGGGCGGCCTTCGTTGACCCGGCGCAAGATGTCCAGTCCGCTCCCGTCGGGTAAGCCCAGATCGAGCAAGATCAGATCGGGCGGCCGGCGATCGATCTCCGCCGATGCCGCCGCGACCGTCGTCGCGACCACCGGGTCGAACGATTCGTTGCGCAAATACCCTTCGAGAATCTCGCCGATTTCGGGTTCGTCGTCTACGACCAGGACGCGTCGTGCCACGCCGACCTCTTCGTTACCAGGTTCGCATTCCCGGCGCCAGGAAGGCCGGGTGGTGCAGAATGTCCAGCAAAGGGCCTGCATAAGCGAGCGCTGCCGCTACCAGGGCAACCGCGCCCCAGCGGAAGAGCGAGTTCAAAGCGGCGGGAGTCCGTTCCCCATCCGCACGCGGCTGCGCGAATTCGGCGTTCATGTCCTCGGTCTTTTCATTTGCGACCAGCGTGCCGATGGCCACCGTCGCAAAAATCAGGATGCTGATGAACAGGATGATTCCGCCGGCCGCAGCGGCGATCATGTAGCCCTGCCATTCGTTGGGTGCCGCTCCCAGGTAGCCCACCTCCGCGGTGCGGCGCGGTGCGCCGAGCAGCCCGGCGACGTGCATCGAAAACGACATTACGACCATGCCGATGAACCACGCGCGTTCTTGCCAGAGCGCAAGTTCCGGCTTCCATAATGCGCGCCCGGTCAACCGCGGAATCAGCCAGTATGCGATGCCCACGAACGTCAGCGCGACCGGACCGCCCACGGTGATGTGGAAGTGTCCGACGATCCAGACTGTGTTGTGCACGACGGTGTCCATCGAATACGAGGCGTTCACGAGGCCGCCGAAGCCGCCGAAGATGAAGAGCAGCATGCCGTACGCCGGTCCGGCAAAGGCCGGGTCGTTCCACGGCAGCATGCGCACGGTCTCCCAGAATCCCCGTTTGCCTTGACGGCGCGCGGCGATTTCAAACGTCGCAAAGATCGCAAACGCGGTAAGAAACGACGGAATGGCGACACCGTACGTCGTGAAGGTGTGCAGGATCTTCCATTGCTGGCCGATGCCCGGTTCCATGAACTGGTGGTGGATGCCGACCGGCGTCGAGAGCAGCAGCAGCATGATGAAGGTCAAACGCGTGAGGCCGTCGCTGAACACGTTGCCTTTGTAGAACTTGGGGACGATCGTGTACCAGCATATGTACGCGCCCATGATCCAGAAGTAGACGAGCGGGTGTCCGAAGTACCAGAAGAGCAGACGCGAGAGCACGACGTCGATGCCGCTGGTCCAGCCGAACGCCCACGGAACCAGGAAATACATCTCGCCGACGACGCCCAGCGTCGCGATCCACCACATCAGGAACGTCGCAGCGGCGGTGAATGCGGGCAGCGGAACGGCCTGGCCGGGATTGCGGCGCCGGAACCACAGCACGTTGGCGAAGATGTCGCTCGCCACGATCCAAGTACCGATGACGAGCAGCGCGGCGCCGATGTAGAAGTACGGGCTGGCTTTGAGCGGCGCATAAAACGTGTACAACACCGTGGCGTTGCCCGCGAGAATCTCGACCGCCGCCAGGAGCACGCCCGCGAGCATTACCCACCAGCCGGTCCATCCCAGCGTGAGCGAACGCCCCTCGCGCGGAATGCTTCGATACGTCACGAACGTCGACAGGCCGGTGATGAAAAAGGTGGTAAAGACCAGCGCCATCAGCACGCCGTGCATGGTGAGAATGCGGTAGTAGTCGAACCACGCCGGCGCAAAGAACGCCGACGCGCGAGAGAGCCCCTGCAGCGCTCCGAAGATTGCGCCGGCCGCAATTGCCGCCGTCGCGGTGTAGACGTGCGCGATGATCAAGCGATTTTCGGCTTCCCTCGATTTGAAGGACTGGCCGTTTATCAAAGATTCCACCTAGCGCACCTCGATCTTCGCGAACATGTTTTGGTGTCCGATGCCGCAGTACTCGTGGCAGATAAGCAAATACGTTCCCCTGCGCGTAAAGACGTGCGATTGCGTGTTGACCCATCCGGGCACGGCCATCATGTTGATATCGGTTTTGGCGATGAAAAAGCCGTGCACGACGTCAGGACTGGTGACGTAGAACGTCACCTTGGCGCCCAGCGGAATGTCCATCCGTGCCGGGGTAAACGAAAAGACCTGCGCGACGTAGTACGCTTCGTACGTTCCGTCCGCCAGGCGGCGCAGGCCTGGCCGGTCGAACGGCGGCGTCTGCGCGATCTTCGCCGGGTCTATCTGCCTAAGGCTGCTCGGCGGGTCGATGTTGTCGGCGATGGCCGCATAGCCGATGGCGGCCAAGAACAGCGCCAGCATTCCGAAGCCGAACGCCATCCACCAGCGTTCGTACGCGTTGATGCGCATCTACCAGCGCTCCTTGAGCAGCATGAAAATGCCGAACCACAGGACGAGAAACGTGACGCCCATCATAAGAACGAAGGTAAGCGTGGCCGGGAGAGGCTCTTCCGGCTCGCCTTTCTCACTCGACATGCCAGCAATCTATCAGAAGGCGCGGAACGACTAGAGAGCGGGGAGTTCTCAAGTTTTTCTCAAGGCGGGCGCCACGCCCGTGAAAAACTAAGGGCCTATGAGCACGCTGCACGAACGCCTGGTCGTCGCCTGCCCCTACGTGCGGGCGCGGGAATACCTTTCCGACGCACTCTCCGAACCGGCAAACCAGCACCGTGAAGAGCGCCTGCCGCTCACTGCGCAGGTCGAGCACTTGCCCGCGCAACTCGAGAAACACGTGGTAGTACGTTATAGCGCAGGCCGCGATCCGATGCATTTCGACGAACCCTGGCACGTGTCGTGGAGTCCCGAAGGCGGCGGTCCCTATCCGGATTTCAGCGGCGAGCTTACCGTGCGCGCCGACGAGGGCTACGGTTCGTCCGTGCTCGAGCTGTCGGGATCTTACACGCCCCCGCTCGGAGCCGCCGGCAAAGTGTTCGACGCCGCCCTCGGCCGCAAGATCGCCTCGGCGACGGCCCAGAATCTGCTGGCGTCGATTGCGGCGCAGATGCTCGAGCGCTACGAACGCGAGGAAGCGGCAAAGAAACAACCGGGATAGGTAGCCCCTCTCATTCGCAGGTAATCGCGGAGCCGTCGATTCGACGGCTCCTTGCATGTGGTGAGAATCCGGTTCTCACCGCGTTCTCCGTTCCGCGCGTCTGCTTTCACGAGGCCGTCTCCTTCGCAACGTACGCTGACAGCGAAGAGGAGGTTCTCAATACTCATGAAAGCGCCGCTTTCCATCATTCTTTCGGGCCTGGCACTGGCAATGGCAGCGTCGATCGCGCCCGTAGCGAGCTCGGCCCACCCGAGCATCGACATCGTTGCTTCCAATTGGAAGTTCACGCCCGCGACGATCACCATTCCCGCCGGGGAGCCCACGACGTTGCGCCTGACGTCGAGCGAAGGCGTTCACGGCATATCCTCGCCGGAACTGGGCATCTCCGACCTGACGATTATGCCCGGCAAATTCACGACCGTGACGTTCACGCCGAAGAAAGCGGGCACGTACGTGCTGCACTGCTCGATCGTTTGCGGCGCGGGCCACCCCAACATGACGCTCACGATCAAGGTCAAGGAATGAGGCGTTTCACAACGCTACGCAAGACCGCGCCGGCCCTGGCCTGCGCGGTTTTTGCCGTTGCTGCCGGCACGCACGCGCAAGCGATGCCCGTGTTCGCGAAGGCGTACGGCGTACAATGCAGCACGTGTCATACGGTTGTCCCGCAGCTGAACGCATACGGGCGCTACGTGCAGCGGACCGGGTATTCCTCGCTCAACCGCGACGTCTTAAAAGCGGTCGTGCCGATTTGGGTCGGCGAGCAAGTCAACGGCGATTCGCAGGGCGGAGTCACGGACATCTCACCGACGCACACCTGGTCGTTCGGGAATGTGGCGTTGCACGGTGCCGGATACCTAGCGCCCGACGTGACGTTTCACGTCCAGCAGTGGCTGCTGTCGAGTGATTCGACCGGCGGCCCGCTGGACACCGCGTGGATCACCTACAACAACTTGCTTCATCGCGACGGGCATCTCTTCATCGGAAAAGTCGAGGCGCCCGGTCCGTCGGTTTTCAGCATGTCGAGCGACATCTCGCCGTTCGCAACCCCCGAGATTACGGTAGGCGAGCACGCTTATGCGCTGGACGGTAACCGGTGGGGAAGCAAGCTCTCCTACGTGCACGGGGCGCTCAACGTCGAGGCCGGCTACCTGCTCAGCGGAAATGGATTCCTTTCGAGTGCGGACTGGGTCCCGACGCCGGGAACCGACAAGACGTTTCAATGGAAGGTGACGTCGGCCCACGCCGATCAACCGCTAGAGATCGGAGCGTACGGCAGCTGGGGCAGCTACACTGTTTCCACCGGCGCGGCTGACCACTATACGTCGTTCGCTCCGTACGTGGAACGCGATCCCGGAGCGCACGGAATCCCCGGAGCGCTCGTGATCTACCAGTTCGGCAACGACCCCAACCCCGGATTGGACGGCAACGGAAATCAGCTGCCGGCAGCTTCCAGCCGGGCGTTGACGACCGAGATCTTCGAACCGCTCTTCAACGA
>DASRDE010000141.1:0-2603 GCA_035652755.1 Vulcanimicrobiaceae bacterium | reverse complement strand
GCTCTGCCGTCGATGGTGGCGGTCAGCCGCTCCGAAGGCTGGCTCATGAAACGACGACGGCGGGAAAGTCGATGCCCGCCGGCGCGATCGCATACGCCACGCCGCCGTTGCGCTGCCAGATGCGTTCGAACGCCGCGCGCGGGTAGTCGACGCGCACGTTGGGCGCGGCCGGATCGTTGAGCGCACAGTCGCCGCTGTCGGTGAAACCGCACAGCACCGCGAGATGTCCGTCCGAATGCTCGAGCGGAGCCCCCGGCAGTTCGTCTTCGCGCCATCCGTACGAAAGCGCAGGCGGCACGCCGATCTCGACCAGCGCCAGCGCATGGTCCAAATTGCGCAGATACACGACTGCCGCGCGCAGTCCCAGCGATCCGCTAAAGGCGACGTTGAATGCCCAATTTCACGTTCCGTTATAGGCCCGATCGAAGATCGCGCCCGCGGTCGCCTCGACGTCGCGATCGATCCCGAAATACGCGTTGATCATCGACAGCGACGCCGCGCTGCACCACCCGCGCGGACCTCCGGGCACATACTGCGAGCGAGCGGGAACGTCCAGAATCCGCGCGCATCCGGCGTACGGCAGCGACGGCGTGCACGGCACCGGCGACGCGAACGCCAGTGCGTGAAAATCGACGTCGGGTGCCCGCACTTCGATGCCGTCGAACGGCTGAACCGCCCGCAGGACGTCGACGTCGACGCGTACGCCCGCCTCCTCGGGTGAAAACGAGCGGCGCGCTTCGGGCGACCACTGCGCATACTTGAGCCAAGGACTCGCGGCCGTTTGCGCGCGCATCAACCTTACCGAGATCTCGCCGTGCTGCGCAAACGTGTTCCAGCTCAGCACGCCTTCCCTGACGGGCTCGAACTCGAGCATCGCGCGATCACTCACATTGGTTCTCATGGTGAACATCGTCGCACCCATCGCATAGGCCGATTCAGATCCGGGATGCATTGCCGGGCGAACTGTGACTTTTTCGAGCCGGCCCGGATGGCCGCTTCAAAACTTCGTTCTCTCGAAAAAGCGCAGTAGCGGCAAAATTTCCATGGAGGGGAATTTTGCCAGCGGTCGCCCGGCAATGCATCCCGATCTGAATCGGCCATTTGCCAGCGGTTTCCGGACGGAATGGGTACGGCGCAGCGGGCGATAATGCGATCAGATCCTCCATTCCCAGCAGTTCCACATATCGGCGATGAAGGCGGCGGGTTTGTAGCCTTTCAAGTCGGAGTTGACCGCGGTGTACGAGTCGTCCCAATAGAAGAATACGGCGGGAACCAGGTCGTGAATGCGCGTCTCCTCCTGCTGATAGAGCACCTTTCGCCGCGCGCGATCGAAGGTGCGCAGCGCGGCATCGGAGGTCCGGTCGACGATTGGGTCGTGCAGCCAGGACGTGTTGGCTCCATGCGGCGGAATGTAAGCGCTGTTCCACAGCCCGGTGTTGTCGGGATCGGGGCCGTTGGTTTCGATGGTCCATTCGAGATCGTATTTTCCGGTGTAGAGCGGTCCGTCTTGAGCGAACAGCAGGCTGACCGGATAGTTGCGGATGTCCAGCGCAATGCCGAGCGCGCGCAAATCGCTCTGAATCTGCACTTCGGCCTGCGCGTTGTCTTGATTGTTCGTGCCGGTGGAGATCGTCAGACGCAGCGGCTGGCCGTTCTTTTCCAGCACGCCGTCGGGTCCGGGCCGCCATCCCGCTTGCGCGAGCAGCGAGCGCGCCGCCGCCGGATCGTACGCGTACGGCGGGACGCGCGGTGCGGCCCAAGACTGCGGGAAGATGTCGCTTACGGCCAACGAGTTGATGCCGTGATAGGCCTTGTCGTTGATGCGCTTCCAATCCACGCCCATCGCAATGGCGCGGCGCACGCGGACGTCGGAGAGCATCGGCCTGCCGGTGTTGATCCCCAAATGCCGCCAGTTTGCGATGAGCCGGTGCGAGACGGTAATGCCGGAGATCGAGGCCAGTTGCGGGATGTGGAGCTGATCGACGCCGCCGTAGACGTCGATTTCGTGGGTCTGCAGCTGCGTGAAGAGCGTGTTGCTGTCGGGAATCACCTTCCAGAGGACTTCGCGCACGTGCGGGGGCCCGCGGAAATAGTAGCGGTTCGGGACGAACGAGAGCCACGCACCGTGATTCCACTCGCGCAGGACGTACGGTCCGCTCGAGATCGGGTGCTGATTGAATGCCGCGCGATTGATGTCGGGCAGCGCCGCGAGCAGATGGGCCGGGAGCGGCGGATACCCGCCCATGGCAAAGATGCCCATGATCGTCGCGTTGGTGCGCCGCAGGTGCACGACGATCGTGTACGGGTCGGGTGTTTGCGCGGACGCTATGTCGTCCCAATTGACGAGCGATTTGGTGTTATTGCGGCGGTTGAGCACGGCGCGGTACGTAAACATCCAATCCGCGGCCGTCACCGGTTGCCCGTCGGACCAGCGCGCGCCGCGCCGCAAGTGAAACGTAATCGTCTTTCCGTCGCGGGTGATGCCGCCGTTGCGGTAGGTCGGAACCTGCAGCGCCAGGTCCGGAATGAAGTCGCCGTCGGCGTCGTAGCGCAGCAAATAGGAAAAGAGCATCGCGTCGGCTTCATCCGTTGCATACGTGTGC
>DASRDE010000140.1:0-2121 GCA_035652755.1 Vulcanimicrobiaceae bacterium | reverse complement strand
CCTTAGGCTCCGCTCAGGATGACACATTTCAGGATGACACATTTCACGATGACACAGATTACTTGAAAAAGCGGAGATTCAGAACGGCTTGTTTCGATAGGGTGCCCACGCCGCCGAATGGGACGATGGCGCCGACTTCGATGCCGGTGCCGTTCTTGCGGCGCACGCGAACGTCGAATGCGGCGCTGAACTCGGGGCGGCCGTACCCGAAGAACTGACCGAAGTCGTGCGTGTATTGCAGCGACGAGACTAAGTTGAAAGCGTCGCTCGCCTTCCACGTCACGCCGCCGGTGTAGGTGCGATACGTTGACGGATAGGGCGGGGCGTTGTGCGAAAACGAGGCGCCGGCGTTCCATTGCACGCGCGGGCTCATCGGGAGGTTTGCCCAAAACGACGCGGTGCTCGCGAGCGTGTCGCGCCCGTAATCGTAAAAGCTCTCGCCGAGATCAAGCGAACCCGAGAACGTCGCCTGCCGCACGTGCGCGGTTGCGGTGTCGAAATGCACGCCCGGCGTCAGGCGCAGGTCCTGCGCGACGTTCCAATCTCCCGGGTGCACGTCGTGCCCCAGATCCGCTTGCAGCCGCAGCGAGCCGAATCGGCCGATCGAATGTTCGTTGCCCTGCACGAGCAGATCGTCGCTGCGCTGCCAATTGTACTGCGAGGACGACACTGAAACGTAGCCGTTCGGGCCGCTCGAGGTCAACGCGTACCGGAACGACCGCACGCCGAAGAGCGTACTGCCCGTCAGCGACTGCGAGAGCGTGTCGTTGATCCGCTGATACGCGGCCAGATCGAGCCGGCCGCCGTTGACGTCGACGGTTTCTCCCAACGCGACGTATCCGCGGTCGGTACGGGCGAAGTGTTCCTCTAAACCCGTACCCGGGCCACCGTTGTAGCGATCGTAGCGCACGCGCGCAAACTCGTACGCGTCCGTTCCGCTGCCGACAAGAAATGGCCACTCGAGCGCCGCCGACGGAACGGGCGAGTATCCGAAGTCCTTGGCTTTGGGGCTCGGGATCGTATAGGTGTACGACGCAACCGGCGTGAGCTGCGTTCCCGTGCGCGCCTGCGCGTTGGTAAACGTAATCGATTGGGCCGGATGCAGCTCCGCTTGCTGCGCGACGACCATCGCATCGTTGACCGAGTACTGCGGAACGCTCGCATTCGCGACGAACGTGCCCTTCTTCGCGCCGAAATCGTAGACGTATCCGGTGCTGGGCGAGACGGAGTCACCTTGCGTAACCGTTACGTCGCCAGCGGCGGTCAATGTGTTCGCGCGCAGATCGTAGGCGGCGCGCGTGGCGTTGATGCGCGTGGTTCCCGTTCGCAGCGTTACGCCGCCGGATGCGACCAGGACGCCGCGATCGGAGTAGAGCGCGATCTGCTGCGCGGTCAGGACGACGGAAACGGACGGCTGCGCTGCTGCAACGGCAAGCGGGCATGACAAAAAGCAGACCAGCAGGGCGAGGACCCGGCGCATGGCGCGTTCTTCTACTCGGCGGGGAGGACTTCCGTCGCTTCGATCTCGTTCTGCGTGAGCACGCGCCCGTTTCGGTAGCGGCTGTAGTAGGGCCCGCGCACCGTGACGAGTGCGCCGTTGCGCAGCGGCGCGGGCGACTCCACGAAGACGTGGATGCAATCCCCAACTTCGCAGACGAAGAACGCTTGGGAGAGGTACTTGCCCGCGCGCGAACGCCATTGATTGATCTTCTCGACCCGTCCGGTGACGGCTACGATCTTACCGCTGTACGAGCTGCGGTTGCGAACGACGTACGGAATGGGCGCAACATTATCGGAGTAGGCGCTGCAGCGGCTCAGCGCGGGCAGGAGCAGACAAAGCAGCGGCGTCGTCATACCGTCCCGAGCTTCTCGGTCGCACTGCGGATCAACCGGCGCTGATCGTACAGGCAGGCATCGGCTTCTTTTAAACACGCCTCGACGTCGTACGCCAGCGGGGCGACGCCCCACGAGACGCTCAGTTCGACCGGCGGCTTGCCGCGCGGCTGCAGCGGCTCGGGCGCAGGCATGTGCGCTAGCCGTTCGCGAGCGACTTCCGGCGTCACGTCGAAAAGCAGCACGACGAACTCGTCTCCGCCCCAGCGGAACACGTAATCGGACGTG
>DASRDE010000139.1:0-31929 GCA_035652755.1 Vulcanimicrobiaceae bacterium | reverse complement strand
TTTCGCTCGTCGTTGTCGGCGTATTCACGCTCTTGGAATGGGCCCTGAGCGGTTGGCTGCACACCGCGGGCCGCGTCGCCAACGTTTCGGTGAGTGCTGCCATAGCGTTGGCCCTTGGCCTTTCACTTCATCAGATACACTCCCGCGTCGATCGCTTCATCGATAACGTCTTCTTTCGGCGCCGGCATGAGGACGAGCTTGCGCTCAGGCGATTCGCGCGCGACGTCGCATTCATCACCAGCCCCTCCGTCGTTCTGGAGCGCGCAACGCGGACGCTGGAGCAGCATGCGGACGCGTTGACCGTCGAATTCGCGCTCGACGACGGCCGCGGACACTACGGCAGCGTGGGCGAAAATGACGCCGCCTTGGTAGCATTGCGCGCCTCGCACGACGTGGTCGATCTGCACCTGATTGAGACTGCGTTTCGGGCGGAGTTCGCCTATCCGATGCTCGCTCGAGGCCATCTCATCGGAGCCCTCATACTTGGACCCAAACGGAGCGGCGAACCTTATGCCCCGGACGAGTCGCTCGCTATCGCTCAGCTCGCGCATGGCGTCGGCGTAACGATCGACCTTCTCAAGGCACGAAACGGCGGTACGAACGACGAGCTCGTCGGAGCGATTCGTTCGCTGGACGTTTCGAGTCGCGCCTTAACCGATGCGTTGCGCTCGCTTCCCGACGCAATCGTAGAGCGAATGCGAGAGCAGCGGCTGTAAAGACTTGGCCGTCATCCTGGCGCTCGATCAAGGCACCACGAGTTCGCGCGCACTCGTTTTTGACGAGCGAGCTCGAGTTTTGGCGGCTGCACAGCGAGAATTTCCACAATCTTATCCGCAGCCCGGCTGGGTCGAGCACGACGCAGAGCAGATTTGGGAGTCGCAACTCGCGACGGCGCGCGAAGCGCTCGAAAAGGCTGGAATAGCCGCGCGCGACCTTGCGGCGATTGGAATCACGAACCAGCGCGAAACGGCGGTCGTTTGGGATCGCGCGACGTCGATGCCTGTGGCGCCAGCAATCGTTTGGCAAGATCGCCGCACTGCCGGCGACTGCGATGCGCTGGCACGCCGCGGCGTGGGCGAGCTGGTACGCGAGCGCACGGGTTTGGTACTCGACCCGTATTTTTCCGCCACGAAGATCGCCTGGCTGCTCGATCGCGATCCGGCGCTGCGCGAGCGCGCCGTTCGGGGCGAACTCGCATTCGGAACGGTCGATACGTGGCTCATCTGGAAACTCACGGGCGGAAAAAGTCATATGACGGACGTTACCAACGCATCCCGCACGATGCTGTTCGATATCCATCGCCTGTGCTGGGACGAAGAACTCTGCGCGCTTTTCGGCGTCCCGATGCAGCTGCTGCCGCGGGTATCGCGCAGCACGGCCGAGTTCGGTACGGTCACCGTCGACTTGTTCGGCGCGCCCGTTCGCATCTGCGGCGTCGCGGGCGATCAACAAGCGGCACTCGCCGGGCAAGCCGCATTCGACGCGGGCATCGTGAAGAATACGTACGGCACGGGATGCTTTGCCGTGCTCAACACGGGTGCGACGCCCGTTCGCAGCACGAACGGATTGTTGACGACGATCGGCATCGGGCTGCAAGATTCCGTCCAGTACGCGCTCGAGGGCTCGGTCTTCGTCGCAGGCGCGGCGGTGCAGTGGCTGCGCGACGGTTTGGGCATCATCGAAAGCTCGGCCGAAGTCGAAACGCTGGCACGAGAAGTACCGGACAGCGGCGGCGTCACGTTCGTTCCCGCCTTCGTGGGATTGGGCGCACCGTATTGGGACGCGCGGGCGCGCGGCATAATCGGCGGCATCACCCGCGGCACGACGCGCTCGCACATCGCGCGCGCAACGCTGGAGGCAATCGCGCTGCAGAACGTCGAGGTGCTCGAAGCGATGCAGAGTGATTACGGCCGGCCGGTGACCGAACTGCGCGTCGACGGCGGCGCCGCTGCCAACGATCTCCTCATGCAGATGCAAGCCGATCTGCTCGGCCTTCCGGTTGCGAGGCCGGCCAACCTCGAAACCACCGCACTCGGCGCGGCATATCTCGCCGGCCTGCAGGCCGGTGTGTGGAGCGGCTTGGATGCATTGCGCGGATTGCGGCGTGAAGAACGGCGCTTCGAGCCGCGAAGCGATTCGGCAACACGGGAAGCGCTGCTGCGGCGGTGGAAGCGCGCGGTCGAGCGCAGCCGCGAATGGGATGCGGACGGCGATTGAATCGCGCGCAAGCATTGGAGCGTCTGGCCTCGGAACGATTCGACGTCCTGGTGATCGGCGGCGGCGCAACCGGCCTGGGCTGCGCGCTCGATGCCGCCTCGCGAGGCTATACGACCGCGCTGATCGAGGAATACGACTTCGCCAAAGGCACGTCGAGCCGATCGACCAAGCTGATTCACGGCGGCGTGCGCTATTTGCGGCAGGGAAACATCGCGCTCGTTCGGGAGGCGCTGCACGAGCGATCGTTACTGCTCCAAAATGCGCCGGACTACGTCCATCCGCTCCCATTTTTCGTCCCTGTATCGGGTGCTTTGGAGTCGGGGTACTACTCGGCCGGCTTGAAGATTTACGACGCACTTGCCGGTGCGAGCCGCCTCCCAAAAAGCCGGAGCGCCGCAGGCGGCGTCGTCTATTGGGACGCACAATTCGACGATTCGCGGCTGGCAATTGCGCTCGCGCGCACGGCTTGGTCGCACGGCGCCGCCGTCGCCAACTACGTGCGTGCACCGCAATTTCACTACACGGGGGATCGCCTCGCCGGCGTCCGCGCGCACGACGTCGAGGCCGACCGCCATTTCACGGTAGCGGCGCGCGCCGTCATCAATGCGACGGGAATTTTTGCTGACCAGCTGCGGCTGCTCGACGATCGCCGGCGCGCGCATCCCGCACTGACGTATAGCCGCGGCTCGCATATTACCGTGGACAAAGCCTTCCTCCCCGATCCCGGGCGCGCGATTCTCGTGCCGAAAACCGCCGACGGCCGCGTCCTCTTTGCGATCCCATGGCATGAGTGCGCGCTGATCGGCACGACCGACGTTCCGGCGGCGTATCCTGAAATCGAACCGGTCCCGTCGCAAGACGAGGTCGAGTTTCTTTTGCGTACGAGTGCGCCGTACTTGAGCGCGCCGCCGAGGCGGGCGGATATTCGCAGCGCCTTTGCGGGTTTGCGCCCGTTGATCGCGCGCCGCACGGCGAATACGGCCACACTTTCGCGCGAACATTCGATTGAAATTTCACCAAGCGGCTTGGTCACGGTGTGCGGCGGAAAGTGGACGACGTACCGGTGCATGGCCAAGGATGCGATCGACGCCGCAATTCGAACCGCCGGCCTGGCACCTGCGCGCTGTGCTACCGCGCTCCTTGCCCTCGACGCGGACGCCGCGCCGGCCGAATTCAACGAACGCGTTGCATACGCCGCGTCGCATGAGATGGCGCGCACGGTGGAAGACATGCTGGCACGGCGCACGGGCGTGCTTTTTCGCGACGCTGCCGCGGCCGAGCAGCAAGCGCCGGGCGCGGCGCGCGTTCTCGCGCAAGCGCTGGGGCGTACCGGTGCATGGGCGGCCGAACAAGAACGTGCGTTCGCCGCGCTCGTCCGGCAGTACGGCCGCTACGGCCTGGGAGAAAGCGGGGCCGAGGCGAAGTCGCCGTCATGACGCTGCTGACGCCGCGAATCGAGGAGCTTTCGCTGAATTTGGAACGCGTGCGTTCGGGCGAAGGTATCGGCGCGGAAGTCGTTCGGTGGCTGCGCGCGGTCAGCGGCGACGTCGCATCCCTGCCGAAACCGCAAACGCACGACGTGCATCGCGGCTACTACCGTACGCTGCTGTATCGCTGCGAAGGTTTCGAACTGCTCGCGCTCCATTGGGAGCCCGGAACGATCACGTCGATTCACGATCACGGCGGGTCGCGGTGCTGGCTCGCGGTGGCAAACGGCAGCATCGGGGTCGAGAACTACGTACGCCGCGACACCGGTGCGACCCCCGGTTACGCGCGCATCGATTTAGAAGGCCGCGAAACGCTGCCTGCGGGCGGTATCGACTTCCGGCAAGACGACGTGCATCTGCACCGGTGCTTCACCGGCAGCGAACACGCTGTCAGCCTGCACTTGTACGCCAATCCGATCGGCCGCTTTCACACGTTCGACGAACGGGCGCAGACCTGCCGCGACGCCGAGTCTACCTACGACGCGACGCTGACCGTTTGACCCGTTTGGCGACACCGTTTGCACGCGTACGCCGCCGCAGCGGGACGACGTTGCTCGCACGCGAGGTTTCGCCCAGATCGACCGGAGTGATCACGCGCCTTCCCAGCGCGTGGTAGAGCACCTCGGAGAGCTCCTCCACCGGCACGAACGTCATCGTATCGCGGATCTCTTTCGGGATGTCGTCGAGGTCGATTTCGTTGCGCTTGGGCAGCACGATCTTCTTGATGCCCGCGCGTTTTGCGCCGAGCACTTTCTCTTTCAGGCCGCCGATGGGCAGAACTTGTCCGGTCAGCGTGATCTCGCCCGTCATCGCCAAATCCGGATCGACTTTATTGCCGGTGAGCAGCGAGGTGATCGCGGTTGCAAGCGCGATTCCGGCGGACGGACCGTCCTTCGGCGTAGCGCCGGCCGGCACGTGAATGTGCAGATCGTGCTTGGCGAAGTAGTCTTCCGGTAAGCCGAGTTCTCCCGAGCGCGAGCGCAAGAACGAAACCGCTGCCTGCGCGCTCTCCTTCATGACCTCCCCGAGCTGTCCGGTCAGCACGAGTTTTCCGGTACCCGGCATAACGGTCGTTTCGATGAATAAGATGTCGCCGCCGACCGGAGTGTAGAACATCCCGGTCGAGACGCCGACCGAAGCGACGCGCTTTTTCACTTCGGCGTAGAAACGCGGCTTGCTCAAGTACTCGTGCAGGTTCTCCGGAGTGATGCGCGCTTTGAAGCGCGGCTGCTCGGCGATGCGGCGCGCGACTTTGCGGAATACCGTGCCGATCTCGCGTTCGAGATTGCGCACGCCGGCCTCACGCGTGTAGTCGGTGATGATCAAGCGCAGCGCCTGATCCGAGAGCGTGGCCTGCGAGGGTTTCAGTCCGTTGGCCTTGTGCTGCTTGGGAATCAAATAGCGCTTGGCGATCTGCACCTTTTCGAGCTCCGTATAGCCCGAGAGGTTGATGATCTCCATGCGGTCGCGCAGGGGGCCGCTGATCGTATCCAGCGTGTTTGCCGTGCAGACGAAGAGCACTTGCGATAGGTCGAACGGCAGATCCAGGTAGTGATCGCGGAACGTGTGGTTCTGCTCGGGATCGAGCACCTCGAGCAGCGCGGACTGCGGATCGCCGCGGAAGTCCGCGCCGACCTTGTCGATCTCGTCGATCATCATGACCGGATTGCGGGTCCCCGCGTCGCGGACGGCGCGGATAATCGTGCCGGGCATGGAGCCGATGTACGTGCGGCGGTGACCGCGAATCTCGGCCTCGTCGCGAACGCCTCCCACCGAGAGACGCACGAATTTGCGCCCCATCGCGCGCGCAATCGACTGCCCCAGCGACGTCTTGCCGACGCCGGGAGGCCCGACGAAGCACAAAATGGGTCCGGTAAGCCGGTTCTTCAGCTTGCCGACGGCCAGATACTCGACGATGCGGTCCTTGATCTTTTCGAGATCGTAGTGGTCTTCGTCCAGGATCTCTCGCGCGCGTTTGATGTCGATGTGATCGGTGGTTTCCTTGGACCACGGCAGCTGCGCGAGCCAATCTACGTAGGTGCGGATCACGCTGTACTCTGGGCTGGCCTGCGGCACTTTCGCCAAACGGTCGAGCTCGCGATCTGCGGCTTTACGCGCCTCTTCGGGCAGCTGCGCCTCGTCGATCTTCGTGCGCAGCTCGTTGGCCTCGGCAAGTTGGGGATCGACCTCGCCGAGCTCTTCCTGAATCGCCCGCAGTTGCTGGCGCAGGTAGAACTCGCGCTGATTCTTCTCCATCTCGCGCTGGATGTCCGACTGAATCTTGTGGCCCAGCTCGACGACTTCCAGTTCCTTCGTCAGGAACATCGTCAGCTTCCGCATGCGCTTCATCGTGCTGCGCTCTTCGAGCAGCGCTTGCCGATCCGCAGTCTCCAGGCGCATCGTCGAAGCGACGAAATACGTGAGCAGATTCGGATCGGTGATGTTCTGGACTTCCATTTCCATCTCGCGCGGGGCTTGAGGCAGGTAGCCGAGCAATTTCTGGAAGAGGCCGGCCAAATTGCGCTGCATGGCGACGAGCTCTTCGGACGAGGACGTAACGTCCGGAAGCTCGACGTAGTGCGCGACCATGTAGGGTTCGGTCTGCGTGAACTGCTCGATGCGAAAGACCTGCTGCCCCGCGACGATGCAGCGCAGCGTGCCGTCCGGCACCTTGAGCATTTTCTGCACGGTGCCGATCGTGCCGATGCGGTGCACGTCGTTCGGACCCGGATTTTCGATCTCGCGGTTCTTCAGAACGGTTAGGCCGATCGGCTTGCCGTCGCGCAGCGCCTCTTCGACGAGCTGAATCCCCGGTTTCTTGACGACCGCGAGCGGAATGACGGTGTTGGGGAACAACACCGCTTCCTGGAGCGGGAGAATACCGATGACGCCTGCGGCGTTTGCGGTGTCGGGCGCGGCGTGTTTTTGGGCGGGCATCGTTACGCGAGAATCCTCTTGACGATCATGCGAATTTCCGTGCGGCTTGCGGGCAGATATTCGCCCGCGGCGATCGGCAGCGCGATCGTCAGCATGCCGTCGGCATAGGTTGCGGTGACCTCTCCCTGGTGGACGGACACCGGAAGACGCAGTTTCTTGATGAATTCGCCGTCGGCAATCTCTTTTTGCAGAAAGCTTCCCGCGCGCAGACGCGCGCCGGGCAGCCGCCGGCCGGAGATGAAGAGCTCCTGCTCGTCCACGAAGACGCGCAGGCTCTCGCTGTCGGCAGCCGCGAGTTCCACGCGAACCACCAGCGTTCGCGCTTCCTCGTCCATGACGACGTCGGCGTTGGGCTCCCAGCGCCCCCCGCGAGGCCGGCGGACCAGCTCTGCGAAGCGCCGCTCGAACTCGGCCCGGGGGTCGTCGCAATCCATCAGTCTGTGGAACCCTCCGCATTAGCAAACGGATGCGTGGAGTGCTAAGCCGGGTTGGACCGGCAGGACCGTACCCCGGCCCTAGACCATACTGCCCAAACCATGGAGCGCGGCCTGCGGACCTACGGCGATCCGGCCAACCCGCCCATCCTGCTTTTGCACGGCGTCCGCCTCGCCGGCGCGATTTGGGATATTCCGGCGCGCGACCTGTCCGATGAGTTTTTCGTAGTCGTGCCCGACCTGCCTGGCCACGGTGCGCTCGCCGACTTGCCCTTTGAGATTCCGGTGTACGATGCGTACTTGGCGTATATCGCCGACCGGGTCACCAAGCGCCCGCCGCTGGTCGTCGGCTATTCGCTCGGCGGATACGTGGCCATGCGCTATTCGACGGACCTGCCCGAGCGCACGGCGGGATTATTGATCTGCGGATGCAGCGCCAACGTGGTCGGAACGCGCGCGCTGCTGTATGAGGCGGCGGTTGCATTCGGAGCGCAGCTGACCGCGCGCGGAATGCAGAAGCTGCTCGCCTTCTTTTTCCGCCTGACGCTGCCGCGCCGAATCGCCGAGATGGTGATTCCTCTGCCGTTCAACCACCGGGTCTTCGAGACGAGCCGTAAGACCGTGCTGCACGTGCGCTACAGCGATCGGCTGCGCGAGTACGACAAGCCGCTGATGATCGTCAACGGCGAGTTCGATCCGGTCTTTCGCTGGGATGAGGCGATCTTCGCTTCCATCCCGAACGCGCGCGTCCACGTGATGAAAGGCACCGATCACGCGGCGCCGCTCTGCATGCCGCACGAGTTTGCCGCTATCGTTCGCGACTTCGCCCGCGCCGTATTTTCGGCGGCTCCCGCGCGCGAGCCCGTATCGTGAACCAGCTCGCGCGGCGATTGGGAGTCTACGACGCCGCGCTGATCGTCATGGGCGGGATCATCGGATCCGGCATCTTCCGAAATCCGTCCGTCGTCGCCAAACTGGTGCAATCGCCGGCGCTGGCGCTGCTCGCATGGGCCCTGGGCGGCGTCGTCGCGCTGCTCGGGGGATTCGTCTTTGCCGAGCTCGCCGCCCGGCGCCCGAGCGACGGCGGGCTGTACGCCTATATGCGCGATGCGTATCATCCCGTGGTCGCGTTCATGTACGGATGGACGCTGCTGCTCGTGTCGCAGAGCGGCGGCGCTGCAGCATCCGCGGTAACCTTCGCCGGATACTTCGAACCGCTGACCGGCGTGCGCATCGACGAGCGGATCCTGGCCATCGCCACGCTCGGACTGCTGACGCTGATCAACTGCCTCGGAGTTCGCGCCGGCAGCAACGTCCAGAACTTTTTCATGGTGCTCAAAATCGCCGCGATTGCGGGACTCATCGCTGCGGGCGCTCTGGCGCATCCGGTTGCGGCAGCGGCGACGCCGGTCGTTGCTCCGCATTCCATCGACGCATTGACCGCACTGGGCTTGGCGATGATTCCGGTGCTGTTCGCTTACAGCGGATGGCAAACGTCGAGCTTCATGACCGGCGAACTGAAGAACCCCGCGCGCACCCTGCCGCTGGGCATTCTAGCGGGCGTGGGCGGCGTCGTCACCTTGTACATGCTGGTCAATATCGTCTGCATCCACGTGCTGGGCGTGGCGGGCTTGATGAATACCAAAACACCGGCAAGCGACGTGCTGCAGGCGTTCATGGGATCGCGCGGCGGGCAGCTCATCGCCGCGGCGATCTGCCTATCGACGTTCGGCTTCATGAGCAACCAGATTTTGACCGCGCCGCGCGTCTATCACGCTATGGCGAAAGACGGCGTCTTTTTCAAACCGGTCGCCTGGGTACACCCGCGCACGCGCGTGCCGATCCTTGCCATCGCGCTGCAGGGTGTCTTCGCAATCGCCATCGCGCTGCTGGGCAATTACGATCAAATTCTGAACTACGTGACGTCGATCGACTACGTCTTCTTCACGCTCTCGGCATTGGCGCTCTTCGTCTTCCGCGCCCGGGATGCGCGCGCCGAGCCCGCGGAGCGTCCGGCATTTCGCGTCCCCGGACATCCCGTTTCGACCGCAATTTTCATGATTGCGGCGGGCGCGGTTGTCCTGGACACGTGGATCAAGACTCCCCGCGACAGCCTGATCGGGCTGGCGATTCTTCTCGCGGGCGTACCCATCTACTTCATCTTTCTGCACGGACGCGGTTCGGCGGCAGGCAGCACGGAGCCCGGTTTACCGTAGCGTCCGCGCGGGAAACACTTCCTGCGGCGGGAGCGTTGTAGAGGAAGTCATGCGGTATCTCGTCTTGAGCGCCTGTGCGGTTTTCGCGGCGTGCGCTGCTCCGGTTCACGTTTCGCAAGCGCGCGAGGCCGATCCGTGCAACGCGGCAGCCACGCGCGTCATCGCGCAAAATGCCGATTTGATTGTCGCGCACCGCTACGCGCAGGCGTCCCTGATCGCCGAGCGCGCGGCGCGCATCTCCCTGGGATGCAGTGCGCACGCGCGCGCCGACGCGGTATTTCCCGATCGCTGGCGCGGCGCCAATGCTCTCGTCGTCGCGGCCGAACTCGCGCACGAAGCCCGTCAACCCGCGCGCGCAAAGGCGCTGCTGCACGAAGGCTATGCCATCATGCACGCATTGCGTCCGCCCAAACGCGTCAACGAATTGACGTCGACGCTGTTGGCGCAGAAACTCGGGACGGCGCGGCAAGACCTCGCCGGCCAGTGGGCCTACTGGTAATAGAGCGTGACTTGGCTGCCCGTTACCGAGATCGCAACGACTTGACTGATCTTCAAGTCTTTCGCGCCTAATAATTTCGCGACCGACGTGACGACGCCGTCGTTTCCCGTGAGCGTCGTGTGCGTGAGCGTGTCGCGCATGTCCGCGACGTCCGCCGCGCCTTTCTTTAATGCGGCACGGACCGCTGCGTCGTCGGCGAGGGCGGAGACGTCGACCAGTTTGAACTGGCTTTCATTCAAGTCCGCCATCATTCCGCGAAGTTTGTCCGTCTGGGCCGGCAGCGTCTTGATTGCGCTGAGCAGCTCGCCGGAGCTTGCCGCGAGGCTCTGCGCACCGAACGCTGCAGAAAGTACGGCGTAGAGGAAAACGGCCGCAAGGGCCGCCGCCAACCGAGGTTTAGCCATGGCACCAGCCTCCTTGCTCTCAGTATAGCAACAAACCGGCGCCTCGAGTGCAAACGCCCTCGGCGCGGCCGGAGGCTTTGGTCCCTATCCGGGCTGGTCCGGGAGAAGAGCAGGCGCCGCGGCAATGCGGCGCCTGCGCTCGAGTTAGGGCGTGATGTCTCCGCAGGAGACGTACGTTTTGAGATCGTTCGCGCTCTTGTGCACGTTGATCGCGTAGTGCGCTTTCTTGAGCTCCGCAATGGTCACGCCGGGAACGAACGTCGTTGCCGTGCCGCCCACGACGTTCTTGAGCAGTTTCCACGGAGCGGGATTCAGCTTCGTGCACGTGCCTTGATGAATGTGCGAAGGTTCGGAAGCGCCCTTGGGTTCATTGTTCAGATGGACCGTCACCTGAACGCCGTCGCCCTTGGCGCCGATACTCGCGGTTCCGTCCTGCTTGGAGCCGTTCATCGCACCCATGTTGATGTTGAGCACTTTGTTCGACATCGCATTATGAAGCTTGTGCAGCGGATTGAGCTGCTTGACCTGAGTCCCGCTGCTCTTGGTGTTCCCGCCGTTCCCCGCCGAAGCGGCCGGGCTCGCGCCGGTGCTGCTGCTCGAACTGTTGCTGTTGCCTCCGCCGCAGGCGGCGAGCATCGCAGCCGCAGCGAGGGTTGTAACGACCGCCGTTGCGGTCCGACTGAAGATCATGCCTTGCTCACCCTCCAAAAAGAAGACAGCTTGCTGGTATCCATTTGCCCCTGGACTCCGCATTGTAACGGAAGCGAGCGGATGCTACAGTGGGCGAAAAGGAGGCTGAATAGATATGGCGGGTAGACTCAATCACCTGGCGGTTTTTGTGTGCGCGGTCGCCTTCTTCATTTGGGGCGCCGTATGGTACACGCTGCTGTTCGGGGGCATGTACCAAAACCTCGCCGGACACGGCCAGTCGAGTGCCGGAAACATGGCTCCGCAGCTCATTATCACGTTCGTCATGGGCTGGGTGCTCTCGTACGTGACCGCGATCGCGCTGCGTGACAGCGACAACCCCAACCCTGTGCGGCACGGAATCGAGTTCGGCGTCTTCTTCGGCGTCGGGATCTACGCGACGATGACGCTGATAAATTACGCCTACGATCAGCGGCCCTACGCCCTCTGGGCGATCAACGCGGGCTACGTGGTCACGGGGATGGCAATTATCGGCGCGATCATCGGGGCGTGGCAGAAGAAGCCGGTGACGGCGACGACGACGACGTAGCGGCAGGCGATGCGGACGGCGCGGGAGCGCGCGGGCAGAGCGATTCGAGCGCCCGCTTCGCGGCCGCGTTCTCGGGGTCGCCGGCGCGGCGATCGTACGACGCCACGTACGTGGCCTCCGAACCGTAGGCGATGACCTCCTCGTACGTCTCGGCATTCGGCCGCTGCCCCACCGTGAACGATGCGTACCAGCCGTCGTCGCGGCCGCACAGCCGCTGCGGCCGGCTCGCGGCGAGCGTAAAGTTCGGCATGCTCTGACGCTGGTAATTGATGATGTCGCTGCTTTGCTGCGCGATGCTGCCGTCGCCCAGCGGCGGCGATTTCACCAGCGCGATCGATTCCAAGAAGCGGGAATGAGCCGACGGATGCATCCATCTGCCGATCCCGGAAAACGGCGCGCCCGCGTCCGGCACGCCCGCGAGGCTCCAAGCTGCAGGCGGCGTGAACGGGACCGACGCGTCTAATGCGGAGGCCGGTACGTAGCGGCCCGGCGGACAGAACGAGGACAGCGAGCGCACCGCGCCGCGGTCGCCGATGCTCTTGGGATAATAGAGGCGAACGGTGTACGCAGTGTCGCCGCTGGCAGCATAGAGCTCGTCGTACACGTAGTCGCCGCGCGGCATCGTATACGCGACGAGCCACCCGCCCCACCCGTTGCACAGCGGCAGCGCCTTGTCGGCGTGAATCGCGGTTCCGCGAAACTCCTGCAGCATCTGCAGCCGCGTTTGCGCGTAAGCCTGCGACCCCATTCCGTACGAGTAACCGCGTGTAATGGTGATGACGACGTCGCGCGACAAGAGCACCGGGCCCACGCTTTGGCGCGCGTGAAGACGATATTCCGCCATCAGCTCGCTGTTGGAGCCCGACAACCGCGATTGCAGCGCGGGATCGCGCGTGAGGTGATTGAACCCGGGGGGAGGCACGAACAATGGCTTAGCACCCGCAGCTGTAAGCGCGGCTGCAAAAAACAGCGGCAGCATGCAGCCCAATTCATCGCGCTAAAGAAAAAGCCCCGCGAACGAGCGGGGCTTTTTGCCTCTGTACGAAAGGCGATTTACATCATGTCGTAGCCGCCCATGCCGCCGCCCGGCATTGCGGGCTCTTTCTTCGGCTCGGGCTTGTCGGCGACGAGCGTTTCCGTCGTCAGGATCAGCGAACCGATCGACGCGGCGTTTTGCAGCGCCGAACGCGTGACCTTGAACGGCTCGACGATACCGGCTTGGAACATGTCGACGATCTCGCCGGTCATGGCGTCGAAGCCCCACGGCGCTTCCTTGGCGCGCACTCGCTGCACTTCGACCGAGCCTTCGAAGCCGGCATTGTATGCGATCTGACGCAGCGGCTCTTCGAGGGCCTTGCGCACGATCTCGATGCCGATCTTTTCATCGGCGACCGTTGCCGCGTGACCGTTCGACGAGGGAGGCGTGTACTTCGCGATCGCCTTGATCGCGTGCACGAGCGACGAGCCGCCGCCGGGGATCATGCCTTCTTGGACGGCCGCACGCGTGGCGCTCAGCGCGTCTTCGATGCGGTGCTTCTTCTCTTTGAGCTCCGTTTCGGTCGCCGCGCCGACGTTGATGACGGCAACGCCGCCGCTGAGTTTGGCCAGACGCTCTTGCAGCTTCTCGCGATCGAAGTCGCTGTCGGTCTCCTCGACCTGACGCTTGATCATCTCGATGCGGCCCTTGATGTCGGCCGGTTTACCCGAACCGTCGACGATCGTCGTCTCTTCTTTCGTGACCTTGACCGTCTTGGCTTTGCCGAGCAGATCCGGCGTGACCTTGTCGAGCTTCAGACCGAGCTCTTCGCTGATGACCGTCGCGCCCGTGAGGGTGGCGATGTCCTTGAGCATCTCCTTGCGGCGGTCGCCGAAGCCGGGCGCCTTGACCGCAACCGTCGTGAACGTGCCGCGCAGCTTGTTGACCACGAGCGTCGCGAGCGCTTCGCCTTCGACGTCTTCGGCGATAATGAGCAGCGGCTTTTGCACCTGCACGATCTTCTCGAGCAGCGGAAGGATGTCGGCGATCGCCGAGATCTTGCGCTCGGTCACGAGAATGAACGGATCGGCAAGCGTGGCTTCCATGCGCTCGGAATCCGTGACCATGTACGGCGAGATGTAGCCCTTGTCGAACTGCATGCCTTCTTTGGTCTCGACTTCAGTCTTCATCGACTTGGACTCTTCGACCGTGATGACGCCGTCTTTGCCGACCTTCTCCATCGCAACGGAGATCAAATCGCCGATCTCTTTGTCGTTGGCCGAGATGGACGCGACCTGCGCGATCTTCTCTTTGGTGTCGACCTTTTGAACGAACTTCTCCATCTCGCCGACGGAGATCTCCACCGCTTTGTCGATGCCGCGCTTGATCAGCAGCGGATTCGACCCGGCCGTCACGTTGCGCAGGCCTTCGCGGATAATCGCCTGAGCCAGGACCGTCGCGGTCGTGGTGCCGTCGCCGGCGATGTCGTTCGTCTTGGACGCAACTTCCTTGACCAGTTGCGCGCCCATGTTCTCGAAGGCGTTCGAGAGTTCGATCTCTTTGGCGATCGTCACGCCGTCGTTCGTAATCGTCGGCGAACCGAACTTCTTGTCGAGAACGACGTTACGCCCTTTGGGGCCGAGCGTCACCTTGACGGCGTCGGCGAGCATGTTCGCACCGCGCTCGAGCGCACGGCGGGCGTTTTCATCAAAAACTAGTTCTTTTGCAGCCATTGCTTTTCAGTAACTCCTTAAACGCCAGCCGGAACTTTGTCGACGATGGCGAGGACGTCTTTTTCAGAGATGATCAGGTACTCTTGTCCGTCGACCTTGACTTCGGAACCGGAATACTTCGAATAGATGATGCGATCGCCGACTTTTACGTCCATCGACAGCTTGGTGCCGTTGTCGAGCGTGCGGCCGGTCCCGACCGCGCGAACGATACCTTCTTGCGGCTTCTCCTTGGCGGTGTCCGGGAGGAACACGCCGCCGGCGCTTTTGTCTTGCTGCTCGACGTGCTCAACGACCACGCGATCGCCCAAAGGCTTGAGATTCACGAAAACCTCCAAAAACAGTGGAATTTAGGGCCCGCGCCCGGGCCAACGGTTTTGGCACTCTTAGCAGTAGAGTGCCAGCGATGGAATATTAGCAGAGTCGTGTTAAGACTGCAAGCAGAAAAGGCGGGGCGGCAAAAGCCCAGGCCGCTGGGTTCAGCGGCCTGGCCATCGAGCGGAGGGAACCTGGGCTTCCTTGCCTTGCGATTCTGGGGGACGAAAGCCGAGCGCTTTTGGGACGAAGCTACTGCGTCGTGAACGTCCCGATGTTCTGGCTTGGCAGGCAGCTCGAGTTGAGGTTGTTCAGATACACGGTCACCGTCGAGCCTGCAAAGCCCGGGCTCGCATTTACGGTGCTGCTTTGATACACGGGATTGGCGAAACTCGGAATCTGGTTGGGCGTCGGCAAAGGCGTCGGGGCCGTGGTAAAGGGCGCGCCGTTGACGCCCTGCCCGATGGTCGAGACGACCGTCACTCCCCAGCCGGACGGAATCGCGGAGGTCGAACCGACGATGACCTGCGGAATCGCATCCGGCACGCCCGTAGCGCCGGGCGCCGGATACACCAGCACGGTCTGCGACACTCCAGGCGGAGATCCGCAGGGTCCCGGGTTGTTGTTCACGGTAGAACTATTGCAAGCGGCGAGCGCGGCTATTGCCGCGATTGCGAACCAGACGACGCTCTTTTTCATACCTGGGATCATTTCCCAAGCCGCGCCCGCCCATCCCGGCGGACTCACGATATTCTAATTGCCCGAGGGTTTGAACGGGTCCAAATGCATCAGCGCCCGGTGAAGCCAGGAACGCCGTTTGGGCGACGGGCTCGGGACCGGAACGTGCACCGCGGCGGGTGCCTCCACGTTCGCTGCGGACGGCTGCGGCAGCGGCGTCGCGTCGTTGTACGCATCCGGAACGTCGTTCACGTCGATCGGCGAGGCCTGCGAATTCGGAGTGGCGGCGGGGACGGGTACGGAGACGACCGGACCGCGCACATCGCGCGAGCGTTGGTGCGTGCGCTGCACGGCACGCGCCAGCGGCCTTGCGGGGCCGCCAAACTGCGGGGTCTCGGGGGCGGCGGGCTGCGTCTGCGGCGCGCTGTACTCCGGGGCCGGCTGGGCGATTGCGATGCTCCTGGATGGACGAGCACTGGAGAGCCGCGGCGCCGCACGCTGCGGCGTGCGCCGTACCAGCGGCACCGCTGCAACAGGCACCGGCGTCCGAGCCGAGTCGGGAAGCTGCGCGGCGGCTTTCGCCGTGCTCACGGCGTGCTCGGCAGCTGCGCCCAAAACCAGCAGCGCGATAGCCGTGCCGGCGATGACCATCGAGCGAGTTTTCGGATCGGTTCCGGACTCCTGACCGATCGCCACGACGCGATGCTGCGGACAGATGCGCAGCACGTCCTCACCGAATGCCGGACCGAACAGCGCGATCGCGCGCAGATTGCTTTTCAAAAAGCGCACGAAATTCTGCCGCAGCTCCCGATCGTCCAGTTCGGGGCGCAACAGCGCACTCAGTTCGCTGCGGTAATACTCCCCGCCGCGCCGGCTTGCGCCCGCGGCCAGTTCTCGAATGCGCGATGCAGGCAGCATGCCGGCGTAGCGTTCGAGCGCTTGCGCGAGGTCGAACGGATCCGTTTGGGCGAGAATTTCGTCGAGGCGATGGACCACGACAGTTCTTTTACCCGCCTGCGACCAGGCCGGTGCCGCCGCGGCGCGAAGCCAGCGAGCACATGATCGGCCGTATCGTCATTTCAACCGATGCGCTCGAACGCAACGCGCGCGCGCTGCGGCGCCTGTGCGCGCCCGCGAAAGTCGCGTTCGTGCTCAAGAGCAATGCGTACGGACACGGCTTGGTCGAAACCGCCCGCGCGATCGAACCGCTGGCGGAGAAGTTTTGCGTGTATTCGATCGACGAAGCGATCGAACTTCGCGACGCAGACGTGCAATGCGGCATTTTCGTGATGGGCCCGGTGGAGAGCGCGGACCTTGAAGAAGCGCTTTCGCGCCGTCTCGAAATCGCCTTGTGGGATACTGGGGCGTACTTACGTGCGGCCGCTCGCACGGCCGCGTCGCGGCACACGCGCATCCCCGTGCACGTGAAGATCAACACCGGCGTCGCGCGACTGGGGCTTGAACCCGGCGAGGCCGCAGATGCGATCGAAGATTACGCGCGCATGCCCGAACTGGAGATCGCCGGCATCTTTTCGCATTTGGCGGCGGCTGAAGAACTCGACTCGCCCTTTACCGAGCTGCAGCTCGAGCGGTTCGAAAACGTCATGGCCGTCGCGCAGCCTGCGCTCGCGTCGCGAGGGAGAGCGCCGATTCGGCACATCGCCGCTTCGGCCGCAGCGATGCTTTGGCCGCAAACGCGCCTGGATATGGTGCGAACGGGTATCGCGCTTTACGGCTTGTGGCCGTCACCCGAGACCAAGATCGCGATGAACGGTGCCGATTTCGATCTCGAGCCCGCCCTCTCGATGATCAGCTCGCTCGTGGCCGTGCGCGACGTCGACGCGGGCACGCCAATCGGCTACGGCGCGAGTTATCATGCACCCAAACGTACGCGCATCGGCGTGGTACCGCTCGGATATGCCGACGGCATACCGCGCGCTCTCTCGAATCGCGGCGCGTTCTTGGTCAACGGCGCGCGCTGCCCGATCGTCGGCCGCGTCTGTATGAATATGACGATGATCGACCTGGGCGCGAACGGCGCGCGTCCGGGCGACACGGTAACGTTGCTGGGCAAAGACGGCGGCGAGCGGGTGAGTGCAGACGATTGGGCCGCCTGGGCCGAAACGATCAATTACGAAATCGTCGCCCGGCTGCCGGGAGAACTTCCGCGCCTGACCGATTCGTTGGTAGGATAGGAGCATCTTCATGCTGACTGTCGCGCTCAACGGTCATCCTCTGCCGGCGACGGCGATCGTGCGTCACGGCCGCGTCATGCTGCCCATGCGCGTGACGTTCGCCGCGCTCGGCGCGCAGGTGCGATACGAACCGCGCGGCCGCGTTATCGTGGCCAAAACCGCAGCGCACAGCGTTCGCCTGGGCGTTGGCGCAACTACGGCGCAGATCGACGGAAAAACCGTACCGCTGGACGTACCGGTGCAGATCGTCGCCTCCACCGCGTTCGTTCCGCTGCGCTTTACCGCGCAAGCGCTCGGCGCTGCAGTCGGTTATGACGGGCGCGAGCGCCTCGTCACAATTGCAACGGCGCAATATCGCGCCATCGCCGCTCACCCGAACGTGACCGCACAGATTCCGGCGCCCGGCGCAAAGGTCGATACCGAATATCCAAACGTGAGTGCTTCGCTCACGGGCGCAGGTGCGCCGCGCGACCGCGTCTCGCTTCGGATCGACGGAAACGACGTCACCGATTTGGCTTCGTTCGACGGGAACACCATCGTGTATCTGCCTCGCGCGGCGCTTTCGCCGGGAGCACATTCGGTAGATTTCACCGGAACGACGGTCGACGGTCAGCCCTTCAGTTCGCAATGGTCGTTCGAAACCGCCGGCACGCCGCCGGCCGATCAATCCGTTCCCGGCGCGGCGTACGGTTACCAATTCTTCACCAACGGACCGGCGTGGTTCCGGTACGGCGACTGGATGCACTTCACGCTTCTCGCGCCGCCGGGCGGCAGTGCGTACCTGCAGCTGTGCGGCTTGGGCTATCAGTACGCGCTGTGGAATCGAGGCAACGGCAACACTTACGTCGCCGACATTCCCGCGCCGTACGGGTATTGGCTTTCCTCGTGCGCGGTGCAAGCGTACTACACCGCGTGGAACGGTCAGCAATATTTGATCCCGCTCCCGCTGATCGTCGGCATCTACACGATGCCGCAGCCGCCGTACGGGTACGGCGCGATCGCCGGACCGCCCGTACCGCAGCCGCTTTCCTCGCCTCGCATCGCGCCGCTGCCGCCGGACCGGCGCGCGATTCCGGTAACTGAAACTGCCCCGGGCGCAAAACCGGCCATCGTGAAACCGATCGCCGTAAAGCCGGTACCGCTACCTCGGGTGCAAGTGATTCCGATTCACGTCCAAGCGCCGCCGGTGCATCCTGCGCCGCCGCCCGCGCCGCATCCGGTTGCGCCGCCGCCTAAGCCTGTAAAGCCGTCGCCTCCCGCAGGGTAATCGTCCCTTCGTAGAGGGCGCGCCCCACGATGCACGCGTCCACGTTCTCGGGCGCAGCCGAGCGCAGCGCCTCCAGATGTTCGATCGTGCGCGCGCCGCCGCTGACCGTGACGCGCGCGCCCGACGCCGCCTTCGCGAGTTGCGCGATCGCGTCCAGGTCGAAGCCTTCGCCTGTACCGTCGCGCGAAATTTCCGTGAACACGATCCGTCCGGCGCCCCATTGCACGACGCGTCCGGCCAGCGCGTCGCGATTGACGTGCGTTTCATCCTGCCATCCGCGTACCGCAACCAGTTCGCCCCAAGCGTCGATCCCGGCGAAGACGCGATCGCCCAATTCGTGAATGATATTGCGCGCAGCGCGCTCCTCTTCGACCAAAACGGTGCCGAGGATGACGAATGCGGCACCCGCGTCCAGGCGCGCTTGCGCCTGCGACAGCGTGCGTATTCCGCCCCCGGTTTGCACCGGAACGTCGACCGCTCTGCAGATTCGGGCGATTGCCTCGGCGTTGTCGCCGGTGCCGAAGGCCGCATCCAGATCGATCACGTGCAACTGCGCGGCGCCCTGCGCCACGAAGTCCCTCGCCTGCTGTACCGGGTCGGCCGCATAGGACGTTTCGCGTGACGGATCGCCCTGATGCATGCGCACGCATTTACCGCCGCGCAAGTCGAGTGCGGGAACGATCAGCACCGCGTCAGCTCTTCGCCGTGCCGTTCGAGCGCCGATCGATTGCTTCGAACGGATGCACGGGCGGCCCGGAGTACGTCGCCTGCGGACGGATGAGGCGGTTGTCCGCGAGCTGTTCGAGGATGTGCGCAGTCCAGCCCGCGATCCGGCCGCAGGCAAAGATCGGCGTGAATTCGTCTCCCGGAAAACCGAGGCTGTAAAACAGCGGCGCGCTGTAGAAATCGACGTTCGCGTAAATCCGTTTGCCGGGCTTGGTCTCCTGGAGCACTTTGTTGGAAGCGTCTTCGAGCGCGCGCGCGATCTGATACCACTTCGGATCCGTGGTCTCGCTGAGCTTGCGCGCGACCAGTTCGAGATGCTTGGCGCGCGGATCGCGGACTTTGTATTCGCGGTGGCCCATCCCCATGATGCGCTCGCCGCGCGCGAGCACTTCGCGCACGTACGCTTCGGCCCGTTCGGGTTTGCCGATCTCGACAAGGGCTTTGCCGGCAGCGCTCGCCGCCCCGCCGTGCGCCTCGCCTTGCAGCGTGGCGATCGCCGACGTGACCGCAGCGTACACGTCAGCCTTCGTCGATGCGGTCACCCGGGCGGAAAACGTCGAGGCATTGTACGAGTGATCCGCCAGCAGCACCAGATACGTGTCCATCGCATCTTCGGCGGCGGGGCTTGGAACCGCGCCGCGCGACATGTACAAAAAGTTGCCCGCCTGTGAGAGATCGGTGCGCGGCTCGATCGGCTCCAGGCCGCGGCGGATGCGATCCCACATGGCGACCACGGTCGGAACCTTTGCGATCAACTCGATCGCGGAGTGCACGTTTGAGGCATGCGCGCCGTTGGCGTCGACCGGAACGAAGAGCGAGAGTCCCGAAACGATGGTACGCAGCACGTCCATCGGCCACGCGTCGCGCGGCGTGCGCTCCATCGCGTTGATCAAGGGCTCCGGAATCATCCGGCGCGACGCAATCTCTTTCTTGAGCGCCGCCAGTTCGCGTTCGGACGGCAGATGGCCGTACAGCAGCAGATGTACGACCTCTTCGAAACACGCGTTGGGCGCGAGATCGTCGATGTCGTAGCCGCGGTAGGTCAGACGCCCTTCCTGACCCTCGACGTTGCTGAGCAGCGTGCTTCCGACGACGACGCCTTCCAGGCCGCGGTCGACGATGATACCTGACGTAGACAGTGGTGCTTCCTCCGGCCCGGTCCATTCGGCGGGGCGGGCGGCGTTTCCCCACGCCGCCGCCGGGCCGGCTTTTTACCTACTCCGGCGCTTCGGCTTGATGCTGTGCGTAAGAACGCGGGTCGAAATACCAGCTCGGCAGGGACTGCGGAAAGGTGATGTCCTCGTAATCGAACGTGACCTTTTGGCCGTCGCCGGTGTACACTTTCTCGTTGATCTCGCCGCTGCGTTCTTTGCGCACGATCGGCTCGACGATGCCGTCGAGGTGCGTGATGACGACGTATCCGTCCAAATAGCCGAGCGTATACGTAAAGATCACCGGATAGACGTCGTCGCCTTCGACAAAGAGCCGGTCGTGCGCGACGATCTTGCGCAGCACGAAGGTGTGCTTGTCGACCCAAATCTCGCGCAGCACGTTGCGCTCGGGATCGCGGCGCGGCTCGAGCACTAGATGCAGCAGATCGCCTTCGGCGGTCACCTTGGGCACGTTATAGTCCGACTCGCCGACGACCACGACCGCACCGATCGTTTTGAGCGGCCCGTTCGTCGGTTCGGGCGTCGGAACGACGTTGATCGGCTGCGGATGAGCCGGCTCGAAAAGGTCCGCGGTGGGCGGTCCCGGATCGCGCGGCTGGTTGAGCGCCGGCCGATCGAATTGCAGCGGACCGTCGGTCTCTTCGCGGTCGACTTGGCGATACAGCGCGGCACGATCGGTGTTACGCACCCAGTATTTGCGCGTATACGAATTTGCGTAATCCGGAACCGGCGGCATGCCCGGCGCAACGCTGTAGTTCGAATTTTGCGCGCGTACGAGCGTGTAGGTTTCGTACGCCGGCGGCGGCCGGTGCAGGCGGTACACGCGGCGGATGTAGCCGAGCAGACGGACGGGCGTCAGCGATTGATACGGGGGCAGCGAAAACGTGGGCGGCGGCTGCTGTGCGCGAACCGGAGCGCGGCCCGAAAAAGCAATGGCGAGCAGCGCGGCGCAGAAGAGCGCGGCGCCGGCTCGCCGTACGGAAAAAGCCGAATAATTCATCACTTTCGCTCGTAGAACGCGCTGCATGCTGCGGAAGTTACGCGCCCGCCGCGCTTTTTCCGCGCGGCCGCTTCTTCCGGGAGCCGAGCCTGGAAGGCTGCCGCTTCTACCCCGCCAGGACCCGTTCGCCGCCTCGGGCGAGGGCATAGCCCAACAGCCGGTCGACCAGCGCGGCGTAGGAAATGCCTGCGGCGGCGCACGCATCGGGGATGAGGCTCGTCGGCGTCAGCCCGGGAAGCGAGTTGATCTCCAGGACGTACGGCCGGCCTTCCTTGCTGACCATGAAATCGCAGCGCGAGTAGTCGCGCAGCCCGACCAGACGGTGCAGCGAGAGCGCGAGCATCTGCAGCCGCGCGGCGAGATCGTCGCTGATCCGCGCGGGAACGATGTGCGAGCTGCCGCCGGCGGCGTACTTGGCATCGTACGTATAGAACTCGTCCCGGTTGGCCAGGATCTCGATCACCGGCAGCGCTTCCTCACCAAGGACTGCGCACGTGAGCTCGCGTCCTTCCACGAACTCCTCGGCGACGATCTCCGAAAACTCTTGCGAGGCCGCGATCATCGCCTTCGTCCACTGTTCGTGCGTGCGCACGATCGACACCCCGACGCTGCTTCCTTCATAGCGCGGTTTGACGACGAGCGGCAGATCCAGCGAGCCCGGCAGCAGCGGAAGCGTCCCGCCGGTCAGATCGAAGAGATCCCAGGCAGCGGTCGGAAGGCCTTCGGCCGCGCAGAGCTTCTTGAGCAGATGCTTGTCCATCGCCAAGGCCGACGCTTCGATGCCGCTGCCCGTATACGGCACGTTCAAGTACTCGAGCACGCCTTGGATCTGCCCGTCCTCACCGCCCGGACCGTGAAGTGCGATAAAGACCGCGTCCGGATTCCAGTCGCGCACCGCGTCGACGAACCGCGCGTCGTAGTCGAGCGAGCGCGCCTCGTAGCCGAGCTCTTCGAGCGCGCGCATCACGCCGGTTCCCGTTTGTATCGAGATCTCGCGTTCGGCGCTGTTTCCGCCCATTACCACCGCGACCCGCGCGCGTTTCTGCCCTCTATCCACTTGCATCCCCGTCGACGAAAACTCCAACCATGTGCACTTCGGGCTCCAATTCGACGCCGAAGCCGTCCGCGACGGCGCGCCGGATGCGCGCGATAAGCGTCGCGACGTCTTTGGCGGTCGCGCCGCCGGTGTTGTTGATGAAGTTGGCGTGCAGCGGCGAAACTTCCGCCCCGCCCTCGCGCCACCCCTTGGCGCCGGCCGCCTCGATGAGACGCGCGGCCTTGTCGCCCGGCGGATTTCGAAAGCACGAGCCGGCGTTCGGCGTCGCGATCGGCTGCGTGTTCTTGCGTCGGACGAGCCGGTGCTGCATCTCGTCGCGCACGTCCTGCGGCTCGCCGCGATCGAAGACCAGCGTGACGCGCGTCACGACGGCGTCGCGCGCGAGCGACGTGTGGCGATAGTAATAGTGCACGCTGACGGGGTGCGGATCCGGCTTTGCGGGCGATTGGACCCACACGTCGCGGACGAAGTCGCCGATCTCGCGATCGGTTCCCGCGTTCATGCGAAGCGAACCGCCGACGCTTCCGGGAATTCCGGCAAGCGAACCGATGCCGATCGCTCCTGCGGATGCAGCTTTGGCCGTCAGTTGCGCCATGTTCGCCGACGCGCCGGCGTGCACGGCGATGCGATCGCCCTGGGCGGTGACGTCGATCCGCGCGAAGTCGCTGCCCAGGCGCAGCACGACTCCGCGAATGCCGCCATCGCCGACGAGCAGATTGCTGCCGCTGCCCAAGACGAACCACGGCACTTTCCGCCGGCCGCAGAATCGTAAAACTCCGGCGAGCTGTGCCTCGTCTTTGACGACGATCCACGCGTCCGCGGGGCCGCCGATGCGCCACGACGTGTACGGTGCGAGCGGCTCGTCGAAGGCCACACCGGCACCGCAGATCTCGCGCAACTGCGCGCGGTCGGAGTCGCTGAGCACGCTCTGCACGGAAGAGTGCACCATCATACGGGCGCGTTCTCAAGCAGTTTGCGCGCCATGGCGGCGCAAACGGCGGTAATGTCCCCGGCTCCGAGCATGAGAACCAATGCTCCGGGAGGCGCCTCCGCGAACAGCGCCGGCTGCAGATCTTCGACCGCAGCCACGTAACGCACGCGCGTCCCCGCCGCCTCCAGCGGCGTGCCGATGCTGCGCTCGCTTACGCCGTCGATCTCGGCTTCGCTTGCGGCGTATACGGGCGCCAAATACACCGCGTCGGCATCCTGCAGCGAGGCGGCGAACTCACGCGCCAGATGGGCGGTACGCGTGTAGCGGTGCGGCTGAAAAGCGACGACCAGCGGGCCGCGATGGTAATGCCGCGCCGCTTCGATGGTGGCGCGGACCGCGGTAGGATGATGGGCGTAATCGTCGACGAGGGTCATGCGCGCGGTTCGTGCGACGATCTCGAACCGTCTGCGCACGCCTCGAAATTCTTCGAGCGCTCGAGCGATGTGCGCAAAGGGAATCTCGAGCTCGCGCGCCGCCGCGATCGCAGCCAGCGCGTTCTGAACGTTCATCGCTCCGGGAACGTTTAGCCGCACGGTTCCCAAGCACACGCCGCCCGAAATCACGTCGAAGCTCGACCCCAACTCCGCGAAAGCGACGTTCGACGCCGCGAGTTGCGCTTGCGGCGCGATGCCCGTCGTGATCGTGCGCGCGCGCCGCGCGCTCTGAACGAGGGTTCGGCTCGAAAAGTTGTCGATGCCGACGATTGCTGCACCGCCCTCGGGCAGTTTTCCGAGAAACGCGTCGAACGCGTCGACGAGCTTGGGCAGATCCTCGTCGGATGCCAGGTGGTCGTTCTCGATATTGGTGACGATCGCGATCTCGGGTTCGAGCAGCGCGAACGAGCCGTCCGACTCGTCGGCTTCCGTCAAGAACCATGGCGAAACGCCGTGATGCGCGTTCGTCGACGTCGCCACGTCGATGCCGCCGAGCACCAAGCTTGCGTCGATACCCCCCTCGCGCAGCGCGGCCGCGATCATTGCCGTCGTGGTCGTCTTGCCATGCGTACCGCAGACCGCGATGCCGCGCCGCCCCTCCATGATGCGCCGCAGCATTTCACCGCGCCTGACGATCGGAACGCCCGCTTGCGCGGCGTAGCGGTACTCGGGATTCTGCGGATCGATCGCGGAGCTGACGACGACGGCGCAGGCGCCGTTGACGTTGCGCGGATCGTGCCCGATCGCGATTTTTGCCCCGCGCCGCCGCAGATCGTCGACGATCGGCGAGCCGGAAACGTCCGAGCCGCTGACCGCTTCGCCGCGCTCGAGCAAAATCGCGGCGATCGCACTCATGCCGATGCCGCCGATCCCGACGAAATGAACGCTGGCCGTCACGCGGCGCTCTTTCTGCCCGACAGCGCGTCGATCCGCGCCAAAATCACGGTCACGGCGTCGCGGCCGCCCAGCGACCGCGCGGCATCGCGCATTTGAGCCAATCGCGCGGGTTCCATGACGGATCGAAGCGTCCACCAAAGCGAGTCCGCGTTCAAGTCGCGATCCGCAATTACCGACGCGGCGCCGCTCGCTTCGAATTCGCGCGCGTTTGCCGTTTGATGATCCTCCGAGGCAAACGGATAAGGCACCAGCACCGACGGCACGCCTGCCGCAGCCAGCTCGGCCAACGTCGAAGCGCCTGCTCGCGCCACCGCGGCGTCGCAGACCGCGTAGGCATCTCCCATGTCCTCCAGATACGGAACCAGCACGACCGCGTTTCCTTCAAAGACGCCGCGTTCTTCAGCCTGCATATACGCATAGTCGCGCCGGCCGCTCACGTGCAGCACTTGCCAATCCGGCGGCAACCGGCGGCGGGTGACGAGTGCCGCGACCGCTTCATTGACCGAACGCGCTCCCAAGCTGCCGCCGATCGCGAGCACCGTTCGCCGCGACGGATCCAGGCCCAAGCGGCGCGCGGCTTCGACGCGATTGACGCTGCGAAGGATCGAGCGCCGAACCGGCACGCCGGTATGCAGATATTTGCCGCCGTGGCCGCGTCGCGGAAATGCGCCCCAGACTTCGTCGACCAGCGGTTCGAGAAGCCGGTTCGTTAGGCCGGGCACGGCGTTGGGTTCGAGCAGCGAGATGCGCGCGCGCAGCCGGCCCGTCAGCCGCAGAAGTTTCGCGGCGATGACCACCGGAAAGCAGACGTAGCCCCCCGTCGCGACGATGACGTCGGGCGAGAAACGTGCCAGCAGCCCCATCGCCTGCACGATGCCGATCGCGTTTGCTCCGATCGTGGCAAAGAGCTCTGGAGAGAGGCTGCGTTTGAGCGGGCGTGCGGAAACCGTGTCGAGCGGGTAGCCGGCGTTCGGGACGATCGTGCGCTCGAGGCGGTCCGCGCTTCCGGCAAAACGGATCTCCGCGCGCGCGTCGAGTGCCTCTGCCAGCGCGATCGCCGGATACACATGACCTCCGGTGCCGCCGCCGGCAAAGAGGATCTTCACACGCGCCGGTAACGGCCGACGTTGAGCACGAGCGCGGTCGCGACGAGCGAGACGATCAGCGAGCTGCCGCCGAACGAAATAAACGGCAGCGGCACGCCCGTCACCGGCCAGGACGACGTGACCACCCCGATGTTGACGAATGCCTGGATCACGATGAGCGCCGCGCATCCGGTCGCCAAGAAGAAACCGAAGCGATCGGGCGCCGCCAGCGCGATTTTAATTGCCCGGTAGCCGAACAGCAGAAACAGCGCGACGACGGTGACGGTGCCGATCAGGCCGAGTTCTTCCCCGAGCACCGAGAAGATGAAATCGGTGTATTGCTCGGGCAGATAGAAGAACTTCGCGCGCGACTCTCCCAAGCCGACGCCCCACAATCCGCCGCTGCCCAGTGCGAGCAGCGACTGCACGATGTGAAAGCCCGTGTTCTGCGCATCCTTCCACGGATCGAGGAAGGCGAAGATCCGCGCGCGTTTATAGGGGCTCGCCAAGATCGCCAGCACCGCCGGGGGAACCGTGACCAGCACGATCGCGAGCAGATGCTCCCATCGCGCGCCCGCGGCAAAAAAGAGCGCAAAGCTCGCAAAGACGATCAGCGAGGCCGTTCCCATGTCGGGCTCGATGAAGACGAGCATCGTCACCATGAGTACCGGAACGCAGAGCGGAAACAAGCCTCGCGTCAGCGACGTGATGCGGTCGCCGCGAAGCGAGAGCATCGCCGACAAGTAGAGCACCAGGCCCAACTTGGCAAATTCCGAGGGCTGCAGCGATATGACGCCCGCGCCGATCCAGCGGCGCGCCCCATTCACGACGACGCCGACGTGCGGAACGAGCACCGCAACCAGCGCCGCAATACAGAGCACCAGCGCGTACGGGCCGAGCGCGCGCAGCTTCCGGTAATCGATCTTGTAGGCTCCGAACGCGAGCACCAAGCCCGCCGCCAGATACACGACCTGCCGTTTCAAAAAGTACGCGGTGTCGTGATGATCGGCGTACGCCTGCGCGCTCGACGCGCTGAAGATCATCGCCAATCCGATTGCGACCAGACTGGCAACCGAAGCGAAGAGCAGCAGGTCGGGCGGCGCCGCGACGAAGGCGCGCGGGAGGCTTTGGCGAGCGGCCTCGCGGCGTTTGAACGAAAGCGATGCGCTCATCGGGCGGCCGGCTCCCGCATCGCTTTGACTGCGGCGGCGAACTGCCGCCCGCGATCCTCGGCCGACTCGAACATGTCGAACGACGCGCAGGCCGGTGAGAGCAGCACGACCCATCCGGGGCGCGCCATGCTCAGCGCGCGCTTTACCGCGTCCTCCATCGACGCCGCGCGCTCGATCGGCGTACGGTACACGTGGCGCGCGATCTCGTCTGCAGCCTCGCCGATGACGACCAGACCTTTGGCGCGCTCGTCGATGACGCGGCCGAGCTCCGTAAAGTCGGTATTCTTGGACTTGCCGCCGGCGACCAGGACGCACGGCCGATCGAACGCGCGCAGTCCGGCAATTGCCGATCCCGGATTGGTGGCTTTGGAGTCGTCGATGAAGAGCACGCCGTCGACCTCGCCGGCGGGGGAGAGCCGATGTTCCATGGGCGTGAACGACTCGACCGCAGCGCCTAGGCCGTGGACCGGCGCGCCCGCGGCCAGCACGGCGAGCAGCGCGGCCATCACGTTTTGCACGTTGTGGCGCCCGGCCAGCGGTATGCGGTCGCAGGACATAATCTCCACCGCGCGCGGATCGCCGCTGAACGGCGTGAACACCAAAGTGCCGTCGCGAACGTACATCGCCGCGCGCTCGTGATGCGGCTCGAGCGTGAACCACAGCTGACGCGCATGCATGCGCGGCTCCCCGGCGTGCCAGTCCAGGGCCGCCAGGCGCGGGTCGTCCATATTGCCGACGAAGAAATCGCTCTCGCTTTGGTTGGCGAAGATGCGGAATTTCGCTTCGGCATACTCGTCCATCGAATAATAGCGGTCCAGATGGTCCGCCGAGATATTCAAGATCACGGAAACGCGCGGACGGAACGAGCGAATCGACTCGAGCTGGAACGACGACACCTCGGCGACGACCCACTCGCCGGCCGACGCGCCGACGACTTCTCGAATGAGCGGGTTGCCGATGTTGCCGCCGACGCGAACGGTATGGCCCGTCTCGCGGAGCAAATGACCGATGAGCGACGTGGTCGTCGACTTGCCTTTGGTACCGGTCACCGCCACGATCGGCGCTTGGCACAGGCGGTACGCGACCTCGATCTCGCTAAAAACGGGAACGTTCGCGTCCTGCACGGTGCGCGCAAGCAAACCGTTGAGCGGCACGCCTGGAGAGAGAACCGCGACGGTGAGCGACGGTGCCAGCGCGGGAAGCGCGTCCGGCAGCACGAAGCGCGCGCCGAGCGCTTCGGCCGACGCAATTGCCGGGGCGAGTTCTTCGGGCGGCTTCTCGTCGACGACGTACACCTGCGCGCCGCGCGCGCGCAGGACTTCGGTGCTCGCAAGTCCGCTGCGGCCCAGGCCGATGACCAGAATCGTTTCGCCGCTTCCAAAATTCATAACGCGATAGCCATCCCGATTGCCGAGCAAAGCAGTGATGCGATCCAGAATCCCGAGGTGACCTTGGTCTCGGGCCACCCTTCGAGCTCGAAGTGGTGGTGCAGCGGGCTCATGCGGAAGATGCGTTTGCCGCCGGTGCGCTTGAAGTACGCGACTTGGAGAATCACCGAGAGCGCCTCCGCGACAAAGACGCCGCCGATCACGACGAGCAGCAGCATCTCGCCGGTTACGATCGCCAGCGACGCGAGCATCGCGCCCAGCGCGAGCGATCCCGTGTCGCCCATGAACATCTTTGCCGGATAGCGGTTGTAGAAGAGCAGAAACGCCAAGCACGCCCCAATACCCAAAAGTGCGACCTCGGCCGCGGCCGGAATCACGAACCAAAACCCCAATACCGCAAAGGTCATCAGCGGCGGAATCATCGTTCCGGTCGCCAAGCCGTCCAGGCCGTCCGTCAAATTGACCGCGTGAACCGTGCCCGTCACGGCAAGAATCCCCAACACCAGCCAAAGCCAGTGCGGCACGCCCAGAGAAAACGTTCCCGCTCGCAGGATCACGTCGCGGGGAAACATTCCATACGAGGCGTTCAGCGCGTTCAAGAAGATCACGGCAACCAATGCAGTAAGCAAATACTTCGTACGCGCGCGCAAGCCTTGATTTTTCCCGCGCAAAATGCCGAGCAGGTCGTCCGCGAAGCCGATCGCCGCGCACGCCGTCACGACGAAAAAGAACTGCATGACGAACGGAGCCTTCGGCGAGGCGAGCAGCACCAGCAGCGGCGTGACGAAGCAGATACCGCCCATCGTCGGGGTTCCGGTCTTGACCTGGTGCGATTGCGGCGCGTCCTCGTAGGCGTGCTGCCGCAGGCGCAGGCGACGAAGAAGCGGCAGCGCGATCGCGCACGTGACCGCTCCTATCGCAAAACCCACGAGGATCACGAGCGCGATCATCTTGGCGAGATCGCCTCCGAGCGGGACCCGTTCGAACCAGATCAGCACGCCGGCGCCTGCTCGAGCAGCGGGTTGGCGCCGGTGCCGCGCCACTTGAGCACGACGATCGGCGTCTGTTCGTCGCCGTTTCCGTGCGGGTTGGAGAGCAGCGCGATCTCCACGCTCCGCCGCGCCGTCCGTGCGGATGCACCGAGCACTTTGGCTTTCTCCAAATCGTTGGCGTCGACGACCGCGCAATCGATGCCGGTGCGCTCGAACACCGACTGCGCGAACGCATCGGGCTGCTGCGGGGCAAAGACGATGTTGCGTTCGAACGGCGGCATGGTTCCGGTGTAGCCGTCGATGGCGGCGATCTCCTCGCCCAAAATCTCGTAGAACGCGCCGCGCCGTCCGGCCAGCCGGCCCAGGACGTGCATGCATGCAGCATAGAGGACGCGCGGCATGCCCGCGCGATCGATCACGATCTGCAGGGACTCGGGCTGACTGACCGTCGCCAGCGCGCCCGCGCGGCGCGACAAGGCGTATGCCACGCGCGACGGTCGAACGTATTCGGCGGCCACGCTCTGTCCTTGCGCGATCGCTACGGCCGTCTCCGAAACGGCAATCACGTCTCCGGGGCGTGCGATGCCGGTCACGGCCTGCTCGACGAGCGAAACGAGATCGTCGTGCGGCCGAATCAATCGCGTGCGCACCGGAAGAGCTGCGATGCCAGCCGGAAGATCGCTTCGATGCACGCGCACGCTCTTCACGCGGGCGACCTCATCGCCGAGACGATCTCCTCCATCCGGTACTTGCGCGAGCCTTTGAGCAACACCGCGTCGCCGGGCCCTGCATGCTCGCGCAGCCACCGGACGGCTTGCGCGTTCGTTTCGAACGGCACGATCCGTTCGCGCGGGAGTCCTGCAGCGCCGGCGCCCGCCGCAAGCGAGGATGCAAAGTCGCCGCCCACCAGCAGCGCATCCACGCCCGTCGATGCCGCATGCGCTCCGATGCGTTCGTGCATCGCCGGCGATTGCGTACCCAATTCCGCCATACTCGCGAGCACCGCGATGCGTCGACGCGCGCGCTCGGCGGCAAAGGCATCGAGCGCGGCGATCATGCCGGCAGCGTTCGCGTTGTAGGCATCGTAGATCAACCGCGCGCCGTTCGCCGCGGCAATGCTTTGGTATCGTCCTTCCGGCAGGTGCACCTGGGCGATCGCGTCGACGATCGCGGGCGCGGCGACGCCGAGCACGAGAGCCCCGGCGACGGCTGCGGCCAGATTCGCGCGGTTGTGTTCGCCGGGCAACGTGCACTCGATCGCATAGCGGACGAACTCGCCCGACTGCCAGATCAGGAGCGTCCGCTCGTCGCAGACCCACACGCCGGGCACATCCGGCTCTCCGCTGCCGAACCACAGCGGCGGCGCGGGCAGCGCCGCAGCGCGCAGCACCGACTCGGAATCGCGCGCATTGAGCAGCGCTTGCGCGCCGGAAGAGAACAATCCCCATTTCGTGCGCGCCAGCCGCTCGCGCGTACCGAAAATCTCGAGATGCGCATCGCCGATGTTCGTCAGGATCCCCGCGTGCGGTTGCGCCACCGACACGAGCTCCGCGATTTCTCCGTCGTGCCGCGCGCCCATCTCGACGACCAGCACCTCGTGCTGCGGCTGCGCTTGGAGCAGCAATTTGCTCACGCCGATCTCGTTGTTCTCATTGGCGGGCGTCGCCAGCACGCGATCGCTGCCGTACGCGTGCGCGAGCACTTGCGCCAGCAGATGCTTGGTCGTGGTCTTACCGGCGCTGCCGGTGATCGCGATGACGCGGCCCGCGAATGCCCTGCGCGCGGCGGCAGCCAAATCCATATAGGCGCGTTTGGTGTCGGCGACCAGAAGTGCGGGCACGGCGTCGGGCACGACGCCCGGATCGTCCACGACGACGGCAGCCGCGCCTTTGGCGACCGCGTCGCGAACGAACGCATGGCCGTCGAACCGTTCGCCGCGCAACGCCAGAAAGGTGTCGCCCTTCGCAATGGTGCGGGTATCGGTGACGACGCGCAGGGTTGCCGGAAAGTCGCTGCCGAGCAGATGTGCGCCGGTCGACGTGGCCGCTTCGCTCAGCGAAAGCGCGCTCACGGCGTGACCGCCGCACGCTGCGCGAGTGCTTGCCGCACGACCGCCGCGTCGTCGAACGGGTGCACCGCGCCGCCTGCAATTTGATACGTTTCGTGGCCTTTGCCCGCGACGAGCACGACGTCGCCGCGTTGCGCACCGGCGATCGCACGTTCGATCGCAGCGCGGCGATCGGGCTCGATCGCATGCGGCGCCGCACCGATTCCGCGAACGATATCCGCGATAATCGCCGCGGGATCTTCGCTGCGCGGATTATCCGACGTAATCACCGACAAGTCTGCGTAGCGCGCCGCCGCGGCTCCCATCTCCGGCCGTTTTCCGCGATCGCGATCGCCGCCGCAGCCGAAGACCACGA
>DASRDE010000138.1:0-9290 GCA_035652755.1 Vulcanimicrobiaceae bacterium | reverse complement strand
GCGTTTTGAGCACGCGATCGGCGATCATCTCCATCGCGCGATCCAGCTCGAGCTCTTCCCACTGCGTGCCGTACGGCCGCCGGTACTTGACCTTGTACTCGCGCAACGGGCTCTGCACCAGCGTGCGCGTCGCGGACCCTTTTGGGCACAGGCGTCCGCGCGAGATCGGGCTGTCGGGATCCCCCTCGACCTGGACGAGCTCGTTGTCTTTGACGTAGAGCAGCTGTCCGCAGCCGACGGCGCAGTACGGGCAGACCGATCTGACCGCGCGAGCCTGCGCGGTGCGCGCCGTCCATGCTTTCGTGCGCTCGGATTGCGCCGCCGCGCCTAAGGCGAGCCGATCGCCGTCGAGCTGGCGCAGCAACGGCCAGGACTTGGCGTGTTCCTCCATAGCTCTAACGTCCTTCCAGGTTGACCCGGCGCTTAAACAGGTGACGCAGGTTCCTGAAGCTGCGGCTCAGCTGGAATAGAGGGCTAGGACCGCCCGCTCTTTTCGAACAGCGGTACGCAGCGGCGAATCTGTTCCAGTGCGAAGTCGATGTCGTCGAGCGAGGCCGCATACGAGAAGCGCAGGTAGCCTCGTCCGGCGGCTCCGAACGCCGAACCGCCCAAGCACGCGACGCCGCCTTCCTGGAGCAGAAACGCAGCCAGCGCGGTATCGTCGGCCGTGACGCGCGAGATGTTGGGAAAGGCGTAAAACGCGCCCTCGGGCATCGTGCACGAGATGCCCGGAATGTCGTTGAGGCCGTTGACCAAACGGTCGCGGCGCTCGCGGAACGTCTCGTTCATCCGGCGCACCGGCTCGTCGGGTCCGAGCAGCGCCGCGATGCCGGCGTGCTGCACGAAGACCGGCGTGCACGAGAACGTGTTGTTGTTGAAGAGCGTGACGACCTTGGCCAGATGCGCGGGCATAATCGCGTATCCCAAGCGCCATCCGGTCATGGCGTACGCCTTGGAGAAGCCGTCGACGATGATCGTCCGCTCGCGCATGCCCGGGATCGTGACGATCGACCGGAAATGCGACTCGTAGAAGTTGCGGCTGTAGATCTCGTCCGAGATGACCAGGACGTCGTGCTCGATCGCCAGAGCCGCGATGCGTTCGAGATCCTCCTGGGTCAGCACGCCGCCCGTCGGGTTATGCGGCGAGTTGATCATGATCGCCCGGGTCCGATCCGAGACGCGGCGTTCGAGCTCGTCCAGATCCATGCGCCAGTTGCGCGACTCCTGCAGCGGGATCGCCGTGACGTTCGCGCCCAAATAGTTCGAGCACGATCCGTACGCGGGATAGGCGGGATCGAAATAGATGAACTCGTCGCCCGGGCTCAAGATCGCGCTCAGCGTATTCCAGATGATCGGCTTTGCACCGGGCGAGACGACGACGTTTTCCGCGCCGAACGCCTCCACGCCGCGAAACTTCGAAGCGAACGCGGCGATGACGTCGCGCAGTTCGACGATGCCTGCCGACGGCGAGTAGTGCGTGTTGTTTTCGCGGATCGATTTAATGCCCGCTTCTTTGATGTGATCCGGCGTATCGAAATCCGGCTCGCCGATCTCCATGTGCACGACGCGGCGTCCCTGCGCCTGCAGTGCGCGCGCGCGCGCGAGCACTTCGAATGCACTCTCGGCGCCCAGCCGCGAGACCGCTTCGGCAATACGATCGACCTTCGTTGCGAGCATCGTTGAACGTACCTTTCGCTGTCAGAATACTGTCAAGGGGCGGACCAAGCCGCGGCGAAGTCTGCGCGGAACGATTATGCGCACCCTAACGGACGTTTTTACGCCGGGAGCACCGACCATCCCCGAGGGACTTCGAACCCTCGCGGTTTCGCCCGAACGCGAGCTGGAACCTGGAATGACGGTGCGCGCGACCTTCACGTTCCGCAATCAAGGCGGCGCGACGGCGACCGGCGTGCGCGTGAAGATGAATTTGCCCGAAGGCCTCGTGTATTTGGTCGGGAGCGGTCAGCTCGACGGCACGCTGCTCGACGACGAGCAGGGCAACTCGCCGCTGCTCGCGCGGGCCGGCGCCGACATCGGCGACGTTGCGGCGGGGCAAGAACGGCGAATCGATATTGCGTACAGCGTGGCGGGCGCCATCGAAAACGGATCGACCGTCGAGTTGCAAGCGGCCGTCGCCGCCTTCGAGCTGCCGCCGGCCGGCTCGAACATCGTCCGCCTGGTTGCCCGAAGCCGCCCGGCACTCGAAAATGCACTGACCAACGTCACGATCGAGGCGCGCCAGCAGGAACCGCGTCCCGGCGGGGAAGCGACGATCTCCGTTCGCGTGCACAACGCCGGCGAATCGAGCGCGCACGACGTCGTCGTCGTGGCGCCGGTTCCGGAGAACACCTCCTACATTCCCAACTCGGTGCGTCTGAACGGCCGCGAATTCGAACGCGAACTGCACGCGCGTTTCGATCAGATCTACGCTCCGGTGATCGTCCCGGCGCTTCCCGCAAGCGCAACCGCCACGCTGACCTATCGCGTGCGCATCGACGAACCGCTGGCCGACGGCACGCCGATTACCGCGCGCGCGCACGTCGCCTCGCAGGAGACGCCGGCGTTCGAATTGGCGCCGGCCGCGCTGACCGTGCGGGCGCGCGCGGATTTCGAAGGCGAACGCACGGCGTTTTCGGTCGAGCCTTCCAAAGACGTCGCGCCCGGTTCGCACGTTCGCCTGCATCTGCACGCCTATAACGCCGGAACCACCGCGGCACAGAACGTCGGCCTCGCGATCGCGCTTCCCGAGGGCTTGGTGCCGGTGCGCGGAACGACGGCGATCGACGGCGCTCCGGTGCGCGATCGCAAAAAAGAATCCGCCGCATTCGACTTGGGCGTCATCGGCGCGGGCGCGGAGCTGGACTTCGTCACCGAAGTCACGGTGCTCTCGCCGTTTTCGGGCAACCCGAGCGTCCCGATTCGTGCGGTGCTGCGCTGGGATACCGGAGAGCGCGAGTTTCACGACACCGTCGCGGTCAGCGCGCGTCCCTATTTGAATGCGCGCCGCAATAGCGTGGAGCGTTCGGGCGCGATGCTCGCGCGGCCGGGAGAAGAGTGCGAGGCCGCGATCGCGATCGTCAACGACGGAAGCGCGCCCGCGACCGACGCCGTGCTGCACGTCGTGACCGATGCCGGATTGGAGGACGTGCGCGCCTTCGAGAAATCGGCGCGGCTCACGATCGAGAACGAGAGCATCGAGCTGGGCACGATCGAAGCCTACGGCACGCGCCGCATCGCCGTTCGCGCGCGCGTGCGCACGCCGTGCGCCGACCGGAGCGAGCTGCATCTCTCGGCAGCGCTGCACTGCCAAGAGCTGGGCGAGACGCGAATCGGTCAGGTCTGCTGGCGCGTCGATTCGCATCCCGCGTTCACGCCGCAAACGTCGGGTCTTTCGCTCGTGCAGGACGACGTCTTTCGTCCCAACCAGCTGGTCGACGTGTACGTGCGCCTGCGCAACGACGGTACCGACGTAGCGCAAAACGTGCGCCTGCGGTTGTACGTCTCACCCGATGCGCGCCTGGAGACAGTCGAAGGCGCGACGCGGGAACGCTCGGCGCTCCTCTTCGGTGAGATTGCACCGGGTGCCGCCGCCGAAGCGCGCTTGGGCGTGCGTTTGCTGCGCAGCCTGGCCAAAGCGCATCCGGTAACGATTGAGTCGGTGCTCAGCGCAGACGCGATGCTTCCGGTGCAGCTGGCGCGCGTGACGATCGTCACCGCGGCCGAACCGAATTTTGCCATCGGCACCCTGCGCAGCATTCCGGACGAACTGGTCGACGTGGGAGAGGAGCTGGAATTCGTTCTTCACGTCCGCAACAGCGGCGACGGTCCCGCTCGAAGCGTGCGCATCTCGGTTCCGCAGCTCGACTCGCTGATCTACGTTCCGAACAGCACCGCCGTCAACGATCTACCGGTACGCGACGTCGGCGCGCAGTCGCCGCTCACCTCGCCGCGCGGTCTGGTCATGACCGACGTCGACCCCGGGATCGAGGCGACCGTGCGCTGGCGCGAAGTGGTTCACAACGGACTGTCGTCGGGCGAGACGATCGTCCGCGTCGCGACGATCGCCTACGACGCCGAACGCAGCGACGAGATCGCCGCGCCCGAATTGAAGGTGCGCACCTCGCCGGCGTTTGCTAATTCGATTTCGGGTCTGCCGTTCGGCGTGGACGGGATGCTGGGCCCCTCGTTTGCCGGTTCGGCGCATCGCGCGCTTCCGCCGGCCGACGATCGCTTCGTGGAGTTACCGCCCGCCACGCCCGTGACGCGCGGCGAGTTTGCGGCATCGCCGGTGCTCTCGCTCGCGCCCAGTTCCAACGGAAACGGCCACATGCATGAAGCGGTGCAGGGCGAGGTAGAGAACGGCGCCGAGCGCGTGCAGTTCGCGGTGGCCTACGATCGCGATCGGCTCGACCGCACGATCCGGTTCTTGGGCGAAACCAAATTCGGCGGACTGGTCGGGCATCTGTTCGCGATCCGCGCATTCTTCCCCGATGCGATGAGCGTCGCCGATACCGCGGCGCTCAGCGAGGTCAGGGAAGGCCTGCGCGAAACGCTCGACCGTCTCTTCATCAAATTGCGGCTGCCCAACTACGTGCTCGCGCCGCGCGATCTCGAAACGCCGGCAAGCCGCGCGGCGCTCGAGGCGCTGCTCGATGCGATGCAGCCGTCCGCGCAAACGCTCGATCCTGCCGGAACCACCGTGCTGCACGGAAGCACCGATCGTGCGCGGATGCGCGCGCTGCGCGAGCGGCTGACGAGCTGCGGCCTTGCCACCGCGCTGCCGTGGGCGATCGTCGCGCGGCTGATTCCCGACGAAGGCGAAGCGCTCGCGCACTATCGCGGCATGCTGATCGCGACGCTCGAAGACTTGGCCGGCGTGGACGAGACGGCGTTCATCGACGCGCTTCAGCGCCGGCCGTATCCGGTGCTGGACGCGGCGCTGGAAATCGTCCGCGCGCAGTTCACCGCGATCCGCGCATGACGCCGCTGCTGGCGGCGCTGGCGGCACTTTTCGTGGCTGGTGCCGCGATCGGTCTGTATGCGTGGCGCGCGCCGCGCGCCGTGCCCGTCAAGCGCGAACCGCCGCGGCCCATTCCGCCGTTGGAACCCAGCCCGAGCTGGACCGCGGAAGCCGGCGAAGAGTTCGCCGAATTGAGTGAGTCGGCGCGCTGCGACCTCATCTTTGCCGTTTCCGATCTGAACGACGAGCGTTCGGCACGCCTGCTCGAACATGCGCTGAACGATCCGTCCGACGCCGTCGCGCTTGCGGCGGCGCACGCGCTGGGCCGCAGGGGCGCCGCGGCCGCGGTATCCGAGTATGCCCGCCGTTATCCGGGCGAACGCGCGGAACGCATCCTCGCCACGCTGGCCTTGATGCAATAACGCCCGAGGGCGCCCGCGCGCGCATAGGGAAGAGCGTAGACGTGGCACCCCCTGACCGGCCGTCGTCAAACGCGCTCACGGGCGTTTTTACATCGGGCTCTCCTCCGCTTGTGGAGAGCCTTCGCACGCTCGCGGTCACGCCCAAGCGCTCGGTCACGCCGGGCGAAACGATTCGCGCCGAGTTCGCCTTCTCGAACCTGGGCGGAGCGCCGGCGACGAACGTGCGCGTGCGCTTTGCCGTCCCGCCGGGCGTCACGCACGTGCAGGGCGCCGATCTGGTTGACGACGCGCCGCTGCGCGACGAACAACTCGATGCTATTGCGGGCGCGCATTTGGGCGATCTTCCGCCGAACGCGCAGCGCCGCGTCGCGTGCAGCTTCCGTGTGAACGATCGCATCGAAGACGGGGCCGAGCTGGTGTTTCAAGCCGCGCTTGCGACGGATCAAACGCCGGTCGTGGCATCGAACGCCGAACGATTGGTGGTCCGCAGCGAACCGGTGCTCACCAGCGCCGCGACGACGCTCTCGATTACCGCCGGCGAAGAAATTACGCCCGGCAGCACGATCGTCGTGCGCGCGGCCATCGCAAACACCGGCGCGTCCAGCGCACACGACGTCATGGCGTTTCTCCCGCTGCCGCCGCACACGCGCTACGTGCCGCGCACCGCCCGCATCGCCGGCCGCGTGCTGTTAAAAGTGGAAGACGAGCCGTTCGATTACACGACGGCTACGGTCGTATCGGAGAGTTTGGGCCCGGGCCAAACGGTCACCGTCGAATATCAGGCGACCATCGATTCGCCCTTGGCCGACGGGACGCGGCTGCGCGTGGTCGGCGCGGTCTCCTCGCGCGAGGTTGCCGAGTTCCCGCTGGAATCCGAAGAGATCGTCGTCTCCTCGCCTCCGGATTTCTCGAACGACGAAACCGCGCTGACGATGCTCAGCGACGACGTCGTCTCGCCCGGAACGCGCGTGCCGATCAACGTTCGCGTGCACAATTCGGGAACGGGCGACGCACACAACGTTTCGATCGTCTTTCAACTGCCGCCGGGCCTGGCCTATACGCCCGGATCCGCGCACTTGGACGGCCAACCCGTGAGCGACGAGGCGTTCGCGGGATCCGCGTTCTCGCTGGGCAGCGTTCCGTCGGGGCGCACCGCCGAGGTCGGCATTTCGGCGATTGTGACCGCGGTAGGCGATCGGCTCCCGGTCGGCGCGACGCTGCTGTGGAGATCGGCGGCCGGAGCACCCACGCAATCGCAGCGCAAGTTCGGCCGTACGCTGCAGGTGCGCGTCAGTTCGCGGTTCACACGCGCGCGCAATTATATCGACGTCGATCGCGCCGTCGTGCAGGCGCGTGAGGACGTGTCCTTTGCCGTGCACATCTTCAACGACGGCACCGCGCCGGCGACGGACGTGCGCCTGCGCATCATTCCGGGCGCGTTCTTGGACGATATTCGCGTTGCCGAAACGGCCGACGAGCCGATTCCGTACCGCGAGCCGTTCGCATTGGGTCTCGTGCAGCCGCACGCGGAGCGCGTCTTCTTCGTGCGCGCGCGGGTGGCGGCGCCGGTCCCCGACCGATCAGTCGTCACGCTTGCGGCGGTGTTGGAGTTCGAGAACGGCAGCTACGACGTCGGCACCGCAAGCGTCGCCGTGCGATCCCGCCCGTACGTCACGGCGTCGTCGTGCGCGTGGGAACGCGATCGGCGCGATCCGATTCGTCCCGGACAGACGCACGAGGTCGCGATCCGTTTTACGAATGACGGATCGGACGTGCTTCGCGACGCGCGTATGGATTTGGCGCTGCCCGCCGACCTGGTCCTCGAGCGCACGCAGAATGCGCGCCACGAAGGCGATGCGGCTCTGCTCTTCGGCGACGTGCCCGCCGAAACGACGCACGAAGCCCGCGTAGCCGTGCGCCTAATTCGCGCGCCGCGGGGCGATCGCACGCTGCTCGTCGAGGGGACGCTTTCGGGGCGCGGGATCAGTCCGGTCCGTTTCGAGCCGCTCGAGATTCAATCGTTCGCGCAGCCGATGTTTGCCGCCGGTGGCGAGCTGCGATCGAATCCGACGCAATACGTGAACGCCGGCGAACGCGTCACCTACGAACTCTATCTGCGAAACTCCGGAGACGGTCCGGCCGAACAGCTCGCCGTCCGCGCGGTGCCGTCGAACTTGGCGGTCTACGTCCCGGCAAGCACCACCCTCAACGGCATGACGATACCCGACGACCTCGGTGCGTCGCAGCTGTGGTCGCAGCGCGGATTGCTGCTGACCGACGTCAATCCGGGCGTCGAGCTGCGCGCGCGCTGGGAGATGCTCGTGATCTCGCCGCTGACCGCAGGTACATCGATCGATACGCGCATCGTGCTGGAGTGGGACGGTAACGAGTCGCTCGCGCTTGCCGCGCCGCCGCTGCTCGTCGAGTCCGCGCCGTCGTTGGCCGCGGGGGTGACCGGTACCCCGATTTCGCTGGCGCGGCTGGGCGCGGTTCCGCCGCCGCCTGCGCCCGAGACGATCGTACCGCCGCCGCCGGAGATCGCGCCCGAGCCGGAGCCGCCGCAGGCCGCTCCCGCCGTCGAAGCCGAGCCGCAAGCGCAAGAGCCCGCCTTCGCGCCCGAGCCGTTCGCGCACGAGCCGTTCGTGCCCGAGGCGCACGAAGCTCCCGCGCAAGCGCAGGGGCATCAGGCGGCGTACGAGCCGCAGCAAGAGGCACCGCTCGCGCGCGTGCAAACGCTCGAACCGGCGCTCTATGCCGATCTCTCCGAAACGCAACTCGCGCAGACGATCCGGATGCTCGAAAAGGCGGGAGCGCCCGGTCTGTTGCCGCACATCTTTGCGATTCGCGCGCTGCTGCCGACGGCAATCGCCGGGGCTTCGGCGCAAACGGCGCAGAGCATCGAGAACTCGGTGCACGCGTTTCGCGCGCCGCTCGACCGGTTTTTCGTGCGCGTGCGCGTGCCGCGGCTGACCGTCACGGCAAAAGATCTCGAGGACAGGGACAGCCGCTTTGCATTGCGCGCATTGGTCGACGCGGTGCTCGAAGCGCCCGCCGTACCGCTCTCCGAGCGCACCGGCGGAGCGGTTCGTCTGAGCGGCCAAGCCGACGTCGAAGCGCTTCGATCCCGCGCCCCCGACCTGCAGACAGCGCCGCTCGGCTCGGCGGCGCCGTGGATCGCGGGCGCGTATTTGCTCGGAACCGCGGTCGAGTACGACGGCGGCGGCCGCAGCGACGCGCTGGGCCGGTATCGCGAGGAGCTGCTCAAGGTGCTCGCAGTGCTCGAAACCTTGCCGCTGCAAGAGTTTCACCGCGTGCTGGCATCGAGCGTGAATCGTACGCTCGACGATGCGCTCGCCGGCGTGATCGACGCGCTCCGCACCGCCGCGCACGTCGCCGCAGAGTAGGCCGCCGCCACGTTCTGGGACATCGCAATCGCCGCGGGCTTTCTTCTGGGCGTGACCTTGCTGATGGTCAGTTCGGCGATGCTGCGCTCGGCCGGGCGCCGGCAGATGATCTGGCCGCGCCTGGTCGACGAAGATCTCGCCAATGCAGACGCGGCGATGCGTTTGGAAATGGTCGAACGCTTGGCGCTGGTGGGCGGAGAGTGGAGCCGCGGCGTGCTCGAACGTGCGCTGAGCGAAGAAGACGACATCCGCGTGCGCGCGGCGATCGAGGCGTCGCTGGCGCAGTGATGCGCGCCGCGCGCGGAGTGCGCTAAGCTTTTTTGTTGAAGTACTTGACCATGATCTCGCGCGCGATGGGCGCCGCGACTTGCGCGCCGTACCCGCCCGATCGATCGACGAAGACCGCCATCGCAATCCTGGCATGATTTGCGGGCGCGTAGGCGACGAACCACGTCGTGTTCGGCCCGGCACCGCCGGCCGTTTCGGCGGTCCCGGTCTTCCCGC
>DASRDE010000137.1:0-15463 GCA_035652755.1 Vulcanimicrobiaceae bacterium | reverse complement strand
CGCCGCAACGTCTGCAAAAGATTGCGCGCTAAAGCATGCGCGTCTTCCGGCTCGGCCAGCGGCGCATACACGATGAACTCGTCTCCGCCCAGGCGTCCGAGCACTGCCGCAGGCGGCAGATTGCCCGCGATGCGCTCGGCGATATGCTTGAGGAGCGCATCGCCCGTCGAATGACCCAGACTATCGTTGATGACCGCAAATTGGTCCAAGTCGATAAAGAAGACCCCGAACGAGCCCGGCGCGCCGCCGCGGCCGATTGCGCTTTGCAGGGTCTCCAAGATGTGCGCGCGGTTCGGCAACCCGGTGAGAAGATCGCGATACGCCGTTACGCGCAGCCGCGCTTCGACTGCGGCACGAACGGCGATCTCGTTCTCGAGCGCGTCGCTGTGCTCGGCGAGCAGCTGCGTTTGCGCTTTATAACGGGCCAGCCGCGCTAACCCGAACAGGATCGCAGCCGTCAAACACCAGACCAGCGCGATTTCGACGGCGGCCGCAACCCAAATGCGCCGCTGCGCTGCATGCACGCCCGCGAAATCCGCGACCAGATGCATCGTCCACGGGATGCTGCGGAACGCCATGCTCTGCTCTTCGAATGCACCGCCCGACGGAATACGGCCGGACGCGACGGTGACGAAGCCGCCGAGGTCCGTGATATAGGCGACTTCACCGCGAGCGAGCGTCACGCGCATATTCCGAACGATGGTCGCGCGCAGCGCATCGACGATAACGACTCCAACGGGGTTTGCGCCGTCGAAGAATTCGCGCACGACACTGATGAACGTGTGCCCATGCGCAAAGTAAGGACGCGTGACGACGAGCCGCCCGCGAGCCTCCACCGCCGCCCGATACCATGGCGCCGATGGATAATCGAAGCCGAATCCGTCGTTGAGCCAATACGTTGCTCCGCGTGCGAGCATTCCCCGGTCGACGTAGAATCCGTTGAGGCGGTGGTTTGCGTCGAAGGCGCGCGGCGCATAGAAGACGCCCACACCGCTGACCAGGCCGGCGTTGGACGCACGCAGCAGGCGCAGCAGATCGCGCTGGACTTCGTAGCGGTCGCGCACCGGCGAAAAAAGACGCGCGGCGACATCCTCGATCTGGATCGCCGCCGTGGCGTTCGCATCCCCGCGCGACACGTTTTGACGCAGCCGCGCGGATTCGGCGGCGCGCGCACTCTCGATTACGGCTGCGGCGTGGTCGCCGGCGGAACGGACGATTAACACCGTAACGGCCGCGGCAGCGAGGAGCGTAATCGCGATCGCATACCACGGATACTCGAAGAGGGGCGCAGCCGCTGCCGGTGCCCGCGCCTTGGCCATACTGCGATTATCGTCTACATTGGGCTCCCGCTCAAGCGGGGCCGCTCCGGCCCGGGCCTTTAGCGGACGCTCAAGGGCCGATACCGGATGCGGTGCGGCTTAGCCGCCTCTTCGCCCAGCCGGCGGACCTTGTTCTCCTCGTACTCGTGGTAGTTGCCTTCAAAGAAGAAGACTTTCGAGTCCCCTTCGAACGCGATGATATGGGTGGCGATGCGATCGAGGAACCAGCGATCGTGGCTGACCACCAGCACGGTGCCGGCGAATTCGCCCAGCGCGTCCTCGAGCGCGCGCAGCGTCTCGACGTCCAGGTCGTTCGACGGCTCGTCAAGCAGCAGCACGTTGGCGCCGCTGACCAGTGTCTTTGCCAAATGCAGGCGCGCCCGTTCTCCGCCCGATAAGGTGCCGACGAGTTTTTGCTGGTCTGCTCCCTTGAAGTTGAAGCGGCCCAAATATGCTCGAGTCGGCATCTCGAACTTGCCGGCCGTGATTATGTCCAGACCGCCGTTGACGTCTTCGAAGACCGTCTTGTCGCCGTGCAGTGCTTCGCGGCTTTGATCGACGACGCCCAGTTTTACGCTGGGGCCGACCAGAATCGTGCCGGAGTCCGGTTTCTCGGTCCCCGCGATCATGCGGAATAGCGTCGTCTTGCCCGCGCCGTTGGGCCCGATGATGCCGACGATCGCGCCTGCCGGTATTTTGAACGAGACGTTCTCCATGAGCAGCTTCTCGCCGTAGGCCTTGCTCACGTTCTCGAACTCGATCACTTGGGCGCCGAGGCGCTCGGGAAGCGGGATGAAGATCTCGCGCGTCTCGTTTCGGCGCTGGTACTCGTAGGTCGAAAGCTCTTCAAAACGCGAGATGTGGCTTTTGTTTTTTGTGCCGCGTCCTTTTACGCCGGCGCGGATCCACTCGAGTTCGCGCTGCAGCGTTTTGCGGCGCGCGTTCTCGGCAGCTTCCTCTTGCCCCAACCGCTGCTCTTTTTGCTCGAGCCACGAACTGTAGTTGCCCTTCCACGGAATGCCTCTGCCGCGGTCGAGCTCCAAAATCCACTCGGCCGCATTATCCAGGAAGTAGCGGTCGTGGGTGACGGCGACGACCGTGCCCGGGAAGCGCCCGAGAAATTGCTCGAGCCATTCCACGCTCTCGGCATCGAGGTGATTGGTGGGCTCGTCGATGAGCAGCATATCCGGTTTCGAAAGCAGCAGTCGGCAGAGCGCGACGCGGCGCTTTTCACCGCCCGACAGCGGCCCGATCTTCGCGTCCCACGGCGGCAGCCGAAGCGCATCTGCGGCGACCTCGAGCTGCTGCTCCAGGCTATCGGCATCCTGCGCGAAGAGCTCGGCTTCGAGTTTGGCCTGCTCTTCGGCGAGCTTTTCGAAGTCGGCATCGGGCTCGCCGTATGCCGCGTAGATCGCGTCCAGGCGTCTGCGCGCCTCTAACACGGCGGCGAACGCCTCTTCCACCGTCTCGCGCACGGTTTTTTCGGGGTCGAGTTGCGGCTCTTGCGGGAGATAGCCGATGCGCAAATTTGGAGCGGGTATCGCTTCGCCTTCGATATCCGTATCGACGCCGGCCATGATGCGCAGCAGGGAGGATTTGCCCGCGCCGTTCAAACCGAGGATGCCGATTTTTGCGCCTGGAAAGAAGCTGAGCGAGATGTCTTTGAGAATCTGCCGTTTCGGCGGTACGAGTTTGCCGACACGGTTCATGGTATAGACGTATTCCACGCGGCCCCCTTCGTGGTTTGGGTATGAGCGCCTTGGTGAAGGAGAAGAGTATTCGACGGCTCGTTCGCGCGTTGCTGGTTACGGTGCTGGCCGGCTCATGCGGCCTTCAAGCAAACGCTCAACCGATCAACGTGCAGCGGCGGTCCGAGGTCGAGTATCTGCGCGAGCTGCGCCGGCGCATCAAACACGTCGTCGTCGTAATCCAGGAAAACCGCAGCCTCGACAACTTCTTTCACGGTTTTCCGGGAGCCGATACCGTCGACGAAGGCATGAGCCGCGACGGACCGGTTGCGCTTCATCCGGTGAACCTCGACATGCCGGTCGACGTGGACCATCAGCACAAAGCGTGGGTCAAGGAGTACGACGGCGGAAAAATGGACGGCTGGGACGGCGTCGATACGCTGCCTCGGCAAGATCCGGATTTTCCGTACGCGTACGTGCCCCGCGAACAGATCGAGCCGTACTGGCGCATGGCGCAAGAGTATACGCTGGCCGATCGCATGTTTCAGTCCAACACCGGGCCGACGTTTCCGGCGCATTTGTATCTGATCGCCGGCGAGTCGGGCTGGACGTCCAACAATCCCAATATGATGGAAACCACCGAGTACGCGTGGGGCTGCGATTCGCCCGCGAACGCGCGAGTAAGTTGGATCGATGAAAACGGCGAGGAAGTGACGCCGGGCATGTATCCGTGCTTGAACTTACCGACGCTGGCCGATATGGCGATGTCGCAAGGTGTGACGTGGAACTATTACGCGCCCGGATTGGACGATCTCGGCAACATTTGGTCGGCGTTCGACGCAATCCGCCACATCCGGTATTCCAAGTACTGGGGTAACGTGATCTCGCCCGAGACGACGGTTCTTAAAGATGCCGCGCGCGCCGACTTGGCAAACTTGGTCTGGGTCGTGCCCAACGCGCAGAACTCCGATCACCCGTTCCCTACCGAACTCACTGGGCGGGATTTGGTCGTGCACGGCGCATACGGACCGGACTGGGTCGCGTCGATCGTCAACGCGATCGGCGAGAGTCCGCTGTGGCGATCCACCGCGATTATCGTGCTGTGGGACGACTGGGGCGGCTGGTACGACCACGTCGCGCCCCCGCAAATCGACCGCATGGGATTGGGGTTCCGCGTGCCGATGATCGTCATCTCCCCATGGGCCAAGCACCATTACGTTTCGCACGTGGAGCACCAGTTCGGCAGCATCGTCCACTTCGAAGAGAGCGTCTTCGATTTGCCCTCGCTCCATACCACGGACGAGCGCTCCGATGCGCTGCGCGACTGCTTCGATTTCAATCAAGAGCCCGAGCCGTTCCGGCCCATTCCGTCGTTACGTCAAGCCGCGTGGTTCGAAGGCCGCGTCGCGTACGGGTCGCCCGACACGGATTATTAGCGCGCGTTCAATCGCGGGAGCTGCGAATGTGCGAAAGCGGCACCGCGATGAGCGCGCCGCCCCGGCTGCCGATGACGAGCGTGCGCCCGACGATGATCGGCGAGCCGACGTTGAACGGCGTGCCCTCGTACACGTCGCCGATCACGGCGCCCGTCTTGGCATCCAACGCCCAGAGATAACCGCCCAAGTCGCCGAAATAGATCGCGCCGCCCTGCGCCGCGATGCCGCCGAGCACGTTACCCCGGACCTGTTTACGCCATTTGAGCGCACCGGTTGCGGGATCGAGTGCGTGCACGTACGGCGCGACCGAACTGCCGCAGTAGAGCATGCCGTATGCCAGCATCGGTATTGCCGCCTCGTTTCTGCGCGGCAGCGAGCCGCGCTCCAAGTACACGTCCCACAAGCGTTTGCCCGCGCGCGGATCGACCGCGAACGCCCGCTCGACCGCAAAGCGATCCGTCTGCTGCGGCACGGACCCGTACGGCGGTAAGGCGTAGTTGCAGTAGATCGCTTTGCCGTCGTATGCCGGAGGGCAATCACCGAATCCGGATGCATTGGGCGCAAAATCGGTCCGCGCGATCGTCGCGCCGGTACGCGCGTCCAAGAGCCAAACCGCGTTGCTGTCGACGCCGAGCGTGACGAACTGATACTTCGACACGGGCGTGGCTGCAGTCATCGATGCGATGGAGTGCAGCGCTTTGACGTAGATCACGCGCCCGGTCGGGACGTCGACGCCGTAGAGACTTCCCGCGCCGTTATGCTGCACCAGGATATTGCCCATAATCGCGGGCGTCGGCATGCCGCTGCCTGGCAGCGGGATCCGCCAGCGCAGTGCGCCCGTGCGGCGATCGAATGCGAGCAGCGCGCTTTCGCCTGCGCCGACGTGGATCGGATGCGACGGCGTCGCATTGCCCGGGCTGCTTTCATCGCCCTCGCCGGCAATCACCAGACCTGCCGCGAGCAGCGGTGCCGACATGAGCGGCTTGGCTACTTGCGCGCTCCAGAGCACCTTGCCGTTGGTGATGTCGAACGCGCGCAGCACGCCGGCGTTGTCGCCGATGTACAGCGCACGATCGTCCGCAGTCGGGCTCGACGAGTAGGGCGCGCCCGTAACGGTACGCCACGACACGCTCAGCGATCCGCGCAGCACCGCATTGGAGGTTCCGTACAGGCGGAACTGCGTCCACGCTTTGGGCGCGCGCCAATCGTTCGACGTCGCCGCGAACGCGATCGCAGCAGCGCACGTTATTGCCGCCACGCCGGCGGCGGCGCCGGGCCAGCGGCGCGTTCTCACCTGCGGGGGCTTTGGTGGATACGCGCTCGCAGCCTTCTCACGCGCGAAACAGCGAGAAGTGCCATAGCAGCGCGAGCGCGCCGCAGAGCCAGCCGAAGCCGAAGAGCAGGCCGCCCAAAACGTCGCTCAGGTAGTGCGCGCCCAGCGCGAGGCGCGACCACGCGATGCCGATTGCCCAAAGCCCCAGCGACGCGATAATCGCGTCGCGCGGAACAGCCGCCATGCCGCTCGCGAGCGTCACCACTGCCCAGCCTCCGAAGAAGATGATCGCCGTGGCGGAATGGCCGCTCGGATACGAGTGCCCCGCGTCCAGGCCGAAAAGCCAGTAATCCGGGCGTTTTCGCGCGTACAGCACTTTCGCGGTCTCGACGATTGCTTGCGAACCGACCTGCGAGAGGATCATCGCCAGCGGAATCCACAGCGGGCGGCGCATGAACAAAAAGGCCAGCACTGCGACGGCGCACGCGCAGGTGACGCCTATCGATCGTCCCGAGATCGTGAACGCCCGAGCGACGAGCACCGCTCCGCCGCGCATCTGCAGGCCGATTGCGTCGATGCCCCCCGCAGCGCGCCGGACGACCCACAACCCGAGCACCGCAAACGCGAAAAAGCAGCAGGCGGATGCGATAAAGAGCCGGCTCTCGGGCGTCACGTCAAATCGTGATAGTCGCGCGGGACCAAGACGCGGAGCGCGCCTTTGAGGACGCTGAACTTCGCCGGCGTGCGGCCGCTCGCGTGTCCGTCGACGTTGATCGGCTGCCGGGGTTTGGTGCGGATCTTCACTTCGGGCGCGGAAAAATAGTGCGCGTTGGCCAGACGCGTCTGTTCACCGCTGAGCAGGGCTGCGTTGGTTTTTACCGCGTCCGTCATCCGCGCTCCCGACACCGCGAAGAACGCGATTTCGCCGCTGCGAAGGTTCGCGTCCGGCGTCAGCGGCTGCCACCCGAAGTAGCGCCCGCTGGCGAGAATGGCTTGATGCGTTCGCATGCGCAGCCGGTTCTCTTTCCACTCGACGGTCATGTCGAATGGCCGGTCGCGTAAGAATGCGGCAATGGCCGCGAAACCGTACGCAACCGGGCCGGCGATCTTTTTAAGCGGCGTAGGGGTCCGGTCCGCCGCATCGGCTATCACCCCGATGGTCGCAAAATTTGCAAAGCGTTTACCGTTCACGCATCCGACGTCGACGCGTATTTCTTTACCATCGGCGATGGTGTCGATCGCCACGTCGAGATCGTCTTTGATTCCCAAACTGAACGCGAAGCTGTTCCCCGTGCCCGCCGGAATCACGCAGAGTACAGTTTTGGTATTTGTCAGTTCTCCGACAGCCGCCGTTTGCGTGCCGTCTCCGCCGACGACGACGATGTATTCCGCGCCCGACGCAACCGCCTCGCGAACCCGCCGGCGCAGCTCCCGCCGCCGGCGCACCATGTGCACCTCGTCAATCTTTACATTGCGCTTGGGAAGTTCTTCGCGCAGACGTTGGTAGTACGCCAAGCCGTTGCGTGAAGAAAGGCGGCAGACTATTGTGACGCGTCGCATACTAGGCTCATTCCCAAAACGGGCCGAGTCATGCTTCGGTGCCCACGAAAAGGCGGTCTGCGACATTAAGGCCGGCAGATGTCGAAATTGTGAGCGAAGTATTGACAGGTATGGTAAAACCATGACTATCGGTGTTTGAATCCGTACCCAAAACGGAGCTCGCGCCGAGGGTGTTTTACTCGCGACAAAAGGACTTGGTGGTGTGGGCGCTATGGACAGCGTTCTCTTTTCGCACGCGGTCGAATCCGATCCGCGGCGCGTGTTAGCAAATGCGGATCGCCCGGCGATCCGGGAACTCGAATCCATTCTGCGTTCGGCCATCGACGCCGGCGCCTCCGACGTGCACATCGAACCGGCGCGCGGATGCGGGATCGTGCGGTGCCGCGTCGATGGGGTGCTCGGCGAGTTTCGAACCCTGCATCCGACGCTTTACGCCCACGTGGTGTCGCGCGTGAAACTGCTTGCGGGAATGGACATCGCCGACAAGCGGCAGCCCCAAGATGGCCGGTACTCGCTGACTTCCGACGGACGCGAGGTCGATGCTCGCGTGAGCTCGATGCCCACGGCCGCCGGCGAAAAGCTCGTCATCCGCCTGCTCGATCGCAGCGCGCGCGTGCCGGACATTGCCGAAATCGGCATGGCGCCCGCGCTTCTTTCGCGGTTCCGTTCGGCGGTACTCGCGCCGCACGGATTCATCGTCGTGACCGGACCGACCGGAAGCGGAAAGACGACGACGGCGTACGCCGCGCTGCTGCAGCGCGACATCGCGCGCGAAAACTTGTGCAGCGTCGAGGACCCCGTGGAGATAGCGCTTTCGGGCGTCGCGCAAGTGCAGGTGAACCTCAAGGCGGGCGTCACCTTCGCTTCGGCGCTGCGCGCCCTCTTGCGGCAGGATCCGAACGTGATCCTGATCGGCGAGATGCGCGACGCCGAAACGGCCGCGGTTGCTGCGCGCGCTGCGATGAGCGGCCAGCTCGTGTTGACCACGCTCCACAGCAACGACGCGCCGACGGCACTCGATCGCATAGCGGGGTTGGGCGTTCCGCCGTCGACGATCGCCTCCGCGCTGACCGCAATCGTGGCGCAGCGTCTCGTACGTAAAATCTGCGCAGCGTGCCGCCGTGAAGACGGCTGCGAAGCGTGCGGGCACAGCGGATACTCCGGCCGCGTCGCGCTGTTCGAATGTCTCTTCCTTGACGATGCTCTCCGCCAACTCGTAGCGTCGGGTGCATCGAGCTTGGCCGTAACGCAAGCAGCACGCGAGCGCGGTTTCGCCCGATTGCATGCAGCGGGCCTGGAGGCCGTTCGAAGCGGCCTCACGACGCAGGCGGAACTGCAGCGGGTCCTGGTGCCCGAAGGTGCACTGTGGTAGAGCTCGCGCAGGCTCGAATAGCGGAAGTGCTGCATGCGGCCCGGCGGCGCAACGCCTCCGACGTCCATCTACGCCCGGGAGCACCGCCGTCGCTGCGGATCGACGGGCTGCTGCACCCGATGCCGGGACCTGCCGTAGACGCTACCGAGGCGCAAGCGATCTGCGAATTGATGCTCTCGGACGCAGCCTGCGCGCGCCTGGAGGAACGCGGCGACGCCACCCACGCCTATGCGGACGACCGCTACGGACGCGTGCGCGTCCATGCCTTTCGAACGGGCGGCGGAACTGCGCTCGCGCTGCGCCTGCTGGCGACGGAGGTGCGCTCCTTGGAAAGCCTGGGGCTGCCGGCCTCCGTCGCCGCGCTTTCCGACCTTTCCGGCGGACTCGTGTTGATCACCGGACCGACGGGCAGCGGAAAGACGACCGCGCTTGCGGCTCTGGTCGACCGTATCAACCGGCGCCACGCCAAACATATTATTACCGTCGAGGATCCGATCGAGTATCGCTACGATTCGCACCGTTCGGTGGTCAATCAACGTGAGGTCGGCTCCGATACTCCGAGTTTCTCTTGCGCGGTCTACGGCGCGCTGCGCAGCGACCCCGACGTGCTGCTGATCGGCGAACTTCGCGACCGCGAAACGATGCATGCCGCGCTGACGGCGGCGGAAACGGGGCACCTGGTGCTCGCAACGCTCCATACCGGCGATGCCGCGGGGAGCATCGATCGGCTCGCGGGATCGTTCGAGCCTTCGCTGCAGTCGCAAATTCGCGTGCAACTCGCGCAAACGATTGCGGCCGTGGTCTGCCTGCGGCTCGTTCGGCGCGCCGGGGGCGAAGGCCGCGTCTGCGCGGCGGAAGTCTTGCTGGCGTGCGATGCGACGCGCGCCGTGATCCGCGACGGCAAGAGCCACCAGATCAAGAACGTGCTCACTACGCAGCGGCAAATGGGGATGCAAACGCTGGAGGCAAACCTCGCCGAGCTGGTCGCGCGCCGCGAGATTACCGCGCAAGCGGCGCAGGAAGCCGTCGCGTGACCGAATTCTCATATGCGGCCCGCAGCGAGCACGGCATGCGGGTGCGCGGAACCATGGAGAGTGAGAGCCGTTCGGCAGCGCTCTCGGCATTGCGGAGCCGTGCGCTAACGGTGACCGTGCTCGAGCGGCGCGCAACCGCCCGCGGTTTCATTGCGGCGCTTGCGTGTTCCGGCCGGGTTTCGCATCGCACGACCGTCCCATTTTTCCGGTCGCTTGCCGAAATGGTGCGGGCGGGCGTGCCGCTGCGGCGCTGCTTGGAGATCGCGATCGAGCAGTGCAAGGATGCCCGCTTTGCCGAAGCGCTGCGTTCGGCGCTGTCCGACATCGAGCACGGCATGCCGCTGAGCGAGGCGATGAGCCGGCGCCCAGCCGACTTTTCAGGGCTCTTCGTCGCGATGCTTCGCGCCGGAGAGATCAGCGGTCAAATGGATGACGTGCTCGAGCGCTTGGCAGCGGTGCTCGAGCGCGAGCACGCGTCGCGAAAGCGCCTGGCGTCAGCGCTGATCTATCCGATCGTGGTTGCACTCTGCGCGGCCGGACTGGTGCTGTTCTTGCTGAGCTCCATCGTCCCGATGTTTTCTTCGATGTACGCACAGTTGCGCGTGCCTTTGCCGGCGGCGACCTCGCTGCTCCTGCAGATCGGTACCGCGCTCCAATCGCCGGGAGTCGATTTCGGCATAATCGCCGCTTTTGCGGCATGCGCGGCGCTCGCTGTGCACGGCGCGGCGACCGAAAGCGGAAAAGCACTGCGGCAAAACGTTATGGACGGCGTACCCGTAATCGGAACGCTCATGCGCAAGAGCGCCGTCGCTCGCCTTTGCCGGCTGCTCGGAACGCTGCTGCGATCCGGCGTGAACATCTTGAGCGCGATCGACGTTTTGCAGCCGGCTGTCGGACACGTACGCTACGCCGCCGCGCTGGGGACCGCGCGCGCGGAAATTTCCGCGGGCTCGGGAGTGGCGGCGCCGCTGCTTGCATCCGGCCTCTTCGAGCCGCTTTTCCTTCAGCTCGTTCGCGTGGGCGAAGAGACCGGCGCGCTCGATGCCATGCTGCTGCGCCTTGCGGAGTATTACGAACTGGACGTCGAGACCACGCTGGCATCGTTGGGTGCCCTGCTCGAGCCCGCGATGATCCTCACCTTGGGCGGCGCGGTCGGCTTTATCGTCGCTGCAATTTTCATCCCTCTCTATACGCTAATCGGAAACATCAAATGAGTGCTCATGCCGAACGCGTTCAAGATCGCAACGCGCTGGTCACCCAATACGCTTATCTCTGCCGCCGCGGCGCCCGAAAATTTCTCCGTCCCGGCTTGGATCGTGCCGACCTGGAACAAGTGGCGGCCATCGGTTTAATTAAGGCGGGCGATCGGTACGATTCCGAGCTCCGGACGCCGTTCGAAGCGTTCGCGTGGCTCTTCGTCGTGGGCGAGCTGATGCATTACGTCCGCGACCACGAGCGGCTGGTCCGCGCGCCGCGCCGTCTGCGTCAGCTCGACCGACGGTATCAGCGCGTACACGACGACCTCGTCGTGGAGCTCGGATCCGAGCCGACGCGCGAGCAACTCTGCCGGCGGCTGGATCTGCAACCCGCGGAACTCGACGAGGTCCGCCGCTTTCGGGAACAGTCGATTCCGCATTCTCTGGACGTGCTGCCGGCCAGTGACTTGGCCGCGCACAGTTACACCATGGAGGAGCGCGACAGCCGGCTGATGCTCGATTCTGCCCTGGCAGGCCTTTCGTCCGTCGAGCGCACGATCGTCCTGGCACTTTACACCAACGGTTACACGCAGGTTGAACTCGCGCAGCGTCTGGGATATTCCCGCCGTCACGTTTCCCGTTTGCACCGGCAAGCATTGAAAAAGATGCTGCCGATCTGTGCGCGCGCGAGCGCATGAGCGGGCACTAAAGAAAGTATGGAAAAGCAACGCGGCTTCACGCTGCTCGAAATGATGGTCGTCGTGGCGATCATCGCGATACTTGCGGCGATCCTGATTCCGAACTTCACCCGAGCTCGCGCGCAAGCCATGACGTCGGCATGCATGGGCAACATCAAGACGATCGCGACCGCGCTCGAGTTATATTACACCGACAATCAAGCGTATCCGGCGGCCACCAACAAGGCCGTGCAAAGCCTTGGGCTGGCCGGTTATTTGAATCAAACCCCGATCGATCCGGCCGCGGGTGCTTCGGGTGCCGACTATACGGTAACGACGACCAACTCGGGTGGAAACGGCGGCGTTGCAGGTTACCAGATCTGGTGTCCCGGCACGCACGACCCCGCCACGCTGACCAAGCTCAACGGGGGAACGCCCACGACGAACACGACGCTCAAGTACGATAATCAACAGGGCTATTCGGTCGTTTCGGCACCCGGCTCATGATGACGATCGATCTCGCCCGAGACGCGCTGCAAGCGGTGGCGACCCGCAATCTGTGGGCGCCCGCGCTGGTTTTTGCAAGCGGCGCCGTCTCCAGTGTCGGCCCCTGCACTGCGCCGCGTTTTATCGCGGTCGCGGGAATTACCGCGCATCGCTCGCGCGGCCCAGCCCTGGGGGCGTGTGCGGCATTCATCGGCGGACTTGTCGCAGCATATGCGGGATTCGGAGCTGCGGCAATCGTTCTCGCGCGCGTGCTCGCCCTTTCCGGAGTCGTGTACGCGCTGCTGGCAACTGTTCTGGCGGCCGCGGGCGCCGCTGCGCTCTGGCGTGACGGCCGGTGCACGCGCGATCATTCCGAGCGAACGCCGCAATCGCTCGGCGGCGTGTTTCTCCTTGGTGCCTCGTTCGCTCTGGTCGTGTCGCCGTGCTGCACGCCGCTTGTCGCCGCGATCTTGGCATCGAGCGCACCCGCATCGTCGCCGGGTCGTGGCGCCATGCTGCTGGCGGCGTTTGCGGCCGGCCATACGGCTGTGTTGTTTCTTGCAGCGTTCGGAGCGCACGGAGTCTCGAGGATTCTTCAGCGATACGCGATCGGAGAAGCTGGAAGCGTCATCGGCGGTACGCTCATGCTCGCTCTTGCCGCGTTCTACGGAGCCCTCGCATGACGCGGCCCTTTTCGCGTACCCGGCGCTTTGCGATTGCCGCCGCGGCATTTGCCGTCGCCCTGCCGCTTTTCCGCACGCAGGTAGCAGAATCGCTCGTCATCCGCGGAGACGATCTGTTCTATCGCGGCCGGCGCGTCGATGCGCTCGAGCACTACAGGCGCGCGCTGTTTCTAGACCCAGGCCTTGCCAGCGGCGCGGACCGCATTTTTTTCGTGTCGATTCAGGATCGCTCGCCGGAACGCCGCGCGCAGGCTGCCGCTGTGGTGGCGCGCGCCTTGCGGCATCACCCGGACGACGCGACGCTGCTTGCCGATCGCGCGTTATACGAAGTGACTCAGCGGCACTACGCAGAAGCGGAACGCGACTATGCGGCTGCCGGTACGGCCGCGGGCAACGCTCAAGATCTCCTGTTTGCCGGATGGGCCGCGCGTCACGCCGCCAATCGAACGGATGGCCGGCGATGAATGGGATCGTGTGCGCGGCGGCCGCACCCGCCATCAACGCGGTACTGTACTCCGGTGCGTGCAAGTACGCGGCCGGCTCGTCCGTTCGCCGGACACTCTGCCGAGCATCGGCATTCGCCGTGCTCGCTGCGGGCACGGCACTCGAATGCGCGGTGTTGATTCTGCAACGCGGAATGCCCGCGGGAATGCTCGTCGCACTTTCCGCCGCGGTGGTATGTGCCGCCACCGATGCAGCCACCGGGTACGTGTTCGACGTCGTTACACTTTCCGCGCTTTCGTTCTCGTTCTGCGCGAGCACGTTCGGGCATGCCTTGCCTTCGTCGCTCGCGGGCGCCGCGGCGTGCGGCGGCCTGTACTACGTTCTCTACATCGTAACTGGGCGCCGGGGCATCGGTTTGGGTGACGTCAAGTTGGCGGCGTGCATCGGCGCGGGCTTGGGCGTCGCGCGCGGTGCCGAAGCTGCGGGCGTTGCATTTATAGCGGGCGGATGTTGGGCGGCAGTTCTGCTGATGCGGGGTGCGCGCCGCCGAAGCGAGATGCGTTTTGCTCCGTATATGGCGGCCGGTGCATTGACGTGCGCGGCATGGAGTGTTTTGGCATGAAGGAGCGCAGTTTACCGCTGGGGATCGACATCGGGCAAACGCGCCTGCGCGTCGCCCATGCCGTGCGCGGTGCTGACGGGCCGCAAGTGCGTGCGGTCGCGGTGCGCGACATTTCCGCGGGTGCGGCCACTTCGGGCGCGATAGCCGATCCGCCCTACGTTGCCGCGCTTCTGGAAGAGGCACTGCGGGAGCTTAAAACCCCCGAGCGCCGGTGCGTTGCCGCGATCGGAGCGCCCGGCGCCTCGCTGCAGCCGATTACGCTGCCTTCGATGACGCGCTTCGAACGCGACAGCGCCGCGCGGTTCGAAGCCGAGCGTTACGTCGATTTCCCGATGAGCGAAGCCGTTGTTCGAGTTCATCCGGCCGGCACGCCCGGCTGTTATGTCCTCGGAGTCGTCCGCACTTCCATCCTTTCGGGCCGAGTCGAATCGCTTCGTCGCGCCGGTTTAAAGCCGTTGGCGATCGATCACGAGGCGTTCGCGCTGGCGCGCGCATTTCCGCAGTTCGACGCGGTCGTCGACGTCGGTTGCGAGCGAACCGCACTTCACGCCGTATGTGCATCCGTGCCGTCCTCGTTCTATGCGCCCGGCGGAGGAGCGCAAATCACCGGCGGCATCGCGCAAGACTTGGGCATCGACGAGCATTCCGCGGAGAAGCGCAAGCGGATACTCGGAGTCGCCGGTGCAGGAGAAGGAGCGCTGGCGACCCTTGTGGACTCCATCTGCGCACTGGTGCGCATCGCACGGCAGACCGCGCCGATCGTTCGCATGGCGCTGATCGGCAACGCCTCCCGGCTGCCGCGACTGGGTGCGGCGGTCGAAGCCGTTACGGGAGCATCCTGCGAAATCGCCGTCGCGCCGGTCCTGCAAAATACCGCGTATCCGGACGACGTGCTGCGATCGGGCTGCCAAGATTGGACGCTGGCGGCGGCATTGACGACGTGGAGCCGCCGGTGAGTTCCTTCGACTATCTGCACGGTGAACGTGCGAATCCGCTCGCCCGAATCCTCGATTACCGGCTTCCGGCGCGGATGCACGGCGCATGCTTGGCGCTCGCGGGTGCATCGTTCTTCGTTCTGTGCGCGTGGATGGTGGAGGCGTATCGGCTGCACGACGCGCTGGGCTCGCAAGCGGCACTGCAGGCGCGCTTGGATGCGACGACGGCGGCGGTCGAGCGGACGAAGCTCTATTACGATCGCGTCGTGCGGATCGTGGCGATCGATCGCCAAGTCCGGGAGATCGTGCAGTCCGGAGACCGCCGGGCCCGCGAGTTAGCGCAAATCGCAAACGGCATTCCGCCTCATGCGTGGTTGACGTCGATTGCTGCCGACGGCACCGGTGTCGAACTCGACGGAAGCGCGCGCGATTTGAGCACGCTCGCCCTTGCCTTCCGCAGCTTCTCGGGTACGGGATCCGTGGGCGCTCCGTCTCTGATTCGTACTGAATCGCAGCGGGTGCCCGGGCGCGCACCGCTGGTCAAGTACTCCATGCGCCTAGCCGGAACTTCGCCGTGAAAAAGCGGATCGGGTTGCGGCCGGACGACCAAGTGCGCGTGGTGTGGCTGCTCGCCGTGCTGCTCTTAGTCGCAGGGTCGGCGCGAGTCGAGGTTGCGTACGGCGCGGCGATAGCGGCGTCGCAAGCGCAAGCCCAGCGGCTGTACGCGGAAGTCTCCGC
>DASRDE010000136.1:0-2084 GCA_035652755.1 Vulcanimicrobiaceae bacterium | reverse complement strand
GCTCGAGCAGCGGCTCGAGCGTGACGGTGAAGTTGACCTCGCCGATCGAGACGTATTCGGGATCGATCTGCGCGATGATGACGTCGAAGACGCGAGGGCCGGCGGTGAAGGTGACGACCTGCTGCGCATCCTGCAGCGCTTCGAGGTTGCGGATCTGGTCGTCGGCGTCCGCGCCGAGATACGTTCCCTCGATCGTAAACGTGTCGGCATAAACGCCGAACGTCTGAGCGATGCGTTCGGCGGCGGAGTCGTCGGTTTGGGGGATGTCGTGGTACGATGCCGCGGTTCGGCGCGTGAACTTCTGCTTTTCGCTGACCTCGAACCCGGTAAACGTGATCGTGGCCAGCGAAAACGTCTGTGCCATCGCGCTAACTCATTCCCCCAGCCAGTTCATAGGGCAAAAAGCCGAACCCGGAAATTACCGCTCCCGCGCCGTCTAGGCGTCCGGATTTGGCAAAGAGCGCTGCCACCTCGCCGGCGATCTCTTTGGCAATCTGCTTTGCGCTCTTCTGGTCGCCGTTGACGTTGATGTCGCCGAACTTGATGATGACCGGTCGCGACGACTCGTTGCGCGCGACGTTTCGCGTGAGCGCTTCGAGCTTTCGCGTCAGCGGCGGGTTGACCACGAATTCGCTCTTGTGCAGGTACGCTAAGCCGTCGCCGCGCGTGAAACCGCCCGACGCGGCGTGCGCTACCTTCGACTTGCCCGGATGCGCGTCGAGCGCGCGCCATCCCTGACTGACGCCCTTACCGAAGTTCGAAAACGCCGAGCCGATTGAGCTGAAGAATCCGCCGGCGCCGTGCATCCAGACGCCGGGTCCCCCCAGAATGAAGTGCACAAGGTTGCCAAAGAACGTCTTGATGCCGTCCCAGGCGTACGTCAGCCCGTTGACGAGCAGATGTGCGCCTTCGCCGATGATCTTGCCGATGTCGAGCGAGTGACGGCCCAAGAACGTCAGGATGTCGATGACAGTGAGGATCTGACCGACAACCGGGATCGCGCGAAGTCCGAGTTTGAGCAAGATCTCTCCGACGAGTCCCAGTCCGACTCGCGTGATGAGCGCTCGCCGGCCGACCAGCTGGAAGACCGTGCCAATATCCATCAGCGCGGCGCGCAGCAAGCCCTTTTTCCCTGCGCCCAATCCGACGCCCACCATTTCGCGTAGGCCCTGCTGCGTCGCGACCGCGCGAAAACCGCCGCCGAGCAGCGAACCGGTCATGCGTCCGACGAACGACTTTTGACCGTGCTCGAGCCCGAAGCCCAGAATGCCCGCCGCAAGGCGCATCGGGCCGCGGCGAAGCATCCACGGAGCCGCGTGCGCGATGTATTCGCCACCGAGCTTGAGCCCTGCCCATGCGCCGGCAGCGCCCAGACCCAGTAATCCGTAACCGGTCAGTTTTGCCGCATGCGGATGATTGTGCATCCACATGGCCATGTTGCCGGTCGCGGCAGCCAGGCCACCGACGAAGGCGGTCAGCTGCGGTAGCAGCGTGAAGCCGATCTCGGTTGCAAGGCTATGGAAATTGGAGATGAGCAGTTTTGTCTGATTGTTCAGCGTGCCCATCAGCTGCGCTTGCGCCGCTTCAAGGGACGGCATCTTCGCTTGCTGCGCTTTAATACGACGGAGCTGCTCCATGCCGCCCATCGTAGCGAGCGTCTGGAGCACGTTCGCCGCATTCGTATCGAAGCCGCGCGCGATATGGCGGTTGAATTCCGCGCCACGCCCTGCCGTCTTCCACGTCTGGCTTTGCGCAGCGATGTAGGTCATCAACCCCATCAGGTCGACCGCGCCCGTGCGCGCATTGACGAAACGGCTTGAACCGTCCGAGCCGTAAACGCCGAGCGCCTCGAGGTTGCTCATCTTGACCTTGCCGGCCGGAGCCTGCAGGTTCTTGATGAGCATGTTCAGGCCGGATCCACCGCGGCCTTGACCCAGGCCCATGCGATCGAGCCACGCGCCCAAATCGAGGATATCGTCGCGCGAGATTCCGCTACTGATGGCCTTGGGCGCAAAATAGCGCATCTGCGTGAAGATCCGCGCGACGCTGTCGGGCGAGCTGTACACCATCTTGTACAGATGGTT
>DASRDE010000135.1:0-5142 GCA_035652755.1 Vulcanimicrobiaceae bacterium | reverse complement strand
CGTTCCCGGCACATCGGGTCACTTTGGCAAACCCGTACAGATTCAGCGGCCGCGCTAATTAAAGAACTGAAATGGTTTGGGAAGAGGTCATCGCGTTTGCCGCAGTGGGGCAACTCATAGCGATCGTTATCGGAGCGATTGCCGCGTACTTACAATTGAGCGGCTTGCGGCGCCAGCGGGAAGCGGATCTGATCGAGCGCATCTTCAAGCGCCTCAACACGGAAGAATTAGCGTCGGCGCTCGACTTTGTTTACAATCGGCTGGCAAGCAAATTAACGGAAGCGTCGTACGTTCGCGAAATACATGAGGGAAAGGCAACCGCGACGAATCATCCGGAACTTCGCGTCATGCATTTCTTTAATGGGCTCGGCCTATTGGTACATCGAGACATGGTCGGCGAACAAACTATCGTTCCGATCATCGCATCACCCTGCATGCGTTCGTGGGATCACGTATCGCCTGTTGTCGAGCTCATGCGACGCCGGTACCCGCATGCCTACACCCCTTTTGAGTCGCTAGTTGTACGCTCGCGAGCCGTCGACCTATCCGTAATAAACTCCCGCTTTCGTGCTGAAATGCCGCATCTAAAATCCGAATGGGAGAGCACGAACCGGGATCTAAAACAGCGTCGTATTCGTCTGTCCGACGAGGGTCCGACGGCGTAGGTGCGCGGAAGCGTGACAGCCTCGACTTCCGTTTACTTCAACGCGTCGCTGAGAGGAGAGCGGTCTTCGTGAGCGGCGCCCGGTCGTTGGACGAATGCCTTTAAGCAGCGCGCAACGGCTTCTACCGTACGCCGGACGTCGCGATCGGAAGTTTGCCAGTTGCAAACGCTTACGCGCATCGCGCGGCGCCCCCGCCAGGTCGTGCCGCCGAAGAACGCTTCGCCGTCTCGATCGATGGCCTCGATCATGGCGTCCGTGAAGCGATCGTGGTCCTCTTCACTTGCGTGCGGAGTGGGGTCGATAAAACGCACCAATCCTTGATTGAAGCGCGCCGGCGAAAGCAGTTGCGAACCCTCTAACCGCGCAATGCCGTTGACGATGGCCTCCGCATGAGCACAGCAGCGGTCGACCAATTCCGCAACTCCCTCGCGGCCGAGTTCGCGCAGCGCGGCGTACGTGGCGAATCCGCGTGCGCGTCGCGACCATTCGGGGTTCCATTCGAACGGATCGCGCACACTGTTGCCCGTGGGAATGTATGATGCCGGTTGAAACATCGCCGCGCGATGCGCTGCGGCATCACGCACGAAGGCGTAACCGCTGTCATATGGCACGTTCAGCATCTTGTGCCCATCCGTCGCCCACGAGTCGGCACGTTCAACGCCTTTAACGAGGTCGCGATGGCGTGGCGAGGCGGCTGCCCACAGGCCGAAGGCGCCGTCGACGTGCACCCAGGCCCGATACCGCTTCGCAAGCGGAATCAGTGTTTCGAAGCAGTCGAACGCTCCGGTATTGATATCGCCCGCGCCGAGAATGACGATTGCCGGTGCGCCCGCGGAATGCAATGCCTGCTGCAACGTGTCGGCGGATAAGGTCCCGTCCGTTTCGTCCGGCAATGATTCGATCTGCTGCAACCCGAAGCCGAGCAGTTTGACCGCGCGCTCGACCGAGCGATGATGTGCGTCGCTTGTGAGGATCCGAATCGGCGGCGCGCCGTACAGTCCGCGCGCTTCGACGTCCCAGCCGCGTTGTTCCAGTAGGGCATGGCGCGCAGAAGCTAGGCAAACCACATGTGCCATTTGGCAGCCCGTCACGAATGCAAAGCTTGCCTCCTGCGGTAATCGCAGCAGGTCTTTGAGCCATCCGGCTGCCGTTTCTTCAACGATCGATGCAGCCGGTGCCGACGTCGCCTGCGCGGCATTTTGATCCCACGCGACCGTAAGCCATTCAGCCGCAAGCGCGGACGGCAGCGAACCGCCCATCACCCATGCGAAGAATCGTCCTCCGGCGGATCCGATGAGTCCACCGGCGACGTCGTCGATCAAGTCCTCGATGACGCGTTCGGCCGGCATGGCCGCCGAATTGAGCGGTTTTGCGATTTGGCGGCGCAACGTTACGGTATCGAGCCGTGCCGCCACCGCTGCGCTATCGAGGCCTTGCAGATACTCCAGCGCGCTCCCCAGCGCAATCTCCAGCGATCTGCGGAACTGGGAATCGATCTGAGTCATGCTGGCACGGTACCGGCTTTGGGCGTGCAAGGCTACCTATTTCTTGCGATCGGATTCCGTCGCGAATCCATCTTCTTTCCAACCCTGAATGCCGCTGGCCAGCTCTTTGACGCGAAAGCCCAGGCGCGCCAGACGTAGGGCGCCCTTTGTCGAGCCGTTACAATGCAATCCCCAGCAATACGTCACCATCACCTGATCCTTCGGCAAGTGACTCGTGGTTTGGTCGTTCATCTGGCGGTGTGGTAGACTGATGGCGCCCGGAATGTGCTCGCGATCGTAGTCTTCTTTGGAACGCGTGTCGATGATGACGAAGTCGCGAATCCCTTTTTCACGATCGAAATGTACGTCGGCGGGGTCGACCTCCAGGCGCAGCTTGCCTTCAAAATACGCGATCGCCTCATCGGCGGTTGCGGACGGGAATTCGCGCACTGCGCTGAAGTGCGGCGGACTAACGGCCGTGGTCATAAATCTCTCCTTTGCATGTCGGCGGCTTTGCCTTTATAATAGAAGCAAGAATGGCACATATCCATAATGGCTCCGCTGCTGAAATCCCGGAGCAGGTTAAGAATCATAGGGCTATTGCTCGTTTGGCTTTCGAATTAGATGGTACGGACTGGGCGCTGCTCGGCGAGCTCCAGCAGCACGCCAGAATGACCATTGCCGACGCAGGCCGCCGAATTGGACTTACGGCACCGGCCACGGCCGAGCGGCTGCGGCGGCTCGAGGAATCCGGAGTGATTCGGGGCTATCATGCGCTCCTCAACCTCGAGAAACTTGGGCGCCCTCTTACGGCTTTCGTTCGCGTCCGCTTTAACGGGTCGCGGCACGACGTTTTCCAGCGGACGGTCGAACGAATGCCGGAGATCCTCGAGTGCTATCACATCACGGGCGAAGATTGCTTCATCATGAAGGTCGCCGTTGCGACGATGCACGACCTCGAGCGCGTCTCTTCGGCATTGTCGCAATTCGGCTCGATCGCGACCTCCGTGGTCTATTCCACAATGTTGGAGCGCCGCGCAATTACCGCCCCTGTGTGATTTTTCCGGGCCGGCCGGCGAATCACCGGGTGTGACCGCCGCGAAGCAGCCTCGGGCCGATGCGTTCGTCGCCAAGATCGAAAAGCACGCAGGAATACTGCATAAGGTTGCTCGTGCGTACTGCTCGAACGCAGCGGAACGACCCGACCTCGTTCAGGAGATGATGGTTGCGTTGTGGCGGTCGTTCGACCGGTACGATGCCTCGCGGCCGTTCACGACGTGGATGTACCGAATTGCCTTGAACGTCGCAATTTCGTTCTACCGGTCGGAAGACCGCCGTACGGGCCGTATTACGGAGTTGAAAAACGTCGAGATTGCGGCCGAACCGCCGCCGTCCGATCCGCGCGTCGGCACGTTACTGGAGTGCATCGAGTCTCTCGGCGTGCTCGACAAAGCTCTCGTGCTGCTCTATCTGGACGGTTATTCGCACGCGGAGATTTCCGACGTTCTCGGCATCACCGCCACGAATGCGGCTACGAAACTGGGGCGCATCAAACAACATCTGCGTGCTGCAATGACCGCACTGGCAAACGAAAGAGAGTCTACTCATGGAACGCGATGACTTGCGCGAGGCATGGGCCTCGCTCGAAGCGCACGTCGAAAAGACGGAGCGCCTCAACGATCTGCTCGTGGCGCAGTCGATGAGCCGAAAAGCGGAAACGTCGCTCATGCTCGAACGGCGCACGCTGTGGCTCGAACTCCTTCTGAATTATGCGGCAGTCGTCGCGCTCGGCTCGTTCGGCGGAAGCCACGTGCACGATACGGCCGCGCTCGTCAGCGCGGCGATCCTCGGCGCTGCACTCATCGCCTATAACGCCGTCGCGGTCGGTATCCTGATAGGCCTGCACAGCATTGACTACGACGAACCGGTGGTGGCGATTCAATCTGCACTCCAACGCGTGAAGATGCGTCGCGTGAAGTTGACCGCAGTCACCCTGCTCGCAGCGCCGCTGCTTTGGACGCCGCTGTTCATCCTTCTCATTGCACTTGCAGGCGGAGACGCCATGCGTCTGGGTCCTGCCTATATCGTCGCGAACGTTACGGTGGGCATCACGCTGTGCGCCGGCGGCCTCATCGTCGCACGCTCGGCCGCTGCGCGGTTTTCCAACGCGGGATGGTGGAAGAAAGCCGTCGATGCGCTCTCGGGAAAAGCGTACGCGCGGGCGTCGGATTTCCTGGATACGATCGCGCGCTTTAGAGACGCCGCGTAGCGGCATGGTGCGGCCGGATTTTGCCGAAAAGCGCACGCCATGAAGCGAATGGTATTGTCCGCCGCGTTCTGCGGCGCCGCGCTGCTCCTTTTAGGAGCATCGCCGGCGCCTGCGCCGTCCGCGTATGATGCGTTTACCGCCGGTGCGCAAGCGCACCGCGGATTGTTTACGATTTGGCAGAAGGGCGGGGGCACGTATCTGGAACTGTCGCCGGCGCAGTTGGATACGGATTTTATGGAAACGATCGCGCCCGGAAGCGGCGTGGGCCAAGGGCCCGTGTGGTGGGGCGACACCGATTACCTCCCCACGCAGATTTTGCGGTTCGAACGGCGCGGCGACAGCGTCGTGATGCTGTGGCGTAATTGGTATGCGCAAACGGGTTCGAACCAGGCCGCCGCACTCGCGGTGCAAGGAAACTTCCCGGACTCCGTCGTCGGAATTGGGAAAATCGCCGCGGAAAATGCTGCCAACGGCAATATCGTTTTCGATCTCTCTCCGCTCTTGGGCGACAATCTCGATTTGCGCAATGTGATTAACGGCGCGCTCCCGCCCGGCAAAGCGTACCGCCTGGATCCCTCCCTCTCGTACTTCGATGCAGTAAAGGCGTTTCCGGAAAACGACGTGATTACGGTTGCGCAAACCTGGAGCACCGATGAAAAACACGTGCTCGACGTCGCGCCCGATGCGCGCCGCGTCCTGCTTCGCGTCGTTTATAATTTCATCC
>DASRDE010000134.1:0-3453 GCA_035652755.1 Vulcanimicrobiaceae bacterium | reverse complement strand
CTGCGCGGCCGAGCACGTCGAGCAGCCGTACTCGGCCTCCCATCCCACGCCCGCCGTGAAATTTTGAAAGCGGAGCATGTCCATGACTCCGACGTTCGGAAGCGCCGCGCCGAAAAGGCCGGGGCGCTGCGTTTCGACTGCACCGATCAGCAAACCGCCGTTGGAGGCGCCCGAGATTGCGAGTTTCGGGGTGGACGTGTACCGGCGATCGATTAAATACTGTGCCGCCGCGATAAAATCGTCGAAGACGTTCTGCTTACGCGCAAGCATGCCCGCATGATGCCACGCCTCGCCGTACTCGCTGCCGCCGCGAATATTGGCGACCGCGTAGATGCCGCCCATCCGAAGCCACGTCGCGGTCAGCGCCGAGAACGCGGGAACGACGGGAATGTCGAAACCGCCGTAGGCGTAGAGAATCGCCGGCGTCCGGCCGTTCAACTGCAGGCCTTTGCGATGGGCGATCATCAGCGGTACGCGCGTTCCGTCCTTGCTCCTATAGAAAACTTCGTCGGTCGTGTACTGCGAGGCGTCGAAGGTCACACGCGTCTTTCGGTAGACCGACGCGCGTCCGGTCGCAAGGTCGAACGTGTACTGCGTCGGAGGCGCCGTATACCCGGAGAAGGCGTAGTAGGTGGTCTTGTCCTCGGGCCATCCGGAGAAGCCGCCGGCAGAGCCGATGCCCGGCAGCTGCACGTCGCGCACGAGATGCCCGTCGTAGTCGAACTCGCGAACCGCCGAATGCGCGTCCTTGAGATACATCACGAAGATGCGCCGACCGACGGTATTGACGTTGTCGATCGCGCTGCTCCAGACCGGTACGAGCGTCGACACTCGCGAAGGCGTACGAACGTCCACCGCGACCACGGCGTGGTTTGCGCCGAGCTTGTCGGTGTTGAAAAAGAAGCGCGGGCCGTCGCTGTCGACGAAGTTCCACTGCGCGTCGACCTTGGTCAGCAGCGGCAAAAAGCGCGGCTGCCTCGAGGCCAAATCCTCGTAGTAGACGGCGTTGTTGTACGTATTGGTAAAGCTCTCGGTCAGAACCACGTACCGCCCGTCGACCGTCACGTTCGTCCCGAGATACGCGGTCGGATGCGCCGGATCGCGATAGACGAGCGGATCGGCCGACTGCGGCGTACCCAACCGGTGAAAGTAGACCATTTGATTGACGGCGGAGGCTTTATATTGCTCGCCGGGCGCGGGCTGCGCGTAACGCTCGTAGTAAAAGCCGCTGCCGTCTTTGACCCACGAAGCGCCCGAGAAGCGCGCCCATTGCAACACGTCGGGTAAGTCTTTTCCGGTAACGACGCTTCGGACGCGGTACGTTTGCCAGTCCGATCCGTTGCTTTGCGTGGCGTATGCGACGTACTTGCCGTCGAACGAGTACGCGGTGTCGCCCAAGGCGACGGTTCCGTCGGCGGAAAACGCGTTGGGATCGATCAAGACGCGCGGCGTTCCGTGCGGTCCGTTCATCGTGTACAGCACGGACTGATTGAGCAGGCCGGAGTTGTACGTATAGAAATAGTGATTCTTGACGTGATACGGCAAACCGAAGCGCTCGTAGTTCACCGACGCGCGCAAGGCGGCGGCGATGCGCGGCCGCTCGGGAATCTGCGCCATGTAGTTCTGGGTCAGTTTTGCCTCGGCCAAGACCCAGGCGCGCGTCTGCGGCGAATCGATCTCTTCCATCCAACGGTACGGATCGGCCACGACGGTTCCGAAATACGTGTCGGTGACGGTTCCGCGCGGTGCGGGCGGATAGTTCAGCTGGGTCGCGGCCAGAAGAAGAACGGAGAAAGCCAAAGCCGGTAGAGCGCGCACGAGACCTCCAACGGAGCGGGTTCCCGCGCTCTTTTGCGGCTAGCGGTCCGAATCCACCCGGAATGCGATCGTCTGCCCGACCAGTGTCCGCAAGACGGCAGCCTCGCCTTGGCTCGCGACGTACCGCCGCGTCGAACCGTCGCGCAGACGCAGCGTGATGCGCGTTCCGTCCACCGCGGTCACCGTCGCGTGCATCGGTGCCGGCGCGGGCGCGCGCTTGGCCTGGGTGTTCCACGAAATCGTCAGGCTGGCCGACGGATGAACGGCCGGCGGCGGGTACTGCGGCATACTCCAACCTGTACCGCATCCGCGTGCCGCTACCAACTGCCCAAAGTCCCAGGCGCTTTAGCGCAGGTGTACTACTCCCGCGCCTGCATTTTGTCGACGACGCGTTTAACCACCGCCATGGCGGCCAGCGCCTTGGGAAAGCCGATGTACGGAATCAGCGTCATCACCGCTTCGACGACCTCGGCTTGCGTGAGCCCCACGTTGAACGCCCCGCGAACGTGCGTTTCGAGCTGCGGATCGCATCCGCCCATCGTGGCAAGCGATGCAATGGCGACGAGCTCGCGATGTTTGAGGTCTCCTTCGCGCGCGTAGATCTCGCCGAACGCGAACTCGATCAAGTATCTGGTAAAATCGGGCGCCAGATCCTCGTAAGCCGCGATGAGGTTGTCGGCGACCTTGTCACCGTCGACCAGGCGCAGCAACCGTTCGCCGCGCGCGTACCGATCGCTCACGCTTCGCGCTTATACTTCAAGGAAACCGCAAACCACAGGAGTGCCAGCGCCGCAAAGAGCCCCGCGAGTATCGCGTTGTACGGCTTGTGCGTCGAGAACCACACCGCAATATCGATGACGGCGACCACCGCAAATGCCGTCGCGGCGCCGAGCGCCAGACCGTACCGCTTCATTTACTCGCTCAGCGCCTCTTCCAGAATGCGTTCCTGCTCGACCGCATGCGCGCCCGGGTACCCTTCCGACGGGCTGGCGCGATACGGCCGCCCGATGTAGTCGATCGGAAGCGAATCGGTGCGCCGCTCGAGCAGGCGCCGGCGCACGTAGCCGCGGGCACCCATATTCTTGGGCTCTTCCTGAACCCAAATCAGCTTCTTGACGTTCGGGTAGGTCGCGATGACGTCGTTGATCTCGATGTAGGGCAGCGGCGAGAGCTGCTCGATTCGCACGATCGCCGTCTTTTTCGCGGCCGCGTAGCGCTCGTGCAGCGTCAGATCGTAGTAGATCTTGCCCGAACACAGCAACAGGCGCTCGACGCGGGCTTTGTCCTGGACGTTCGGATCGTCGATGACGGGATGGAAACGCCCCTTTGCCAGTTCTTCGATGTTCGCCGCCGCGGCTTCTTGACGCAGCAGCGACTTGGGCGTCATCACCACCAGCGGCACCGGTTGCGGCATCGTCGCCTGCTGCCGCAGGAGATGATAGTAGTTCGCCGCGTTCGAGGGGTTGGCCACGCGCAGATTGCCTTCGGCCGCGAGCTGCAGAAAACGCTCGAGGCGCGCGCTGGAGTGTTCGGGACCCATGCCCTCGTAGCCGTGCGGCAGCAGCAGCGTCAACCGCGCGGTCTGGCCCCATTTGGCTTGCCCCGCCACGATGAACTGATCGATGATGATCTGCG
>DASRDE010000133.1:0-9320 GCA_035652755.1 Vulcanimicrobiaceae bacterium | reverse complement strand
ACGCAGACGTCCGAAGACGCCGCGCGCGTCGCGCACGAGCGCGAGGAGCTGGAAGGCACGATTGCAGCCCTGGACGCGCGGATCGTTCCGCTCCGCGAGGACCTGGATGCAGCCCGCGCTGCCGAGTCGGAAGCGCAAGCGGCCCTGGCAGCCGCGCGCGGGCAGTTGGACGAAATTTTCACGCGCCTGCGCGCCGTCGAATCCGACGCGTCCGAACGTGCGGCGCGCAAAGCCGAACGGCGCGTGTTGGCGCAGAGCGCCCGCGGGGAAGCGGATCGCCTCGAACAGGAAGCTGCGTCGGCGCGCCTGCTCTCCGAGCAGCTGGAGATTGCGTCAGGAGCGGCGGCGCACAAGTATCGCGAGCGCGAGGCGCAGCTGGTTCACCTGGAGACGCAGCTGCAGGACGCACGCGCGCGCCTGGAAGACGCCGAACGCGCGGTTGCCGATGCGCAGAGCGATCTCTCGCGTGCGCTGACCGCGCACCGCGAGTATTCCAGCGAAGTTGCCGCGGCGCGGTCCCGCCTCCATACGATCGAAGAACTGGAAAACGCGCTCGAAGGGCACGTGCCGGGAACGCGCGCGGTGGTCGAGGCGTGGCAGCGCGGCGACCTTCGCGGGATCGAAGGCATCGTTTCCAATTTAATCACCACGAGCGAACAGTACGCGCGCGCAATGGACGTGGCGTTCGGCGCGCGCCTATCCAACATCGTAACGGCGACGTCTGAAGATGCCGAGCGCGCCGTCGAGTATTTGACGATGAAAGAGCTCGGGCGCGCGACGTTCCTGCCGCTGGACACCTTGGGCAACCGCACCGGCCGAGAGCTGACGCAGGAACTGCGCGCCGTGAAAGGCGTGATCGGATACGCGCACACGCTGATCCAAACGCAGCCGCAATATCAAAGCATCGTGCGGTTCCTCGTGGGCAGCGTGCTCGTCGTGGACACGCTCGACACCGGCATCTTTCTGGTGCGCACGCACGGTTTGCGCGACACGATCGTGACGCTTTCCGGCGAGCAGATCGCAGGCGGCGGCGCGATCACGGGCGGGCGCTATCAGCGCGAGCGATCGATTCTGTCACGGCGCGTGCAGGCGCGCACCATTCGGGAACAGCTCGACGGCATGAGCGCGCGGCTGCACGAACTGGAAGCCGCGGCGCAGGCGGCGATGCGCGCGAGCGAAGAGACCGTCGTTCGCCGCGACGCCGCCCAAGAAGCGCTGCGCGCGGCCGACGTTGCGCTCGCCGAGATCCGGACCGAGATGACGACCGTGTCGGCGGATGCCGAGCGTCTCGAGCGCGAACTGCACGCGGCGCGCGAACGCCTGCGCGACGTGCACGAACGCGCGAAAGCCGCCCGGGAACGCGAGCAGGCATTCGAACGGGGCGAACCCGAGGACGGGCAGGGCGAGCACGAGCGGCGCCAATTGGAAGCGCAGCTCGCGCAAGCCCGCGAGACGATCGCACGGGCGGAGTCGGCGCAGGCCGGCGCATCGGCGCACGCGGCCGATCTGCGCGAGCGTTTCGCCGCGCTGGGCGCCGAACGCGAGGGTGCGCGGGCGCGCTTGGGCATTCTCGACCAAGATCGGCAGCGGGCCGGAGCGGCGCGCGATCATATGCTCGGCGAGATCGGCGCGCTCGCGGCGCAGATCGAACGCGCCGCCGCCAAACTCGAATCGCTGCGCGACGGCGTCACGCAGGCCGATGCGCGCCTGGATGCAGCGCGCAAACAGCGCGAAGCATGCGCCGACGAAGTCACACGCCTGGAGGCCGGCCTGCGGACGGCGGAGATCGAAGAGCGCGAGGCGCAGTCCGGCGGCGAAGCGTTCCGGATGCGCCTTGCCGAGATCGAAGCCGAGCTCGGCATGCTCGTCTCGCAATTTGCGCAGAATCCCGCGACCGACGCGGAGTGCCGCGACGTGGAGGACCGTTACCGCGACGAGCCCGACGCCGTGATGGACGATCTGCCGCGTCTGCGCGAAGAGCTCGCGCGGCTGTCGGCAAACGTGAACCTCAACGCGGAAGCGGATCGCGACGAGCTCACGCAGCGCGAGGCCTTTCTGCGCGCCCAGCTCGACGATCTCTCGCGCGCTCGCGAGACGCTGCTGCAGTCGATCCGCGAGATCGAAGAGCAGACTCAGGTCAAATTCAACGAGACCTTCGAGCAGGTCTCGCAAGCCTTCACGGCCATGTACGCCAAGTTGTTCCCGGGCGGTCAGGCCAAGATGTGGCAGACCAATCCCGAGAATCTCTCGGAGACCGGAATCGAGATGTCGGTGCAGCCGCCGGGCAAGAAACTGATGCCGCTTCCGACGCTTTCGGGCGGCGAACGCGCGATGACCGCGGCGGCGCTCATCTTCGCGCTGATCGCGGTTCGGCCGTCGCCGTTCTACCTGCTCGACGAAGTCGACGCCGCGCTGGACGACGTCAACGTCGAACGCTTCTCGAGCATGGTGCGCGAACTGGCGACCGATTCGCAGATCATCCTCGTAACGCACAACAAGCAGACGATGGAGCTCGCGGACCGCCTCTACGGCGTGACGATGGCTGAAGCCGGCGTCAGTTCGATCGTGTCGGCGGAGCTCGCCGCGCGCGAACGGCAGCCGGAGCCCGCGATTGCCTGACGCCGCACTCTTCTCGCTCTCGGAGAAGACCGGTGCGGCCGAAGTCGCGCGCGCCCTGACCGAGCGCGGCGTCGCGATCTTTGCAACCGGCGGGACGCGCACGTTCTTGAGCGGGCACGGCATCGCGGCGCGCGACGTCGAGGAGCTCACGGGGTTCCCCCCGCTGTTCGACGGCAGGGTCAAGACGCTGCATCCCAAGGTCTTCGGCGGGATCTTGTACGATCGCGGGATCGCAGCGCATGCCGAACAAGCGCGCGTCTACAACATCCACAACCTCAAATACGTCGTGGTGAACCTCTATCCGTTCGAAGCGACGGTCGCGCAGGAAGGCACCACGCTCGCCGAAGCGATCGAACAGATCGACATCGGCGGAGTTTCGCTGATCCGTGCGGCGGCAAAAAACTTCGCGCACGTCATCGTCCTCACGCACGATTCGCAGTATTCGCCGTTTCTCAAAAGCCTGGACGAGGGGGGTCCCGATGAGAGCGCACGCCGCCGCTGGGCGATCGCCGCGTTCGAACGCACGGCCGAGTACGACACGGCGATAGCGCACTATCTGGCCACGCGCGGGCAAGTGCTTCCGAGCGAGCTCCCCGGCGCGCTCGCGCTCACGCTTCCGCTCGCGCAGCCGCTGCGCTACGGAGAGAATCCGCAGCTGCGCGCCGCGTTTTACCTGCGCGGACGCGCGCGGTTTCCCGAGCAGCTTCACGGCAAAGACCTGTCGTACAATAACCTGCTCGATTTGGACGCGACGCTCCGGCTGCTCGCACGCGCGCCCATCGGCGCGGAGTTCGGTTCCGAGCACGAGCGCTTCGTGCGCGCGGCGATCGTCAAGCATACGGTGCCGTGCGGCGTCGCGCAGCGCTCGAGTGCGGCCAAAGCCGTGCGCGACGCCCTGGACGCCGATCCCGTCTCCGCCTTCGGCGGTATCGTTGCGGTCGACGCGCCTATAGACGCGGAATGCGCGCAGACGCTCGCGACGTTCTTCTTGGAGATCGTTGCGGCCCCGGACTTCGACGAAGATGCGCTGGCGCTTCTGCGCCGCAAGAAGAACCTTCGCATCATGCGCTACGCACCGGCGCTGCCCGCGCAATTGCAGCGCGAGTTGCAGCTGCGCAGCGCGCTGGGCGGCGTCTTGGCCGAGGAAGAGAATCCCGATTATGCCGCCGAGCGCTGGCGCGTCGTGAGCCGGCGAGCGCCGTTGGCTCAGGAATGGCACGATCTCGCCTTCGCCTGGGACGTCGTCCGCCACGTCAAGAGCAACGGCGTGGTCATCGCCAAAGGCGGTGCGACGCGCGGCATCTGCGCCGGTCAAACCAACCGCGTCAGCGCCGTGCGCATCGCCGGCGTGCGCGCGGGCGAGCAGGCACGCGGCGCCGCGTGCGCCAGCGACGGCTTTTTTCCATTTCCGGACGGGCTGCAGGAAGCTGCGCGTGCGGGGTGCACCGCGGTGATCGCCCCGGAGGGATCGGTCCGCGACAACGACGTCATCGCGGCGGCCGACGATCTCGGCATCACGCTGGTCTTCTCGACGCACCGGTACTTTCTGCACTAAGATAGGATCTGCGATGCCGCGCTATCTGCACACGTCGATCTTCGTCAACGACATGGCCGAATCGATCGAGTTCTACACCCAACGCCTGGGTCTGCGGCTGCTCGACGGCCCGTATCACTACCCGGGCAACGCGGACATGGCGTTCGTGGGGCAGAGTTGCGATGCGTACATCGAGCTCGTCTACGATCTCGAAGAGCATCCGCCGTACGAATTGGGCAACCGCTACGAACATCTGGCGATCGAATGCGACGGCGAGCTGGAACCCTTCGTCGAACGGCTGCGCGCGAGCGGCGTCAAGATCCTCAAAGAAGTCAAGCGCTCGCCCAGCGGCACGCGGGCAATCGCCTTCGTCGAGGATCCGAACGGCATCCCGGTCGAGCTGCTCGAACCGCGGCGGGGCGCAAATCTTTCCTGACCCGGCTGCGTTGTATGGAGTATGAAGCCGCTCGTTGCAATCGCAGTCCTGGCCGCTGCAGTCGGCGCCGCACCAGTGATGACGTCCCCGATCTGGCAGTCGTTTGACGACCGCGCCGCGGCGCTGGCGCAGCGAATCGAATCGGCGCAAGGGCTGGGGCGCCTGGCGCCCGGACAGCAGACGCTGCTGAAGGTGCAGCTCGATGCCGCGCGCAGCGCCGAGCGTTCGGGATCTTCGCAAGCGGCGGCAATGCTCGACGTGATCGATCGTCAGGTCGCGCAGGTCGATCGCGGTCTCTCGCGAGCCGAAGACGGGCAAACGATCGTCGCGCACGTCGGCGACGACGTCACGATCGGCATGCACGATCCCTACATTTACAACGTCGAGCTCGCGCCGCAGTCGCTGCTGGTCATACATCCCGGCGTCATGTGGGTGCGCGGCGTTCAAGGCGTCTACACGGCGAAGGCTCCCGGCACGGTGAGCGTCACGGTGACGCCGCGCCCGGGCGTGAACCCGGCGCCTCCGCCCGCGCTTTCGCAGCCCGTGCGCTTCACGGTCGTGATCCTTCCGGCAGCTCAGCGATAGACGAACGGATCGGGCGGCGGCGCGATCGCGTGCAACTGCTCGGCCCGCAGCGCGAGATTCGATCCGGCGGCGACGAGCGTGCCGCGCGCTTGCACCCAGCCGCGCAACTGCGCTGGTGCAGACCAAAGACGCACGACGACCGGCGACGCGTCCGCCCGGCAGCAGACGATCGCGTAACGGACCAGCGTGGCGGCCGTCCCGGTTCGCGTCAGCACGCCGGTGAAATCGACGCGTTCGCCCGCGAACGCCCCTGCAAGCGTCGTCTCCGTCGCATGATATTCGGGAACGGGCGCGGCCAGCATCGAGCCGGCCAGCATAATCGCGGGAGCGATCCGCGCGCGACGCGAGCGGGCATGCCGGTAGCGATATGCGCAGACCGCAAACGCCGCCGCACAGAGCAGCAGCGGCAGTGCGAACGCCGGATGAACCAAACCCGCGCCGCGATGCGCGCCCGCATTCGCGCACGCCGCGGCCAATAGTGCATATGCCAGCACGTCGCGGTCTGCGCGGTGCGGACGATGCGCGGGCAGCCACGCGCGCACGTCGGCGATTCCGGCCACGCAGAGAAAGCCCGCCGCAGCAGCCGGCGCCGCGTGACGCACAGCCGCCGCCAGTGCGACCGCGCCGATGCCGCATGGAGCCGTCAGGAATGCCAAGACCGCGCCCGCCAGAAAACCCGGCAGAACGCCGAGATGAGCGCCCAGCAGTACGGGCCAGAGCGGCAGCAGGCACGCGCCCGCGGCGGCCGGGGGCAGCACGAGCTCGAGTTGGTGGAGGACCGGCGGTGCGTCCGGGCAGCCGGCGTCTTTGTGCGCGATCCGCGACGACGCGGCTGCTGCGAGCAGACGCGCAATCGCGACGCCGGGCCCGAAAACGACCAGCGCTGCGGCGGCGGCAGGCAGCGAACGCGCCGACGGTCCCGATCCGCACCCGCAACCCAGATACGGGACCGCCCATGCGCTCTGCCTGAGTGCACGCGCGAGGCAAGCACCGGCCAGAATGAACGGCGTGCTTTCGAAGAGTGCAGCGGCGCACGTGACGAGCACCGTCGTGAGCACGTGCCGCTTTCACGCGAAGGGGCGGGTTCGTCTAGTGTGAACTCCACCCACCCCATGGCGCCCAAGATCACCGCACCGCGCGGAACGCAAGATTTCCTTCCGCCTCAGACGCAGCGCTGGCAAGAGGCGGAGTCGCGCATCCACCAGCTGGCGCGGCGGTACGGCTACGGTGAGGTGCGAACGCCGATTTTCGAGGCGACCGAATTGTTCGTGCGCGGGGTCGGCGAGACGACGGACATCGTCGAGAAAGAGATGTACACCTTCGTCGACAAGGGCGGGCGCGGCATGACGCTGCGGCCGGAATTTACCGCGCCGGTCATGCGCGCGGCGATCGAGCACAACTTGTTCGCTTCGGGTCCGCAGCGTCTGTATTACCTCGGACCGATCTTCAGGTACGAGCGCCCTCAGAAGGGCCGCTACCGGCAGTCGCATCAATTCGGCATCGAGTGCACGGGTTTTGCCGGGCCGGAAGCGGACGTCGAAGTCATGGCGCTGGCGATGCATCTCTTCCGGTCGTACGGCATCGAGGTGCGCCTGGAGCTGAATTCAATCGGCGACGCGCACTGCCGGCCGCGGTACCGCGACGCGCTGCTCGCGCATTTTCGGCCGCACCTGCGCAATTTGAGCGAAGACTCGCAGCGCCGCTTGGAACGCAACCCGCTGCGCCTGCTCGATAGTAAAGCCGCGGAGGATCAGGTGCTGCTGCAATCCGCGCCCGCATTCGAATCGTATCTGTGCGATGCGTGCCGCGCCCATTTCGAAGCCGTAAAGCGCTACCTCGATCGTATCGCCGTACCGTACAACGTCAATCCGCGCATCGTACGCGGACTGGATTATTACACGCGCACGGTCTTCGAGTTCGTTTCCGACGCGCTCGGCGCGCAGAGCACGGTCTGCGCCGGCGGCCGGTACGACGAGTTGATCAAATCGCTGGGCGGTCCGGACGTTCCGGCGGTCGGCTTCGCGCTGGGGCTCGAGCGGCTGCTCTTGACGATCGAGGCCGCGCACCCCGAGCCGGCGGCCGAGCGCACCGGAATTCAACTGGTCGCACTGGGCGATCAGCCCAAAGAAGTGCTGGTGACGCTGGCAGCGCTGCTTCGCTACTCGCTTTCGGTTCCGATCTTCATGGATTACGACGATCGCAAGCTGCTCGCTCAATTGAAGATTGCCGATCGCAATCTGGCGCGTTACGCACTGATCGTGGGAAGCGAGGAGGTCGCTGCGGGCCAGGCGGTGCTGCGCGATCTCACCGAGCGGACGGACCGCCGCATCGCGCTGGGGGCGGACTTGGTCCAAGATCTCGGGAAAGTAGCGTGCTGATGCACTCCGGCGACGACGAAACGCAAACGCTCGGGAAGCTGCTCGAGATCATGCACGAGCACGATCTCGACGCGCTCAAAGTCAAGGTCGGCGACAAGATCTTCGAACTGGTGCGCCGCGAAGCGGGAGTCGCCGTCGTGCCGGGAGCGCCCGCGCCGGCGGCCGCCGCTCAACCGCCGGGTACGCCGTCGGTTGCCGCGCCGGCCAACGTGAAAAAAATCACCGCGCCGCTGGTCGGCGTCTTCTACTCGGCGCCGTCTCCGGACGCCGAACCGTTCGTCAAGGTGGGAGATCGCATCGAGCCGGGGCAAGTCGTCTGTATCCTGGAGGCAATGAAGCTCTTCAACGAGATCACCAGCGATCACGCAGGCGTGGTCACTCGCATCATCCCGGAAAACGGCGAACTGGTCTCGCTCGGTCAGGAGATGTTTTGGATCGAACCGTAGACGTCAAAGGACAGCGCGGCTTTGCCGAGCTGCTCGCCGACCGTCGCGGGCTGCTGGACGCGCCGCACTACCGCGAGCAGTGCGAAGCGATCGCCGACTGCATGGTCAAGGCGCTGCGCCGCGGCAACAAGATTCTGTGGATGGGCAACGGCGGCAGCGCCGCCGAGGCGCAGCACATGGCCGCCGAGTTGAGCGGACGCTTTCTGCGCGAACGCCCGGGTCTGTACAGCGAGGCGCTCTCGGTCAATACGTCCACGATCACGGCCGTCGGGAACGACTACGGGTTCGATCAGATCTTCCGGCGGCAGATCGAAGCCTTCGTTCAAGCCGGCGACGTCGTCATCGCGATGACGACAAGCGGAACGTCGAAGAACATCGTGCTCGCGCTCGAAGAAGCGCGCCGGCGCGACGCCGTCACCGTCACGTTTACCGGCAATGGCGGCGGAAAAGCCGCCGAGATCAGCGACCTGGTGCTGATGGGACCGTCCGGATACTCCGCGATCGTGCAAGAAGTGCACCAAACGATGGCGCACATCATCTGCGATCTCGTCGAGCAGCGGATGCTCTTCGAGCGCTGAACCGTGGGGGTTCAGCTGCTCGCCCCGCCGGATGCGCGCGCGCTCTTCGATCGGATGCGCGAACGCAGCGTGCTCGTCGTGGGCGACGTCATGATCGACGAATGGATTTGGGGAAGCGTCAGCCGGATCTCGCCCGAGGCGCCCGTACCGGTCGTGGCCGTCTCCGATCATTCGTTTACGCTCGGGGGCGCGGGAAACGTCGCGAACAACTTGCGCGCGCTCGGTGCGCGCGTCCGGTTTGCCGCCGCAATCGGGCGCGACGGATTCGCGCACTACGTTGCCGACCTTCTTAAAGACGAAGGCATTAGCGGCGACGGACTTGTTTCGGTCGACGATCGCCCGACCACGCGTAAGACTCGCGTGGTCGCGCACAGTCAACAAGTCGTGCGCGCCGACTGGGAATCGACCGCACCGCTGCAGGACGCGGATCGCTCCCGGTTGGCCGCCATCGTGCGTTCGGCCGCCGCGTCTGCGGATGCCGTCGTGCTGAGCGATTACGCCAAGGGCCTGTTTTCGTCGGAGATCGTCCAGGCCGCGTTGGGCTGCCCGATCGTCGTTGCGGATCCCAAACCGCAAAATCTGATGCTGTTTTCGGGCGTCACGTGCGTTGCGCCGAACGCGCACGAGGCTGCGCAGGCGACGGGGATTGCGATCACCGGCAAGGAGGCTCTTGAAGCCGCGGGCGCGGCGCTGCTGCGCATGCTCGAATGCCGCTACGTCGTCATTACGCGCGGAGAACACGGC
>DASRDE010000132.1:0-24234 GCA_035652755.1 Vulcanimicrobiaceae bacterium | reverse complement strand
TTGGTAGTCGTCGATCGTTTTTTTTGCGTCGGCGGCGAATTGCGTCTTGAACTGCTGCTGGATCTGCGCGATGCGGTCGCGCGTGGACTGCGGCAGATTCGAGGGGATCGCGGCGGGCCGCAGACCCTGCAGCTGCGAGCTGACCTGCTGCGAGACCTCGTTCTGACGGGACGCCAGCTTTGCGCGCGTTTGGGCGTGAATCTGCTCGACCTGCGAGGCGATCTCGGACTGCGTGGAGGCGGCGAGCTGTTTTCGGTATGCGGCCAATTCCGCCTGATCCCGCGTGCGCTCTGCGGCCGCGGCTTGTGCTTCGCGGTTGTCGATGGCCGCCAGCTCGTCGCGGTATTGTTTGCGCGTGGCGTCGTCGAGCGCCAAATTCCCCAGCTTGGTGCGCAGTTCCAATCGCCGCGGGGCGTCTTGCTGCGAGAGTTCGAGCGCCAGCTGCGATTCGTGCTCCTGCAATTCGGTCGCCTTTTGGCGGTACGAACGATCGGCCCGCGCGCTCAGTTGTTTACTCACCTGCATGACGGCGGCATTGTCTTGCGCGACGACCGCGGAGCGGTAGTTCTGAAAATCGGCGTTCGCCTGCGCGGTGACGGCCTGCGCCTGCTGGGCCGCGGTCCCCTGCATCTGCGTGACGGCCGCATTGCCGTTCGTCCCCGCGCCCGCCGACGCAAGCGCGGCGTCGATGGCCTGCTGCTCGCGGCGCGCGTAGTCGGCCTGCTTGCGCCGCAAGATCGCATTTGCGCGATTCTGCGCTTGGATCAGCTCGCGGTTGAGTTCTTTGGTCTGCTCGGCGATCTGCGCGCTCGTCCTGGGCACCGCGCCCGGACCTAACGCTTTGAGATCGAGCGCGTCGATGGAGTCCTGGATCTGCGAGAGCTGAGGGTAAAGCGGGTGCTTTTTGACCACGTCGTCGACGCGCACATATCCGATGCCGCGCACGTTCGGATCGTCGGCTGCCGGTTCGCGGCCGCAGCCGGCGAGGGATGCCGCACACAGCACGAGCGCCGCAACCCTACTTAAGCGCATTTTGGACATCCGAAGTGATGTCCGTGCCCCCGTAGATGACGTCCGAGCGGTCGACGACGAGGATCAAGTTCTTCTGCTGCGCCACCTTGGAGATCGCGCTGCGCGTCTGGTCGACCAGCGGCTTGAGCGTCTTGTCCTGCTGATCGCTGACGATCTTTTGATAGCGCTGGAAGATCTGCTGCTGCTGCTGGGGGTTGTTCTTGGCGCCGGCCATGTCGCGAATCGCGTTCTGACGCTGCGCCGCGGCGAATTTCACGAAGTCGTCGTTGGCCTGCTTGATCTTCGGTACCTGATCGATCTGGCCCTGATCGACAAAACCGATCTCCGAGGGCGGCGGCGTCGCCGACGGCGGCACGACCGCGCCCGGCTCGTTGATGAGATCGATCACGTTCTTGGTGACGTCTTGTCCGCCGAAGACGACGATGCGCTTGTCGACGATGACCGAAAGGCGCTGACTGGACGCGGTTTGGGCAATCGCCGCTTGGGCGCGGGCGAAGAGCGGTCCGAGCACTTCGCGCTGACGGTTGAAGAACTTCTGCTGGTACGGGCCGGCAAGGCGCTGCTGCTCGGATTGCGATTTGCCGCGCGCGGCGGCCGCGTACTGCGCGTCGAGTTGGCTCTTGTATTGCGCCACCTGCGCGTTCGCGCGTGCGAATTGCGGAAGCGCGCCGATTGCGGCCTGATCGATGAAGCCGACGTCGGACAAGTCCCCGGCAATCGCGGCCGGGGCCGCCGCGCACAGGAGTGCCGCGATCGCGGCTATGACGAATGGTTTCGAGATATGCATGGTCCTTTTGACGATGTTGGAGGCACGAGAGTTAGAAGCTTTGGCCTATGCCGAAGCTGGTATGCGTTCCGTACGCACCCTTGGCAAAGTCGATCCGGATCGTATGCAGCCCGAGCTGCGGAACGTCCACGCGCAGCCCGACGCCGAAGTCGCCGCGGAACGACCATTGAGCCGGATAGCCGATGATGCGGCTGGTGAACGGGTCGATCGTCGGCTGCGCTCCGCGAATGCGAAATCCGCCTTCGTCGACGAAAAAGGCCAGTCCGAACTTGCGATCCGGCGTGAGCGGGTAGCGCAGCTCCGCCTGGCCCAGCAGCGTGTCCGTGCCGTAGAAGACGCTGTTGTAGCCGCGCAGATTCTGATCGGAGAACGTGTACAGGGCGCTGGGCGGGATCACCCCGGTCGAGATACGCCCTTGTCCGTGCAGCGCGAACGTCGCCGCCTTGAGCACCGGCAGGAACTTGGTGATGTCCAAACCGGTCTGCGTGTACCGGAAGTTCGAACCGATCGAGGGATCCGAGATCGTCTCGGTCAGGTTTACCGTTTGCCCGCGGCGCGGATTGAAGATGTCGTCCAGCGTCGCGGCCGAATTGGTTCCAAGCCCGAGCGTGACCGTGTTCAACTGATACGGCTGACCGGTATTAATGTACGCCAGCGACGTGGCCTGGATACCGATGCTGCCCGTGTTGTTGGTCGTGCTGAACGGGCCGGGTGTCGGGCCGGCGATGACGTTCGGCTGCACGGTCTGGAAGAAGTACGGCGACGGCACCGTCGTGCTGCTCGTCTGACGCGCCGCGCTCGCACCCACGCTCGCGGTCACGAAATCGGTCAACCTGCGGCCGATCGTCACGCTCGCGCCGAGCGATTTCGCAGTCGCGGTCGCAGCGACGCCCGGAACCTGCTGGTTGTTGGTAGTTTGCACGAGCGTCACCGGAATCGGCGCCGGCGTCGCGTTCCCGGTCGGCGCCGTCGTAAGCGAGGTCGTGTAGATCGGATAGAAGTACGTCGAGCCGTTCGTGAAGACCGTCGCGGCAAAGCTGTAGCGCTGCGATTTGGGCGTGTTGCCGACGTACGGAATCGTGACTTGCGCCTGCGAGAGATAGCTGCGCGCGCCGCGTTCGAATTGCACCGAGACCGCGTTGCCGGTACCGTGCAGATTCGTATCCGAATAGCCGAGCGTGCCGTACAGGCCTTGGCCGGTGATGCCGCCCGAGTAGCCTGCGCCGACGGACGCCTGCGCGGTCCGCTGCTCGGTGACGACCCAGTCGAGCACGACGCATCCCGGATCTTTCTTGGTCATCTCTTCGGGACACGTCTTGGGGTTGACGTCGACTTTGGAGAAGAACCCGGTGTTGTTCAGCCGCTCGAGGTCGCGCTGAACGCCGTTCTTGGTCAAGATGAAGCCCGGGCGTTCCGAGAGCTCGCGCCGGATCACTTGGTCCTTGGTCTTGGTGTTGCCGGTGATCTGCACGATGCCGACGCGCGCGACGTACGGCTCGATTTTGACTTTGGTCGTGCCGGCCTTCGGATCCATCGTCGCCGGATCGGGACCGCACTCGACGTCGCCGAGCAACAAATTGTACTTGTCGTACAGCTTCTGCAGGTTTTGCTTGTCGTTGTCGCAGAGCGTGGACGAATACGTCTGGCCCGGTTTGATGCTCAGCGCGGGAATGACCACGCCCGGTCCGAGCAGCGGATCGCCGCCGATCTCGACGCCGGTGATCGTGAGGCCTTCGCGCAGGTCGATCGTGAGCACGCCGGTCTTGGGATCGATGTTCAGGTTCTGCACGTGCGAGGGCAGCTGGCCGCCGTACCCGATGCGATCGTAATAGGAGTTGATCTTCAAGAAATCTTGCCGCAGCGTGTCGGTGTTGAGCACCTGTCCGACCGACGTGTCCATCAGCGCCAGCAGCGTGTCGGCCGGCACGTGGCTGTTTCCGGTGAAGTCAATCTTGGTCACGACCGGATTCTCGATCACGCGGTAGGTGATCGCGATGCCGCCGGGGCGCTGGCGAATCAGCGGCGCGGCCTGGTCCGCGAAATACCCCAGCGCGAAGATGCGCTGAAGGTCGCCCTGGACCACCTGCGGGTTGTAGGGCTGCCCGGCGCGTGCTTGGATGACCCCCATGAGCGTCTGCGTCGGCACGTGCGCGTTCCCGGAGACGTCGACCGAAACGATGCGCGGCGCGGGGGCCGAGCTCGCCGGGGCGGGCGTGGTGACGAAGAGCAGAGCGAGTACGAGCAGCACGCCCGCACACCGCGCAAGCGCGCCGTGCGCACGCCGGAGGCTGAAGGTCATCAAAAATCTTTCCCTATGAGAGTTCGATGGTCCAACGCTCGTGGCGTTAGCACTGTAACGCGTCCGCAGTACGCGCCGTTTCGACCCGCCCCGGCTGTTCGCGGCCGCAGGGGATGGTCCTTGCCGCCGTTCAGAACAGCCGCTGGTACAAGAACGTGAAGCCGCTCTGCCCTTGGACGGCTTGGCCGGCGGTCACGCGCACGTTCGTCGAGATCGTCGCGGACGGATTGAGGAAGAGCGGCGTGGGCCCTTGCTGGACGAACATCGTGAACTGCGCCGACGTGAAACTGTTGGGCTGGTAGTCGAAGCCGAACGTCTGGCGCACCGGGTAGTTGAACGTCGTGCCGTAGATCGCGTAGAAGTTGGGGCCGAGCACCCGCCGCACGTTCACTCCGACGTTTCCCGTATAATCCACGGTCAGATTGACGTCGGACAAGCCCAAGGTGCTGCCCAGCGCCGTTTCGAGCGGCGCGAGCAGACCCGTCGTGAACTGCGCGTTCAAGATGTTGAAGGCTTCCTGCCCGATCGTCAGGGTGCCGTTTTCGCGGCGCACGAGCACGTTGGGAAGGATTTGGCCCGTCGCGGCTTCGGGGGCGCCGTTGAGCTGGCCGGGCGGCAGGATCACGCCGGTGTCGGTAAACTGAATCGGCCCCACCAAGCCGCCGAGCGGCAGCAGCAGCGCGAGGATCTGCTGGTCGGTGTAGCCGGGCGGATTCGATTGAAAACTCAGCTTCGGGCTGGTGACCAGGCCCGTCACCGTCACCGTGATATCCGCCGAGCCGGTCGGATTGCGCGCGGTATTCGGATCGGGGTTGGTGACGTGCGTTCGTGCGATCGCGAAGATGGTCGGAATGACGCCGTTGGCCGGATCGAAGGTGACGACGCCGGTCTGCACGCGAAACGCGTGATCGATGTACGTCAGCGTGCCGCCCGCCGAATTGAACTGGCCGGCCAGCGTCGGATGGAGCAGCGTTCCGGAGAGCCGGGCATTGCCCGCGCCCGAGATGTCCAGGCCGAAGATCCCCGCTCCGCCGCCGCGCACCCGAACGTTGCGTCCGGCCGTAATTCCCAAATCGAAACCTAGATTGAAGGGCGGCCCGCTGGACGCGCCGCCGCCCGAACTGCCGAACTGCAAGAACGTATTGAATGGAAGGACGGCGTCCGTGATCGTCGCGTTTCCTTTGAGTTGCGCCAGCGCGCCGGGCGCGCGCTCGAGCCGCAGAGCCGCGTCGAACGTGCCCGCGCCGAACTGCGGCATGCTGATCTGCGCGCCCCGCGATTGCAGCGTCAACGCATAGCCCAGCGGTCCGCCGCCCAGCCCGCCGCCGAAGCTGAGCGACCCCGATGCGTCCGCCGTTCCCGTGCCGAGCTGCGCGTGCAGACGATCCAGCGTCGCGTGCGTTCCCTCAAACGTGAGCTGGGCGACCGTTTTGGTGATCGGCGTCGTTTCGATCGCGCTCACATACGACACGTTCGAGGCTGCCAGTTGTCCGACGATGCGCGGATCGCGCACGGTGCCGCTGATGCCCAAGTGCCCGCCGATCGCTCCGGAGATCTTGGTGTCGTTCCCGAGCAGCGGCGCGAACGTGGAGAGATCCACGCCGGCGGCCGAGAGATCCATCGAAATCGGCGCACTCTGCGGTCCGATTGCGAACGGCTGCAATTGAAGCGGAAGCGCACCGGCGATGGACGCGGTACCCTTGGGGAACGTGAACTCCGCATTGCGCACGACGATGTTGCGCTGTTTGAGCTGAATCTGGCCGACCATCGACGGGATGGCGATGCCGAATGCGTCGACGCCGGCCGCATCGATGCCGGCTTCGAACGTCGGCGAGCGGAACGATCCGCCCAGCGTGAGCGTGGTTTCGAATCGCCCGGTCAGATCCAGCCGGCGTTTGGAGATCTGCGCGACCAGTCGCGGTAAGTCGCTCGTGACCGCGTGCACTTGCATCTGCATGGGCGAGACGGGCGTGAGCCCGAAGGTGCCCGTTCCGCTGGCCTGCAGGCCGGCGGCGGAAAAATGCATGCTCGTAACGTCGATACGATCGCCCGGCGCGGTGCGCGCGGTCAGATCGCCTTCGTCGATCGCCAGCGGGCCGATGGTTCCGCGGTGGATCGCGGCGTTTCCCGAGATCGCGATGTGCGGATACGTTCCGCGGATCTGCGCGGCGCCGACGATCCGTCCGGTCACCGGAAGCTGCGGAAACCCCAGCGCCGGCAGCCACGTTCCCAGGTTCAAGTCGCTGAGCCTGGCGTTGATGTCGTAGCGCGACTGCTCGACCAGCTGCGCGAGCTGCGTCGTGGGCGCAAAGCCGATCGTGCCCACGGCGTTGAGCTGCCCGTTCTCCCCGCCGATGCGCACGCTGCCGTGCACCATGTTGCGCAGGCCCGACCAGGTCGCGTCGGTGTCGCCGATGGGCAGGCGCTTGTAGCGCAGTCCGGTGATGTCGATGTCGCCCGACGTGTACGTCAAATTGGCAAAGTGCGAAAACGAGATGCCCAGCGCGCCGGTTCCGGCCAGCGTATCGCCGGTGTTGAAGTAATCGTTGAAGTCCGAGAGATCGGCGTGGGCGGAATGCATCGCAAACGCGGTCTCGCCTTTGCTCACCGTCGCCGAAAAGTGCGCGGTCGTCTCGCCGACCGTTACGATGCCGCCGAGCGCGGATGCACCCAATGAGCTGACGGCAATGCGCGCCTGCGCATCGCGGAATCCAAGGCCGTTCACCTCGCCGACGGGCACGCGTACCACGCCGTGGATCGACGGATCCGCCGGCGTCCCGCCGATGCGAACGTGCCCGGCGAAGCTGCCGTCGGCGTTGAACGTGGGAACGCGCGCAAGCGCGGCCATGGGCGCAATCTCGCCGGCCGGCACGTCGGCGCTGACGTCGAAGCGCGGAATCCCCGACGAGAGTGCATCCATCGAACCGCCGACGCGCGCAATCGTCGTGCCCAGACGCGCGACGGTGTTGCGGATCGTCAACCGGTCGCCGCCGATCGCGATCTCGCCGCTGGTTTGAAACGGACCGTAGCCGGCGGCGCTGCCGTTGACGAGCACCATTCCCGCATCGACGCCGGGAATCGACGTTCCGGGCATGAGCGCTCCGATGGCGCGAAGCGAACCGCGCGAAATCGGGACGCCGAATGCATCGCGAAGCGTCCCTGCGTCGAGCGTGCTGGTTGCAAGCGCAAGCCGCAGATGCTGTGCGGTCGGCGCGGTGGCGAAGCTGCCGGCGGCGACGACGGTTCCTCCGGCGGCGCGCGCCTGCGCGGAATAGACGCGCAGCACGCCGTTGTCGTACGCCATCGTTCCGCTCGCGCTCTGCACGGGAATGCCGTGCATCGTCGCGCCCTGAAGCCGCGCATCCTGCGCCTGTACGAAGATGCGGTTCTGCGCGATCGCGATGCCCATCGTGCCGTCGATCGCGCCGGTGACCGGGAAATTGCCTAAGAACATCCGCAGCCCGGAAAACGAGCCGCTATACCGGCCGCGCGCGACGATCACGTCCGGCGCGAACGTTCCGTTGCCGTTGAACGTGCCCCACGGGCCGTCGGCGTGGACGCTGCTGATGCGCGCGGCCGCGAACGGTCCGGCAAAGTGCGCGTCGATCGTGTTGAACGGAACGCCGGCAATGCGCGCGGGCGACATCAGGGCGGCACCGCCGATGACGACGTTCCTGGCCGAGCCCGTACCGGCAAGGTCCGCGCGCACGACGCGCGCATCCATCGCGGGCAGCTGCGGAATCTGCACGCCGGGCAATCCGACCGGAGCCGGCTGATCGATCCGCATTCCGCGAACCGACGCCCAGAACGCACTGGTGCCGTGCGGCCGGTCGAGCGCGAAATCGGCCACGAGCGAGCCGCCGTCGGGACCGCGAAGCGCAATCGGGCCGAACGCGCCGCTGCCATAGCGATCGATCGAGTAAAAGCCGCTGGCATTGCCCGCATCGCGCAGCGAGACCAAATAGCCGCGCGCGTCGATCTTCAAATCCGAACCCGCGAGCAGCACTTCGGTCAGCACCGGCTGCGGAGCGAGCATTCCGCTCAAGTACGGAATCTTGCTCGAAGGTCCCACGGCGTGCAGCGCCAGCACGCTGTCGACCGTACGCCCCAGCCGCAGAATGCCTTCGAGGTGTAACTTGATGCCGTCGTAGTAGGCGTGAAACGGCAGCACGACCAAGTTGCCGTTAAAGAGTGCGACCGTGCCGTGCGGCAGATCGATCGGGACCTGCTGGTAGTTGAACCGCTGCCCGTCAAAGCCGATCATGAGAATCGGAGCGCCGATGTCGCCTTCGATCAGCGCGTGGATCCGGACGCCGCCGTAGATCGGCATTCCGCTGGCAAAATGCGCGACTTCTTTGAGGTAGCGCAGATCGCCGCTGCCCGTCACGCCCAAGCGGAACTGCGGATTGGCAAAGTCGAAGATGCCGCCGGAGAAGACGATCGGAATATGTCCGACGCGCGCGGTCATGCGCTGCGCGGCAAACCCCGAATCGAAAACGCCGATCGGACCGTTGATGTGCGCGATGGGCGCATCCAAGCTCGCGACGATCATCTTGCCGTCGACCAGCTTGCCCGCGCCGGCCAAGTGCGAGCCGCCCGGCCCCCACGACCACGCGCGCATGTCGAAGTCGCGGACGCTTCCGGCCAGGATGTGCGCGGCCGCAGAATTGATGAAGTAGTTGCCGATCGTCGAGATCGGTATCGAACGCACGCTGACGTGATGCAGCGCAAACCCGGCCTGGTTGTCGACCCGCCCGGCAATGCGGAACGGCTGCGGCCCGCCGTCTTGGAGGCGGCCTTGCACGACGTACGACGTGATCGCGGCCGTGTCGATCGCCGCGTCGACCGAGATCCCGTCCAGGCGCTGCCGGCGGCTGCCTTTGTAGAAGCGGTACTCGTCGATGAGCGCCACCGATGCGTCGCGCACGCGGACGCGCAGGTTGAGCGGAACGTTGTTGCGCCGCGCGGGACCGGCCGGTTTGTTGACGCCGCCGGGCACGCTGACGTTGTACGTGCCGTTCTCGTGATGAACGATCGTGATCTGCGGGCGGTCGATCGTGATCCCGGTCAGGCCGAAGCGGTGGCGGCTGCCCGGAAAGAGATCGCGCAGGCTGTAGTAGAGATCGATGCGCCGGGCGTCGAGTACCGGCTCACCCCCGCGGCTGATGTGGACGTCGACGAGTGCGCCGTGGCTGCGCTCGAGCCGGAAGTCGCTGCTTTGAATGCTATAGCCGGTCGCCAGCGGCAGCGCCGCCGAAAGCGCAAACCGCGCGGCGCCGTTGTGAAACACTGCGAGCACCGCGAAGACGATGGCGACGAAGGCCGCAAGCGCGGCTCCCAGGCGTTTGCGCAACAACTCTCTCCGCCCGGGTTATACCCCGCAGCCGCCGTGTCATCCTAAACGCCCCGGGGCGCTAGAGATCCAAGTTCTTCACGGACTTGGCGAAGTCGAAGATGTACTGCTTGCGCGGTTCGACTTTGTCGCCCATGAGATCGGTGAAGATCTGCTCGGCCTCGACCGCGTCCTCGATGGTAATCCGTTTGAGGCGGCGGTTCCCGACCTCCATCGTGGTCTCGGCGAGCTGCTCGGCATCCATCTCGCCCAAGCCCTTGTATTGCTGGACGACGAAGTCTTTGCCGTCCTCGCCGATGATCGATTTGAGCTCGGGCTCGCTGAAGGCGTACCACTGCTTCTTGCCCTTGCGCACCCCGTACAGCGGCGGCTGCGCGATGTACACGAACCCGTCCTCGACCAGCGGTTTCATCTGACGGTAGAAGAACGTGAGCAGCAGCGTGCGGATGTGCGAGCCGTCGACGTCCGCGTCGGTCATGATGATGATCTTGTGATAGCGCAGCTTGCCCGAATCGAACTCGTCTCCGAAGCCCGTGCCCAACGCCGTGATCATCGTGCGGATCTCTTCGTTCGAAAGGACCTTGTCCAGCCGCGCTTTCTCCACGTTCAGGATTTTGCCGCGCAGGGGCAGGATGGCCTGAGTGTTCGGATCGCGCCCGCCCTTGGCCGTGCCGCCCGCCGAGTCGCCTTCGACCAAGAAGATCTCGCTTTCGGCCGGATTGGTATTCTTGCAGTCCACGAGCTTGCCGGGCAGACCGGAGCCTTCCAGCGCATTCTTGCGGCGCGAGAGGTCGCGGGCTTTTTTGGCCGCTTCGCGCGCGCGCTGGGCCTGCATGCATTTGTCGACGATCGCGCGCGCCGCCTTGGGCGTCTCCTCGAAGAAGAAGTCCAGACGTTCGTTCACCAGGCTGTACACGATGTTGCGCACGTTCGCGTTGCCCAACTTGGTCTTGGTTTGCCCTTCGAATTGCGGCTCGGCCAGTTTGACCGAAACGACCGCGGTCAGCCCTTCCATGCAATCGTCGGTCGAAAGATTGCCGTCGGAGTCCTTGAGCATGCCTCGCTTGCGTGCGTAGCCGTTGACCGCGTTGCTGATCGCGGTGCGAAAGCCGGTCAGGTGCATGCCGCCTTCGGTCGTGTTGATGTTGTTGGCGTACGCGTAGATAATCTCGGTATACGTGTCGGTCCACTGCATGGCGACTTCGACGTCGACGCCGTCGCGCTCGTTGTGCGTGGAGATGATCTGATGCAGCGGATCCTTCTTCTCGTTGAGCCACTCCACGAAGGAAACGATGCCGCCTTCGAATTTAAACGTGCGCTCGCGGACCTGCTCGCCGCGTTCGTCGCGCAGGGTGATGGCCAGGCCGCGGTTCAGGAACGCCAGCTCGCGCAAGCGGCTTGCCAGCACGTCCCAGTGAAAGGACGTCACCTCGAACATCTCGCGATCGGGCTTGAACCACTGGTGCGTTCCGGTGCCTTCGGCCGGACCGATCTTCTTGAGCTTTTGCACCGTCAGCCCGCGCTGGAACTTCATCTCCCAGAGCTTGCCGTCGCGGCGCACGCGCGTGGTCATTTCTTCCGAGAGCGCGTTGACGACCGAGATCCCGACGCCGTGCAAGCCGCCCGAGACTTTGTAGCCGCCTTTTCCGAACTTTCCGCCGGCGTGCAGGATCGTCATAATGACCTCGACTGCGGGCATCTGTTCGCCGGGATGGATGTCGATGGGAATGCCGCGGCCGTCGTCCTCGACCGAGCACGATCCGTCCTTGTAGAGCACGACCTTGACGTTCTTGGCATATCCGGCCAGCGCTTCGTCGACGGAATTATCGACCGCTTCGTAGACCAATTGATGCAGACCGCGCTCGGCCGTGTTCCCGATGTACATCCCGGGGCGTTTGCGAACGGCCTCGAGTCCCTTGAGGACTTCGATCTGCTCGGCACCGTAATTCATTTATTTCTCACTACCATAGAATTTTTCGTGGAGCTCGTCCCCGAGCAGCTCGCGCACCACGGCGGGCGCGATCGATTCGGGATCGAGTTCGCTCTTGAGCAGCACGTACGAGCTGGCGATCATGCGATCGCGCGTGGTCACCGGCGACCCGCTGAGCCGCAGCCGCTCTAGAGCGTCATGCCATCTGCGCAGCAGCCGAAGCCTGATCGCGTGGTATTCACGCGGTTCCAGGTCGCCGACCAGCGCGGCGATGCCCTGGTACCCCAGCCATGGGGCTTCGAACAGCAGCCGCGCTATCGCGCCGTCGCGTTCTTGCACCCGAGCGTTGGCGCACGGCACGCAGAAACGTGCCGGCGACGGAGAGATCCGCACGCCGCACCGGCTGCATTCTTTCCACCCCGCGGCCTTTTTGGCCCGCTCGGCCGCCGCGACGTCCTCGCGGAACCGCTGCAGTGCGTCCTGCGGCGTTTCGGCCGGCGGCCGCACCGGCTGTCCGGTTCGCCGCCGCGCGCGCAACGCTCGCGGCTCGGGTGCTGTCTGGGCCGTCATACGCCCGACGCGAAAGCGCAACCCTTCCAGCTGCAGGCCCGTCCGGTCGCGCACCGCGCTCAGAATCTGCTCGGTCAGGAACGTCAGTTGCTGGCTCCACGCGTTGGAGCGCGTAACGATCAGCAGCGATCCGCGCACGAGCGAATCGGGCCGCGAGTGGGCGGCCACGTCGGCGCCGACGATCTCGCGCCACGCCGTCCTGATCTGTAACACCGGATCGCTGCAAACGGCTGCGACCGGCTCCCAGGCTGCAAGCGCGTTGCGAAGCGGTTTCACAGCGCGCGCACCACCGCGTTCTCGATCTCGTACAAGCGAGCGCGGCTCAGGCCCTCGGGCAAGTGCGTGGCGGTGATAAAGGCCTGTTCGAATCCGCCGACACCCTGCAGGAAGGCGTCCGATCGCCCCGGATCCAGTTCCGAAAGTACGTCGTCGAGCAACAGCAGCGGCGCCTGATCGGAACGTTCTTGCATGACGGTGTATTCGGCAACCTTGAGGGCCAGTACCGCCGTGCGCTGCTGCCCCTGCGAACCGTATGCGGCAAGCGACCTGCCGTCGAGTTGCAACTCGACGTCGTCCCGATGCGGGCCGACCAGCGTTGCGGCGCGCCGCCGTTCGGCGGGCGCGTACTCGCGCAACTTGGCTGCGAAGGCCGCGGCGATCGCATCGGCCGAAGGTACCTCGAACGCAACGCTCGGAGCGTATCGGACCGACAGCGTTTCGGCCCCGCCGGTCCACTCCGTGTGGACGCGCTGTGCGCGCGGCGCGAGCACGCCGATGAACTGCTCGCGGGCCAGCATCAACGCGGTCCCCGCGTCGACGAGCGTTTCGTTGTACACGTCGAGCAACTGGGGATCGGGTTCGCTCTCACCGCGCAGGAGCGCGGCCTTTTGCGTGAGCGCTTTTTGATAGCGCGCGAGCTCGTGATAGTAACTCTTCTGCTCCTGCGCCAGCGCCGTGTTCATGAACGACCTGCGGCCCGCGGGCGGGCCCGACGCCAGCTGGAGATCGGCGGGCACGAAGGTCACGACGCGCAAACTTCCCAGAAAGCGGGCGTATCGCACGCTGCGCCCGTTGACCGCATACATCTTGCGCGTTCCGCGCGCAGTCGATGCGATCGTGCAGCCCAGGCGGATCGTGCCGGCGCGCACTTGCGCCTCGCCGGCAATCGTCGCCAACTGCAGCCCGTCGCGTATCAGATCGCGTTCGCGGCTCGTGCGGAACGATTTTCCCGTCCCCAGCATCGAAATGGCCTCGAGCAAGTTGCTCTTGCCCTGCGCGTTTCGGCCGACGAAGACGTTCAGGCCGGGAGACGGCTGCAGTTCCAGATGCGCGTAGTTGCGGACGTTCGAGAGGTGCAGCGAGTTGAGCCGCACTGCGGCGCACTACTGCCGCAGCGGCATGAGCACGTACAACTGCTGCGCGCCCTCGGGCGGTTCGACCGGCCGAATCGCCGCGGGCGAGAGCGGGCCCAAAAACTCGAGGACGGTCTGCGGCGAGTCGACGTGATTGAGAATCTCGACCAAATACCGCGCGTTGAAGGCGATCGTCAGATCCTCGCCCTGCTGCTCGACCTCGAGTTCTTCGTACGCGTTGCCCGAGGCGTCGGAACTGGCGGTGACGACCAAGGTTTGATTGGCCACCGAGAGTTTGACCATGTTGGCGCGATCGCCGGCAACCAGTTCGGCGCGGCGCAGACTGCTCACCAGCGCCGGCGTGCTGACCACGATCGACCGATCGAATTTGGCCGGAATGACCTGACCGTAATTCGGATACTGGCCGTCGACCAAGCGCACCACGATGGACGCGTCGCCCGCCGCGAACGCCAACTGATTGTTTTGCGCGCCCAATGCCGTGATTTCGACGGTCTCGGCGCCGCCCACGTTGCGTGCGGCCTCGGCCAGGGCTCTGGACGGAACGATGTACTTTTCGCTTCCCGAGATGCCGCTTTGCAATGCCGTCTGGTAGCGTGCGAGCCGGTAGCCGTCGGTCGCCACCATCGTCAGCGAGTCGCCTTCGACTTCGAGCAGCGTGCCCATCAGCACGGCGCCGCGCGCCTCTTCGTTGGAGGCCGCGAAGATCGTCGCGCCCACGCCGTCGCGAAACCGTTTGGCGCTCAGCGTGAACTGCTGACCGCGCTGCGCGCTGGGCAGCGGCGGATACTCTTCGGGCGGCAGCGCGTGGAAGTCGTAGTTGCTGCGCTGATACTTGATGCTCGCCCGGGTTGCCGTACCGGTCAGTTCGAGCATGCCGGGCGACAAGTTGCCCAGGTAACTGCTGAAGATCTTTGCCGGCACCGTGACGCTGCCCGGCTCGCTGACCTCGGCCGGAAACGCCTGCTGAAGCGTGAGCTCGAGGTCGGTGGCCCGCACGGCGATCTTGCCTTCCTCGGCCGTGAGCAGCACGTTGGAAAGGATGGGCACCGTGGTGTGCGCGTTCACGACCTTGCTCGCCGCGCCGACGGCTCCGGAGATGTCCTTGGTGTTACACGTAAACTTCACGGCTGTCCACTTCGTCCTTTGGGTCGGGCAGTTCTTTAAATATCAAGACCTAACCGTAGCAGCAGTAAGGCGGTGCATTCTGCGAACAACGGCCGATCCGCTTTCCCTCACGCGGTTTTCTGCCGGGAACAAGTTGTGCATGACTGCCGGAGGGCCATCCACATCTGCACCGGCAAGGGCCATCGAGCAGTTATCCACGCGCTTGCGGGTGCCCTGTGCAGCGAAACGTGCACAGTACCGAGGAACCGCGGGAAAAAAGCGAGCCCGGGAACGTTCCCCGGGCTCGCGTGCGGCAACGCAATGGCGTCAGTCGTTTTGACAAAGCGCGACGAGCTGGCGGATCCGGTTTCGGTAGGCTTCGTCGCGTTGCATCTGCTCCTTGACTTTATCGCGCGCGTACATGACGGTCGTATGATCTTTCTTGTTGAACTCGCGGGCGATGTGCGGCAGCGAGCAGTCCGTCAATTCGGTGCAGACGAACATCGCGATCTGACGCGGCGCGGCCACGCGCTGATCGCGCCGGTGATTGTCCATCTCTTTGACGGTCAGGCCGTGCGCTTTGGCGACCTTCTCTTTGATCGACGCGATCGTGACGCGGCGCAGCGGCGCTTGCGCGACCGCATTCTTGAGGACTTCGGCGGCCAAGTCGACGGTGATCGGCGACTTGGTGAGCGAGGAGAACGCCACGACGCGGATCAACGCGCCCTCGAGTTCGCGGATGTTCGAAGGAATCACTTTGGCGATGAACGAGGTCACCTCGTCGGGAACGGGGATCTTCTCGCTCTCGGCCTTTTTGCGCAGAATCGCTTCGCGCGTTTCGAGGTCGGGCGGCTGGATGTCGGTGAGCAGCCCCCACTCGAATCGCGAGCGCAGACGGTTCTCGAGGGTTTGAATCTCCTTCGGCGGGCGATCGCTGGAGATGACGAGCTGACGCCCCGATTCGTGCAGCGCGTTGAAGGTGTGAAAGAACTCTTCTTGCGTGCCCTCTTTGCCTTCCAAAAACTGGATGTCGTCGATGAGCAGCACGTCGACTAGACGGTACTTGTTGCGGAATTCGACCGTCTTATTGTTCTGCACCGCGATGATGAATTCGTTGGTGAATTTCTCGCTGGAAACGTACACCACGTTCGCCCCGGGCGCGTCCTGAAGCACGCGATGACCGATCGCATGCATCAAATGGGTTTTTCCCAGACCAACGCCGCCGTATAAGAAAAGCGGATTGTACGCGCGCGCCGGTGCGGCGGCGACCGCTTGCGCCGCTGCGTGCGCGAACCGGTTGGAGTTGCCGATGACGAATTCTTCAAAGGTATAGCGCGAGTTGAGGTTCCCCGGACGAAACTCGCCCGGACGCGCGGTGACCCCGTTTCCGGTCGCCGGAGCGCTCGCTTGCCCGCCCTCGGCGTCCGCGGCGACCGTGAACTGCAGCTGGACGCCCGGGCCGAAGATGCCCGCGAGCACCTCGCCGATCTGGCCCTTGAGGCGGTTCTCCACCCAATCGCGCGCGAAGTTGTTCGGCACCGCCAGCATGAGCTCGTTGTTATCGCTTGCCGATACGAGCCGCAGCGGCTTGATCCACATCTCGAAGATGGGTTTGGAGAATTTCTGTTCGAGGGCCGCCAGGGCCGATTGCCACAGCTCGGTGGTGAGTTCCGGGTCGCCAATCGCAAGCGCCATCTGTACGTTTCGTCCTCGTGTAGCGAAGCTTCGAATCCTGTCCGACGACATAAGTCGGCAGACTAGGGCGGAGCGTTGGAGGCCCTTTCGTTGGCTTAATCAGGCGCCTATCCTGCGGCAAAAACCGACGATCTTATCCACTTATCCACAGGTGTAAAACCCTCGGTTTTTCAGTAAAAAAACGGCAAAATCGAGTCTGCCGCGCAGCTGGCCGCGGGGCCCCAAACGCTTCGGTAAAATCACGCGTTTCGCCACCCCCGGCAACCCCGTCCGGACCAACCTTTCCACAATGTTGTCCACACGTGTGGAGAGCGGGTGCTTTCCCGGCATTTTTGGCCGGTGACCTTGACGGGCCGCAACGCCGGGACCTATACTAGGTGGCTGTGCGCCGCCACCCTCGGACGGCGGATTTTTCCTAGGAGAAACAGAGCACCATGAAGCGGACCTTCCAGCCGCACAACCGCCGGCGTAAACGCGTCCACGGGTTCTTGGAACGGATGCAGACCAAGAACGGCCGCCGCGTCATCAACGCGCGCCGCAAGAAGGGGCGCAAGCGCCTGACCGTCTGATGCGCCGCTTCGCGAGCCTGCGGCGCGCGGGCGACTTTGCCCGTCTGCGCCGGAGCGGCCGCCGAACCGCCAGCGCCAATTTGACCTTTTTCCGCGGCGACGCCGCAGCGTCCGACCCTCGGCCGCTGGTCGGCATCACGGTTTCCAAGAGCGTGGGCAAGGCCGTCACGCGCAACCTGCTGCGCCGCCGGCTGGCGGCCATCGTGCACGACACCCTGACGCCGCAGGTGCGCCTGCGCCTGCTCATCGTCGCCCGCCCGTCCGCCGCGGCCGCCCCGTTCGCAGCGCTGCGCGACGAAGTTCGCGGGGTCTTGAACTAGTGCGGCACGCGGCCGTGTGGGTGCTGCGCGCCTACAAGCGCGCGATCTCGCCGCTGCTGCCGCCGGCGTGCCGCTTCTATCCGAGCTGTTCGGAGTACGCGATGGAGGCCATCGCGAAACACGGTCTGCTGCGCGGCGGTATGCTCGCGGCAAAACGCTTGGTGAAATGTACACCCCTCCATCCGGGCGGACACGATCCCGTGCCGGCAGCCTTGGAAAGGTAGCTCGTCAGCTTGCACGTTCTTGTGGCCACGTCGTGGCTCGATCCCATCGTCGGCGCGGTCACGTTCGTCGTCGATCACATCAACTTGGTCGTCCACAACCGCGGCTGGAGCCTGGTGCTCTTTGCCCTCGGACTCAAGTTGATCTTTTGGCCGCTCAACACCAAGCAGTTCGTCTCGATGGTCAAGATGCAGCAGCTGGCGCCCCAGCTCAAAAAACTGCAGGAAAAATACGGTAAGAGCGATCCGCAGCGCTATCAGCAAGAGACGATGGAGCTGTACCGCAAGAACGGCGCCAATCCGCTGGCCGGCTGCTGGCCGATGCTCGTGCAGTATCCGTTCATCATCAGCGTCTACTACGCGGTCATCCAGCACAAAGATCTCTACGCGAACGAAAAGTGGCTGTGGATCGGAGCGCAGTTTACCCAGCATCTGCCGGTGCTGCCGGTATGGAAAGCGCCGCTGCTGGCATCGAGTTTGGCGTTGCCCGATCTGATACTGCTCATCGCGTACATGATTTCGATGTACCTGTTTTCGCGCTACGCGACGATGCCGTCGACCGACCCGCAGCAGGCGCAAACGCAGAAGATGATGGCAATCCTCTCGCCGCTGATGCTCGGGTACTTCGGATTTCAGTGGAAGTGGCCGTCGGCCATGGTGCTGTACTGGTTTTCGTACAACGTCTTCACGATGGCGCAGCAGTTCTATCTGCTGCGGCGCTTTCACCAGCCGCTTTCGGCCATCGACGACTTCCATGCAATCACCGACATTCCGCAGACGGCGCCGGCATCCAAGGCCGTCGCCTCGAACGGCGCGTCCGCGGGTGCGGGCGGCGCTGCGAAGAGCTCTCCCAAGAAAAAGAAAGGCGCCAAACGGTAGTTCATGTACGAAGACGACTTCGAACGCGAAGATCAGCAGCCGCCCGATATCAGGGATCGTGAGATTCCCGGTCGCGGTTCGAGCCCGGGGCGGCGCCCGCGCGCCGGCGGCCGCCGCAGCGCCGGCGGCGAGGGGCGCAAGATGCAGCACGGCACGGCCGCGCCGCGCGCTCCGCGCAGCAAGACCGAGTTTCCCGAGGAGGCCAAACCCGCACGCGAGCTCCTCGAAGAGATCCTCTCGCGCATGGGCGTTCCGCATCCGGAGATCGACTACGTCTCGCGTCCGGAAGGCGAGTATTTGGAGGTCAACGGGCCGGACCTCGCCATGCTGATCGGGCGGCACGGCAATACGCTCGAAGCGCTCAATCTGGTCTTTAACAACATCCTGAACACCGGCGTGAAATCGAATCGGCGCTACTATACGATCGACGCCGAAGGGTACCGCGCGCGCCGGGCGGATCAGCTCAAGAATTTGGCGCTGGTCACGCTCGAGCGCTGCATTCGCGAAAAGAAGCCGCAGAAACTCGAACCGATGCTTCCGTCCGAGCGCAAGATCGTGCATCTGGCGCTGACGGAGAATCCGTACGTGCGCACCGAGTCCGAGGGCGTCGAGCCCGAACGCCGGGTCGTCATCTTTCCCAAGTAACGATGCTCGAACGCCCGTACCCGGAGGTCGAACGGCGCACGCGGCTGTTTCTGGACGGCGCGCGCACGGACTTCGGGCTGGACGACGCGGCGATCGAACGTCTGGTGCCCCGGCTCTCGTCGCGCGACGGTCAGTCGCGCCTCTTCGCCGAGATCGAAAACACGATCGGCGCGGGCTACTTCTCGGTCAGCCGCTCGATCATGGAGGCCGGCTGCGGCACCGGCTCGTTCGTGGTGCCGGCGCTCGAGCGCGGCCACGACGCGTGGGGCATCGACAACGATCCGGTACGGCTGGACGTGGCGTTCGCGCGCATCGACGAATACGGGCTGCCCGCGGATTGGAAGACGCGCATGCCGCTGGGCGACGCGACCAATACGCCGTTTGCGCCCGATTCGTTCGACGTCGTCTTGGGCCACCAATTCATCGAGCACGTGCCGGATCCGGCGGGCGCGATCAGCGAGATGCTGCGGGTCGTAAAGCCCGGCGGCTTCGTCGTTTTATACGCGCCCGATTATCGCGCGCCGTTCGAAGCGCATTACGAGATCCCGTGGCCGCCGTTTGCCGCGCGATGGATGCTCGAGTGCTGGCTGGACGCCTTCGAGCGTCCGTACGGCGGCCTGAGCTCGATCTTCCCGGTCACGCTGCTGCAATTAGCCGGAATTTTTCAATCCCTCAACTGCGATCTCGTCTGCGCGCGCAACGATTTCGAAATCGAACCGCACGTCGGGCGTCACTTCGTCATGAACGATAAGGGCACGATCCGGGCGACCGCGCTGCAGATGCGCGCCGCACAGGCCGCAGGCAGTTTGCCGCGCAGCTTCACGATGCCGACGTCCCTGGCCATCGCCGCGCGCAAGCGCTGACACGCCGCCGTGGAGACGATCGCGGCCATTGCCACGCCGCCCGGAAAAGGAGCGATCGCGATCGTGCGCGTCTCCGGGCCGCAGACGGCCGCGCTGGCGGCGCGCGTCTTTAGGTCGCGCGGGCCCATCGCGCCGCGGGTCGCGACGTACGGCACGATCGTCGATGAAACCGGCGGCGCGATCGATCGCGGTATCGCGCTCTACTATCCGGCGCCGCACAGTTACACCGGCGAAGATTCGCTCGAGCTGCAGGTGCACGGCTCCCCCGTCGTCGCGCGCGAGGTCGTGCGCTCGCTCATCGCCTGCGGCGCGCGCTACGCCGCTCCCGGGGAATTCACGCGGCGAGCATTCCTCAACGGAAAACTCGATCTGCACGCGGCCGGCGCAGTCGCCGACTTGATCGACGCCGAGAGCCGATCCGCGGCGCGCGCGGCGCTGGCGAATCTGGGCGGCGGACTGGCCGAGCGCGTTCGCGCTCTGCGCGCGCAGATCGCCGGTGCCCTCGAAGAGCTCGCGGCGGCGATCGACTTCCCCGACGAAGTGCCCGAACCCGATGCTGCGCAGCTGCTCTCGCGGTTGGAACCGGTCTTGGCGCAGTTGCGTGCGCTTGCGCGCGAGGGCGAAGCGGGCCGGCTCGTGCGCGAAGGGATCGCCGTCGCGATCGTGGGCCCGCCCAACGCCGGAAAATCCTCGCTGCTGAACGCGCTGCTCGGCGAAGATCGCGCGCTCGTCTCGGAGATTCCCGGCACGACGCGCGATACGATCGAGGAATCGATAACCGTCGACGGCGTTCAGCTGCGTCTGGTCGATACCGCCGGCATCCGCGCGCACGCCGATCGATTGGAGAGCGCGGGAATCGAGCGCACGCACCGCGTGCTGCGCAACGCGCGCGTCGCACTGGTCGTCATCGACGGATCGGTCCCGCCGTCGCCCGAAGGCGATGCGGTCTTGACCGCGACCGCGCAGCGCCCGCGCGTGGTGTTCATCAACAAGGCCGACGCCGGGGTGGCGAGCGGTCACCGCGGCGACGTCGTCGGAAGCGTGCGCGAAAAGACGGCGATCGAGGCCGTGCGCCGCGCGCTGGCCGACGCGGTCTGGAACGGGGATCGCCCGGATCTGGAGCACCCGCACTTGGCCTCGCTGCGAGAGTTGCAGGCGGTGGCCGACGCGATTGCCGCGATGGAGCACGCGGTGGGTACGCTGCGCGCGGGCCAACCGGCCGACTTGGCCGCCGGCGACCTGCAGCGGGCGTTCGGCGCGTTGGGTCATCTGACCGGCGATGCGGCGAGCGAAGAATTGCTCACCGCGGTCTTCGCGCGCTTCTGCATCGGGAAGTAGGCGTTGGTGAACGAAGATCGGCGCGTGCACGGCGCGCGAGCGGAGGATGCCGGCGTGATCGTCGTCGGCGGCGGACATGCGGGAGTCGAAGCCGCGCTTGCAAGCGCGCGCCTGGGCGTAGAGACGCTGCTGGTGACCGGCGATCCCGATCGCATCTGCACGCTGCCGTGCAATCCGTCCATCGGCGGCAGCGCCAAGGGCCAGCTCGTGCGCGAGATCGACGCGCTCGGCGGCGAGATGGCGCGCATCATCGATCGCTGTTCGCTCCACTCCCGGTTTTTGAACGAGTCGAAAGGTCCGGCAGTGCGTGCGCTGCGCGCGCTCGCGGACAAGCCGTCGTACGCGCGGATTGCCATCGAAACGGTGCGCGCGCAGGCGGGCCTGACGATCGTGCGCGGCATGGTGGAGTCGCTCGACGTTTCGGGCGGCCGAGTACGCGGCGTGCGCTGTGCGGACGGCGCGGCGTATTTCGCGCGATGCGTCGTACTTGCAACCGGAACGTTCTTGGGCGGCAAGACCTTTCGCGGCGACGTCGTTCACGCGGAGGGACGTTTCGGGGAAGCGCCGGCGGCGGGTCTGTCGCAGGCCCTGCGTGCGTTGGGATTTCCCACGCAGCGATTAAAAACCGGAACGCCGCCGCGCATCGATCGCGCCAGCGTGAACATTGCGGCGATGCAGCGCCAAGATCCCAGCGATGCGCCGTTACCGTTCTCGTACGCCAGCCCGGCGCGCTTTGCGGGTCCGCAATTACCGTGCTACGTCACGGAAACCACTGCTCGCACGCACGCGCTCGTGCGCGAGAACCTGCACCGTTCGCCGTTGTACGGCCTGGATTTGATCGAAGGCATCGGGCCGCGGTACTGTCCTTCGATCGAAGACAAGGTTATCAAGTTCGCGCACAATCCGACGCATCAGATCTTCATCGAACCCGAAGGCTGGGACGAACCGACGTGGTACGTCGGCGGGTTTTCCACCTCGCTGCCCGCCGAAGTGCAGCTTGCGATGCTGCACACGCTCGCGGGCTTGGAAGATGCGGTGATGCTGCGCGCGGGATATGCCGTCGAATACGACATGGTACCGCCGACGCAGCTGCGCGACACGCTCGAAACGCGCTGTATCGACGGGCTTTTTCATTGCGGGCAGATCAACGGCACGTCCGGCTACGAAGAGGCCGCCGCGCAAGGTTTAATCGCCGGAATCAACGCTGCTGCGCTCGCGCGCGGATGCGCGCCGCTGCGGCTGTCGCGCTCGCAGGCGTATGCCGGCGTGCTGATCGACGATTTGGTCAACAAGGGTGTCGACGAACCGTACCGCCTGCTCACCTCGCGCGCCGAACACCGCATCCTGCTGCGACACGATAACGCCGACGAGCGCCTGACGCCGGTCGGGCGCGACGCCGGACTGGTCGGCGACGAGCAATGGGAGGCGTTCTGCCGGCGCTCGGCCGAGCTCCGGGCCGCAATCGCGAAAGCCAAGTCCACGCGCATAGGCGTTCTTCAAATCGGCGCCGAGGCGTTCGAGCGCGGGGCCACCGTGGCCGACGCACTTCGCCGCCCGGCCGTGCGCGCCGCCGACGTGGCCGCTTCGTTCGGGGGCGCCGGCGATGAGATTGCCGAGCGGGCCGCGATCGAGATCAAGTTCGAAGGCTACGTGCGGCGCGAACAGCTCGCCGTCGAGAAAGCCGCCAAGAACGAACACCTGACGATCCCGGCGGAGATCGAGTACGCCCGCATTCCCGCATTGTCGCACGAGGCCCGCGAGAAGCTCGCGCGGCAGCGCCCGCGCACGCTGGGCGCTGCGGGCCGGATCCCGGGCGTCTCGCCGGCCGACGTCGCGATTCTCTCGCTCTACGTCCACGAGCGCACCGCCGCTGCGCGCTGACGCCGAGCGCGAGAACCTGCACGAGCTGCTGGCCGCTCGCGGAGTGGACGCGCCCCTGGCCGCGCGCCTGGCGCAGTTCGGGGCGATGCTTCTGGACGCCAACCGCAGCACCAATCTGACCGGCGCGCAAAGCGCCCAAGACCTGGCCGAGCATCTCCTGGACAGCCTGACGCTCGTGCCCTACGTGACCGCGCCGCTGGCCGACGTCGGTTCGGGCGGCGGGCTGCCGGCCATCGTGCTGGCCATTGCGACCGGCGTCGACATGACGCTGATCGAAGCGACGCGCAAGAAAGCCGCATTCCTACAGCGCGCGGCCCGCGAGCTGGATGTGCGGGCGACCGTACTGGCGCAGCGCGCGGAACTTGCCGCGCACGACGCCGCTTTGCGCGGGGCCTTTGGCTCGGCAACTGCGCGCGCAGTCTCGAGCGCGCCCACCGTCCTCGAACTCACCCTGCCGTTCCTGCGCCCGGGGGGCCGGGCGCTGCTCCAGCGCGGCGCGCTGGACGCGCGCGAGCGCGAGGCCGTCGCCGATGCGGCGCCGATGCTGGGAGGGCGGCTGGCCGCCGAGGTGCCGCTGGAGGGCGAACGCCGGATCCTGATCGTCGAAAAGATCGCTCCCACGCCGGCGCGCTTTCCGCGCCGGCCCGGAATCCCGGAAAAGCGCCCGCTTTGCTATTAGGTAACTTACGTCAGCCTTGCGGGGAATAAAGGCTGCGTGGACTCGCTGTGGGAGGGCGTGAAGGATCTGGCAGGCCAGTATGCGGAGCGGGGCGTCGTTCCGCCAGAGGAAGAGGCGGAGGACCAGGTCCGTCGCCTGGCGCGCGGTCAGTTTACTCCCGAGCCGCCGCCGCAGGCCGTCGCGTTTTATGCTCGCGAGCTGCGCATTATGGCGGCTGAGATGATTGCGGCCGGCTTCGATCCTTCGCCCGAGCGGCGCCAAGAATCGCGGTAAGATCTTAACGTTTCACGAAAAACTGTTAGGCGCGCCTAACAGAGAAGCGCGACCTCCGGGGCCAAATATTTGGCACTGACTCCCCGGGATGCGCTGCCGCATCAGGCGAAGCGCGCAGCGATGTTCGAGCCGCTCCCCATCGACCGCGCCCTGGCCGCCGCCGTTGCGCCGGGGCGTTTGTATGCCGTCGGTGGAAGGGTGCGCGACGAGCTGCGCGCGCAGTTCGAAGCGATCGCGCCGCCCCGCAAAGATCTCGATTACGTCGTCATCGGAATCGACGGCGCACGCCTGCAGCGCTGCTTGGAGGGGCTCGGCCGGGTGGGCCTGGTCGGGGCGTCGTTTGCGGTGTTCAAGGTGACGGTCGACGGGCAAACGGTCGACGTGGCGCTCCCTCGCCGCGAGCGCTCCACCGGCACCGGCCAT
>DASRDE010000131.1:0-22864 GCA_035652755.1 Vulcanimicrobiaceae bacterium | reverse complement strand
ACTCTTCGAGCCCCCGTGCGCGAGTGGCGGAATTGGTAGACGCACTAGCTTGAGGGGCTAGCGCCCGCAAGGGCGTGCTGGTTCGAGTCCAGTCTCGCGCATATTGTTACAGGGGCGACGTGCTCCACGGCTGTGCATCGGTGAAGCCGGCCATGCGGGCAAAGCAGTCCCAGTTACTGACCGCGCCCGGCCGCGCTCGGACCGGGGTCAAGCGCGAATCGTCCGGCGTGCCGAGCACGTCCCGCGCGCTCGCCAAGGGCGCGATGCGCACGCTGAACTCGAACTCGTTTCCTCCGGTGAGAACGCCGACCGATTTGACGTGGTAAAGCGAAAGGTTGGTCAGCGTCGCGCGCAAGGCCGGGCGGCCCCCCGGCCCCGAAACGATCGCGCAGCGTGTAGCCCACACCGGGCCGGCGAAGGCGGCGACGAAGGCGGCCAGTGCGACGGCGGTGAGAAGGGCGCAGAGCGGCCCGGCGACCCAGCGCATGCGCTTCGATTTCCGCGTTCGGTGGGCCGGCCCTACGAGCGGCAGTTGAGCGGCGCGCGGCCGCCGGAAAATTGGCACAGTCTGTCCGCACTTCCGGGTGCGGCGAAACTGAAACCGCGGGCCCGGTTTTGCCGTACCTACTGACATAAGCAGCCGCGTCGAGGAGCCTCCTTACCGTGTGGTTGACCCGTTTTGCGATTACCCGTCCCATCATCACCGCGATGGTCTTCATCGCGCTGGCGATCTTTGGGCTCATTTCGTTTATGCAGCTGGGCCGCAGTTCGAACCCGCCGGGTACGACGTATCCCGTCGTCGTCGTGCAGTCGTTCTATCCCGGCGCCTCGCCCCAAGACATGGAACGGATGGTCGTCAAACCGATCGAAGATCAGATGACGGGCATCGACAATTTGGATCATATAACCGCGACGATTCAAGAAGGATCGGCGAGCGTCGCAGTCTTCTTTCTGATCGGTAAAGGGAATTACGACCTCGAGGCCGTCGACGTGCAGCGCCGAGTCGATACCGCGCGCATCTACATGCCGACGGACCTCGATCCGCCGGTCGTGATCAAGGCGGGCGGCCAAGAGCCGCCGCTCATCGATCTCGCGGTCAGCTCCAAGTCGCTCACCCAGACGCAGATCGCCGACCTGATCAACAATCAGGTCGAACCGCAGATCGCGCAGATTCCGAACGTGCAATCCGTCGACGTTTACGGCGCGGCAAACCGCGAGTTCCACGTCGAGGCTTCGCCCAGCCGGCTGATCGGAACCAACGCGACGCTTTCGGACCTCTTCAGTGCGGTCGCCAACAACAACTTGAACGTGCCGGGCGGCATCATGACGCAGCCGACGCAGGAAGCGACGGTGGCGATCCACTCGTACGTCAACAACGCGAGCGACCTGCTGGGCATACCGCTGCCGGTCCCGGGGTCGTCCCAGAAGAACCTTCGCATCGGCGACGTGGCCAATGCCTACGACAGCCACATCGAGATGCGCACGATCTCCCACTACAACGGCAAGCCGCGCGTCTACATTTCGCTGAACCCGACGATCGACGCCGATCAAATCAAAGCCACGCAAAACGCGCGAAAGCAGCTGAAGATCATCGAGGCTCGCTTCCCGCAGCTCCAGTTCGTGGAAGAAGACGCCCAAGCGGACGTGACCGCCAAAGAGCTCTGGGGCGTCGGACAGTCGCTGATCGAGGGCATCATCCTCACGGCGATCGTCATGATGCTGTTCCTGCACGCGTGGCGCAACGCCGTCGTCGTGCTGATCGCCATTCCGTCCTCGATTCTCTCGACCTTCATCTTGATGCGCGCGTTCGGCTTCCACATCGACGATCTCTCGATGATGGGGCTTTCGCTCATCATCGGTATCTTGGTCGACGACTCCATCGTGGTTTTGGAGAATATCACGCGCCATCGAGATATGGGGCAGAACCCCATGGACGCTGCGATCAACGGGCGAAGCGAGATCGGGAGCGCAGCCGTCGCGATCACGATGGTCGACGTCGTCGTCTTTCTTCCAATCGCGCTGCTGCCCGGCATCACCGGCGAGTACTTGAAAGAGTACGGCGCCGTGGTCGTTACCGCGACGCTCTTCTCGCTGTTCGTTTCCTTCACACTGACCCCGCTGCTGGCCGCGAAGTGGAGCATGCGCAAGCGCTCCGAAGGAGAGCCGAAGTGGGTCAGCGCCTTGGACAATCGCGTGCTCGATGCCGTCCTGCTGGTCGCCGCAATAGGGCTTTGGATCGGCGGCAACGCGACCGGCTGGTTCCTGATGAACGTGATCGGCGTCTTCATCGTCGCGCTGCTGATCCTCAACTTCATCGTTCACCGGTACGACTTGATGACGCGCGTTTACCGCGAGCGCTTGCTGCCGTTCGGTTTGGCCCACGGCTCGTTCGTCGTCTTCGTCTGCTCCATATTGCTGCTCAACGCGCTCGCACTGGTGGGCAGCGGCCGGAACGCGCTGCCTCTGGACGCGATCGTCATCGGCGCGCTGCTGATCTGTTACGGGGTTGCGTGGCTGCTGCGCAGCAACGGCATGCGGCCGCGAGGTTTCGCCGGGCTCGGTACGCATCGGCCGACCGCGATTGCGACCCTGGCGCTCCCCGCCTTGCTCGGTCCGCTCATGTGGGCTCTGGGCGGGATCAGCTTCGATTTCTTCCCGTCGCAGCAGACCGGCGTGATCAACATGACGGTCAGCTACGCTTCCGGAACGCCCATCGCCACGACGGACCGCTACGTAACGCAGTTCGAAGACGCGCTGATGAAGATCAAACACATGAAATCGGTCAGCTCGACCGTAGGCATGAAACCCTCGGGATTCGGGTCGACGACCGGCGGCAATTTCGCGCGCCTGACGGCTCAAGTCCAAGACGGCCACTACGCCGAGACCAACGACATCGTCAAACAGATCCGGCACATGGGCTATTTGCTGCCGGGCGGCGATCTGCAGGTCAATCAGGAAACCGGCGGGGGCGGCGGCGGAGCGTCGCCGATCTTCTACGCGCTGACCGGACCGGAAGACGAAATCGCTCCGGCAGCCGAAAAAGTGGCCAAATATCTGCGTACGATTCCGGGCTCGGTCAACGTGCAAACGTCCGCGGAGATCGCCTCACCGCGTCTGAACGTCGACGTCGATCAAGCCAAGGCGGCCATTTTGGGCGTCGCGCCCTCGGCGGCGGCCAACGTCGCGCGCATCGCTGTGGACGGCGCCGTTGCGACCAAAGTGCGTTCGCAGAACGGCCTGGTCGACGTGCGCGTGCAGTTCCCGCAGGCCGATCGCAATACGGTCGAAGAGCTCAAGAGCGTGCGGGTTCGCGCGGAAGACGGTACGCTCGTCAACCTGGGTGACGTCGCGTTGTTCAGCTGGACGAAGGCACCCACGCGAATCGAACGGCTCAACCGTCAGCGCGTCGTCAACGTCATGAGCGACTTGCTGCCGGGATACTCGACGGGTCAAGTGCAGGGGCCGCTCGCCAAGAAAATGGCCGAGCCGGGATTCTTGCCCAACGGCGTAACGCCCGCGGCGCAGGGCAACTCGCAGTGGGTCAACGAGACGATGGTCAACATGGGCATCGCGCTGCTCACGTCGTTCATGCTCGTGTATATGCTCATGGTGATTCTCTACGGCTCGTTCCTGGAACCGCTGATCGTGATGTTCTCGGTGCCGCTGGCGGTGATCGGTGCGCTCATCTTCCTGGCGATCATGGGACGCATTCAACCCGAACAAGGGCAGTCGCTGAACATCATCTCGATCCTCGGAATCATCATGCTGTTCGGACTCGTGGCTAAAAACGGCATCCTGCTCGTCGACTACTCGAATACGCTCATTAAGCGCGGCATGCGCGTACGCGATGCGGTGCTGCAGGCGGCTGCGACCCGCTTCCGCCCGATCTTGATGACGACCGCAGCGATGATCTTCGGCATGCTGCCGCTGGCCCTGGGTTACGCGGAAGGCGGCGAATGGCGCCAAGCGATGGGCACGGTCATTATCGGGGGTCTGCTCAGCTCGCTGATTCTCACGCTCTTCCTGGTACCGATGATTTACAACACGTGGATGGGATTCTTCGAGCGCAGAGCCGACCAGCGCGCGATCGCCGAGGAAATGAAGCCGCGGGTACAGGCCGTGCCCGTGCAATAAAACGCGGCGAACGCACGCCTGCATCCGAGCAAGCGTGCAAAAACCCGGCCCGCGCTTGGGTAAGCATTCCCTTCGGAATCATTTCTCGGAGGTAGATAGGAATGCAAGGATTCAGGCGTCCGGCCGGCTTCGCCGCGGCCGCTGCGATCGCGGCCGCCGCGACGATCGGCCCGATTTTCGCCGCCAACGTCACCGTCGTCGTCAACGGGCAGGTCATGGCCTTCGACCAGCCGCCCGTCATGCGCAGCAGCCGCGTCTTCGTACCGATGCGGGCTATTTTCGAACGTCTGGGCTCGACGGTCGTATATGCAAACGGCAACATCAATGCCCAGGGCAACGGCCGATCGGTCCATCTCTCAATCGGCTCGACCAACGTCATGATCGACGGTCAGAACTCCACGATGGACGTGGCACCGTTTACCGTTGCCGGGCGGACGGAAGTGCCGCTCCGTTTCGTTGCGCAGGCGCTCGGCGCCAACGTGAATTGGAATGCGAACACGTCCACCGTTTACATCTCGACGTCCGCGGGCGGCAATCAGAGTTACACGCCGCAGCCTGCGAGCAACGCGTCGTTCCATCTCAACGCCGTTTCGCCCGCGAGCGGCGCGACGGTAAACACGACCGCGCCCGCCCTCCATGCGACGTTCAGCGAAGCCGTCAACCGCGACTCGCTGCACGTGAGCATCGACGGACGCGACGTGACCAGCGCCGTATATGCAAATGCCAACGGCTTTGACGTTACGCCGAACTTCGAGCTCGTGCCGGGCACGCACAAAGTCGCCGTTACCGGTACGACCAGTGCGGGCGCGACCTTCTCGACGGGGTGGTCGTTCCGGACTTCGGCCGGTGCGACGCCGAACACGATCATGAACCTTTCGCCTGCGCCCGGTGCGCACGTGAGCGGTCAGTTCACGCTGCGCGGGCGAACGCGCCCGGGATCGGCAGTCCACATCGTCGCCAGCGGTGCTGCAAGCGCGTTCGGCGGCTTACTGCAGGTCGGCACCGGTACGTTTCAAACCGACACCACCGCCGACGCAAGCGGGAATTTCAGCGCCCCGATTTCGCTGAACGCGGTTTCGGGCGGACAAGTGCGCGTGATCATCACGTCGACCGCTCCCGACGGTGCGTCGATCGAACGAAGCGTGGTGTATTCCAGCTAATGCAGGCCGGGCGGCGCCGGGAAACCGGCGCCGCCTGGGCGAACCGCGCGGCGAATGAGAGCGGACGAAAGCGGGCATCGCCCCTTTGCCCTTCCGGGATCCGCGCTGCGATACGGTCCGGACAAGGTCGTCGACGTTCTCCACATCGATCTGCACTTGGTTCCCGATCTGGAACGCGCGCGGCTCGACGGAATTTGCACGACGACGGTGCGTGCGCTGGACGAGCCCGTCCCGTTCGTGCGTATGGACTGCGTCGATCTGGAGATCGCGTCCGCGTCAGTTGACGGCGTTCCGATGCCGTTTGCACGGCACGGCAAGACGCTCGACGTGATCTTCGATCCGCCGCTGGAACCGCAAACCGCCGCAACCTTCGCGATCGAGTATTCGGTCGAACGGCCCCGCCATGGGCTGTTCTTCGTGCATCCGTCCCCGGCATATCCCGCGCGGGTCGCTCACGCGTGGACGCAGAGCCAAGACGAAAACGCGCGGTACTGGTTCCCGTGCTTGGACTATCCGCACGAGAAACAAACGACGTCCGCAACCGTCGTCGTGCCCAAGGGCCAATTCGCACTCTCGAACGGCGCGCTGATCGAACGGCGCGACGAGGGCGATCGTACGGTGTTCGTTTATCGTCAGGACGTGCCGCACTCGACGTACCTGACGACGCTCGTCGTGGGGCCCTTCGTCGAAGTCGTACAACGCGAGGTCGCCTTCGGCGAGAAATCGACGCCGATCTTTTATTACGTCCTGCCGGGACGGGCGGCGGACGGGGAGCGCTCCTTTGGGGCTACGCCCAAGATGGTCGAAGTTTTTCAGGATCGCCTGGACTACCCGTATCCCTACGCGCGCTACTCGCAGATCGCCGTGAGCGACTTCATCTTCGGAGGCATGGAGAACACGTCGGCGACGACGCAAACCGATCGCACGCTGCACGACGAGCGCGCGCACATCGATTTTTCCAGCGACCCTCTGGTTTCGCACGAGCTCGCCCATCAATGGTTCGGCGACTTGCTCACCTGCCGCGATTGGGCCCACGCATGGCTCAACGAGGGCTTCGCCACGTTTTTTGAAGCCGTCTACCGTGAAGCGGATCTCGGCGCCGACGAGTATCTCTACGACGTCTTCACGTGTCTGCAGCGGTATCTCGAGGAAGACGCGGATCGCTACCGCCGTCCCATCGTGTACAACCGGTTTCGCGATCCGATCGAGCTCTTCGATCGCCATCTCTACGAAAAGGGCGCGGCGGTGCTGCACATGCTTCGCGGCGAACTGGGCGATGCGCGCTTTTGGCGGTCGATACGGCGATACGTTCGCGACAATGCCGAACGCAGCGTCGAGACGATAGACTTCATCCGGGCCATCGAAGACGCCACCGGCCGCAACATGCGCGGATTCTTCGACCAATGGGTCTTTCGCGGAGGTCATCCGCAACTCTCGGTTTCGGCCGCGTACGATCCGAAGCGGCGCGCGGCGACGGTTACCCTCGAACAGAAGCAGCCGATCGACGATGCCGACCCGGCCTTCGTTTTCGAGGTCGATCTCGCGTTCGCGCCGGATCCGGCGGGCTCGGGTGAGCGCTCCATACGCGTTCGCGTCGAGCATGCCAAGGAAACGGTGACGGTTCCGCTGGACTTCGAACCAAAATTGGTGCGCTTCGACCCGGGCGCGTATCTGCTGGCCGACGTTTCCTACTCGCTCGGTGCCGACTTTGCGGCGGCCGCGCTTGCGGGCGATCCCTCCCCGGTCGCGCGAATTCGCGCCGCGCGCGAACTGGCGGCCGACGGTTCGGTTCAAAGCCGCGACGCGCTGCAGCGGGCGTTTCGCGAAGAACGCTTCTGGGGAGTGCTGGCCGAGAGTTGCGAAGCCCTCGAGCGCACGCGCGCTCCGTGGGCGCGCACGCTCTTGTGCGAAGCGATCGATCACGAACATCCCAAAGTGCGCCGCGCCGCCGCGGCTGCACTGGGAGCTTTTAAGGACGCGCAATCCGCCGACGCGCTGGTACGCCGCGCGGGCAGCGACGAATCCTATTTCGTCCGGTACGCAGCGCTGCACGCACTGGGTAAGACGCGCGATCCGCGCGCATTCGAGATCCTGGCGGGCGCGGTACGCGAGCGTTCGTGGAACGGCACGATCGAAGCGGGCGCTGCGCTCGGCCTGGGCGAGCTCGCGGACGAGCGCGCAACGCCGCTCTTGCTCGAAGCCACGCGTCCGGGGGGCGACGAAGCGTTGCGATGCGCCGCGCTGGGCGCGCTTGCGCGCCAAGCAGAGCTGCTTGCATCTGAGCGCCCCGCCGCCATCGATGCCGTGCTGGACCGCTTGGACGACGGTATGTTCATGGTCGCGCGTGCGGCGATACGCGCGGCAGAACGCATGCAGGAGCCGCGCCTGCTCGCGCAGCTCGACCGTTTGAGCGCGTCGGCGTTCGACGGGCGGATTCGGCGCGACGCTACCGAAGCGGCCATGCGTATTCGAGAATCTCTGAAGGTGCCCGCGCAGGTATCTCACTTGCGCGCGGACCTGGACGCACTTCGTGAAGATCAGCGCAAACTTGCGGACCGGATTGAGGCGATCTCGCGCTCGTAAGCGGCGGCGGGCCGCTGCGGCCATCGTGCTCGCGGCGGCCTCAGCGGTCTTTCTGCTGCTGCTCCGCCCGCACGCCCACGCCGGCGTACCGAGGACCGCGCAGCAGCCCATTATGGGCGCGGCCGCCGTCACGACGCCGCTGCCCCTTCGATGGGATGCGCAAACGATCGCGCGCTTACGCGCGGACCTGCGCTCGGCTTTGGCGCCCGCGCTCGCGGGCGCCGGTGCATGGAGCTGCGCCGTCATCGCCGGCGACGGAACGGTGCTCTACGACGATCGCGCATCGCAGGCTGCGGTACCGGCCTCCTCGCAAAAACTGATCGTGGCGGATGCGGCAATGAACGTGCTCGGCAGCGGATTCCGCTTCAGCACCCTGTTCGCCGCGCACGACGTGCCCCAGGGCGGGAACGTCGCCGGCGACCTGTGGCTGATCGGATCCGGCGATCCGTCGCTGCGGTTTGGCGATCTGCGCAGCGGCGCGGGGGCGCTGCGCGACGCCGGCGTGCGCAGCGTTGCGGGCAGCGTCGTCGTCGATCCGAGCGCCGTCGCCGGCGAAGAGATCAACCCGTTGTGGGATGCGAGCGATTCCAACGAAGACTTTATGACCGCCACGAGCGGCATCTCGATCGACGAAGACACCGTCGAGTTCGACGTGACCGGTTCGGCTCCGGGGAGCGATGCGGCGATTAGCGTCGTGCCCAAGACGCCGCTCGTGCACTACAGCGGTTCCGTCGTTTCCGGCGACGGCGACGACGTCGTGATCGCCGGCACGGCGATGCCGAACGTTTTTCGCATCTACGGAACGATCCCGCCGGGCGTGCGGGAACGCTTCTGGCTGCCGGTTCACGGCATCCCGCAATACGCCGGCGCAGTCGCCGCCGCGTCGTTGCAAGACTCGGGCATCTCACTCAATGGAGCGCCCCAAACCGGTACCGCCCCCATCGACGCTCGCATTTTGTGGCAGCACCGGTCGGCGCCCGTCAGCGCGCTGGTCAAGCACATGCTCGTACATTCGGATAATCACTACGCCGAGCAGCTCATGCGCGCGGTGGGCGCCGCGAACGGAGGCGCCGCGAACGATCGCGACGGCATCGCGGCGGAAATTGCGCTGCTCGAGCGGCAAGGCGTCGCGACGCGCGGGCTGCATCTAGTCGACGGCAGCGGGCTCGCGCGCGCCAACCGAGTCTCCGCACTGACGCTTGCCGGCGTCTTGCGCAGCTTCGCGAGCGCGCCCGGCGCGAACGCTCTCTACCCGCTGCTGCCGCGCGGCGGTCTGGATGGAACGCTCAAGGAGTACCGGTTTGGACGGGCGGCCGGGCGCGTCCGCGCCAAGAGCGGCCATTTGAGCGGGGCTTCGGCGCTTGCCGGATACGTCGACACTCGCAATCACGGCCGGGTCGTCTTCGCATTCATCGTCAACGGATCTCCCGGCGATCCCGACAGCGCGATCGTGAGCGCGGTCGACCGCATCGCGGAGCGCTGAGCGTGCTCGATCCGCAGATAGTAGAACGCGTGCTTTGCACGGCGCTCGCACGCGGCGGCGAGTACGCGGACGTGTTCTGCGAACGCAAATCGGTCACGTCGTTCCGGCTGCAGTCCGGCCTGATACACGAGAGCGCCCTGACGAAAACGCAGGGAGCCGGTATCCGCGTTATCGCGGGCGAGTCTGCGGGCTATGCCTATTCCGACGATCTGTCGCTCGAAGCACTCGAGCGCGCGGCGCGCGTTGCGTCGCTGATAGCGCGTTCGCATTCGGCCGGCGCCCGCAGCGTTCGCTTGGAATCGTCGGCGGTGCAGCCCTTCTATGACGACGCGCGCTCGCAACACGAACCGGCGGAAACCTACGTGGCGCTGCTCGAACGCGCAGACGTCGCGGCGCGCGCTCAGAGCCCCCTCGTCGCGGCCGTCAACGCGCACGTCGCCGACGAGCTGCAGGAAGTCTGGATCGGCACCAGCGACGGGCGCTGGCTGCACGATCGCCGTCCCTTGGTTTCGCTCGGCGTCCAAGTCGTCACGTCGCATGAAAAACAGCGCGCCTACGGCTTCGTCGGAGACGGCGGCCGCACGTCGGGTGCGTATTATCAAACGCGCACCCCCGAATCGATCGCGATCGAAGCGGCGCGAATCGCGGTCACGAATTTGGACGCCGTGCCCGCACCGGCCGGCGAGATGGAGATGATCGTCGGATCCGGCGGCGGCGGCGTGCTGCTGCACGAAGCCGTCGGCCACGGCTTGGAAAGCGATTTCAACCGGCAAGGCGTTTCGCTGTACAGCGGGCGCGTCGGCGAGCGGGTCGCCAGCGAACTGGTGACGATCTACGACGACGGAAATTTGGACGGTGAGCGCGGCAGCGTCTCGATCGACGACGAAGGGACGCCGGGCCAGCACAAGGTTCTGGTGGAGCGCGGCGTGCTGCAAGGCTACATGCAAGATTATTTGAACGGGAAGTTGATGGGCGTGCGATCGACCGGAAGCGGGCGGCGGCAATCGTTTCGCTCGCTCCCGCAGCCGCGGATGTGCAACACCTATATGCCCAGCGGGAGTTCGACGTTCGAAGAGATCTTGGCAAGTACGAAACGGGGCATTTATGCCAAGTCGTTCGCGGGCGGCCAAGTCGAGATCAGCCGCGGCGACTTCGTCTTCATGGTTGCCGAAGGGTACCTGGTCGAGAACGGCCGGATTACGGCTCCGGTCAAGAACGCGACGATTGTCGGTAACGGTCCCGACGTCATGACCAAGGTCGTGGCGGTCGGCAACGACAGCTGCTTGGCAAACCGGCACTATACGTGCGGAAAAGGCGGACAGTACGTTCCGGTGGGCGTTGGGATGCCGACGGTAAAGATCTCGTCGATCACCGTGGGCGGATCGCATGTCGGCTGAGAACGGCATCTCGCACGCGCTCGAATTGGCGCAGTACGCCGTCGATGCGGCACTGCGCGCGGGGGCTTCGCAGGCCGAAGCGACGCTTTCGATCGGCGATCGGTTTTCTTGTGAGGCGCGCGGGAGCGCCGTCACCAAACTCGAGCAATCGCGCAGCCGTTCGCTTCACGTGCGAGTCTTCGTCGGAGAGCGCAAAGCCGTGCTGTCGACGACGGATCTGGAATTGCCGGGGATTCAGGCCGCGGCTGCCGCCGCCGTCGTGCAGGCCCGGTGCGTGGCCGACGATCCGTACGCGGGGCTGCCGGAGCCGTGCGCGGGCGATGCGGCAGGCGAAGGCGAGCTGGACTTATTTTCGCAAGACGTCGCCGCGCGCGAAGCGCAGGACAAGCTCGACGAAGCCTTGGAACTCGAGCGGCGAATCCGCGAACGCGACCGCAGGATTCTCAACAGCAACGGGTCGCACGTCGGTGATACTGTAGCAACGACCGCTCTGGTGAACAGTCGCGGCTTTTCCGGTGCGTACCGCTCCACGCGCGCGCACCGCTCGAGCAGCCCCGTCGCGGTCGAAGGCTCCACCAAACGCACGGGATCGTACGGAACGGCCGCGCGCAAGCTGGCCGATCTCGAAGACGCCGGCGCGGTGGCGTCCAAAGCCGTCGAACGGGCCGTGTCGCTGTTCGGAGCGCGCAAACCGCGGACGATGCGCGTGCCGGTCATTTTCGAACGCGACGTCGCGGCCTCGGTGCTCTCCGATCTCTTTGCGGCACTGAGCGCGTCGAATGCCGCAGTGGGCAACTCGTGGCTGGCCGGACGCACGGGCGATCGCATCGGCAGCGATCTGGTCACCATCGTCGACGACGGCACGCTTCCGGGGCATTTGGGCAGTTCGCCGTTCGACGGCGAAGGCGTTGCGACGCGGCGCACCACGGTGTTCGAAAGAGGCACGCTGCGCTCGCTGCTTTACGACACGTACTATGCTCGAAAACTCGGAGCGGTTTCCACGGGAAACGCGGGCGGGGGTGCCATCGCACCCAACAACTTTTACCTGGAGGCCGGAAACGGGTCGCTGGACGATCTCATCGCTCGAACGCCGAAGGCCATCCTCGTTTTGGAGACGATCGGCTTTGCCACCGAGCACGCGAGCGGAACGTACAGCCGCGGGGCGCGGGGATTTGCGATCGAAGGCGGGGCGATCGCCTATCCGGTCGAGGAGTTTACGATAGCCTCGACGTTCGGCGAGATGCTTGCGGGCATCGACGCCGTCGCGGGCGACTTACGCTTCGACGGAAGCGTCGTTTCGCCGTCTTTCCGCGTTTCCGAGATGACCATCAGCGGAGAATAGCATGCTCAATATCAGTTTCACGCTCATCATGCGCATCGAGATGCCGAACAGCCCGGGCGCTTTCAATCAGCTGGCCGCGGCAATCGGCGACGCGGGCGGCGTGATCTCCGCCGTCGACATGCGCTCGGTCAGCAAGACCCACGTCGTGCGCGACGTGACCGTGAACGTGAGCTCCGACGTCATCGGCAAAGCCGTTCGCGACGCGGTCGAACGGGTGGACGGCCTAAGCGTGGTCAGCGTCTCGGACAGCACCTTTCTCGCGCATCTGGGCGGCAAGATCGCGGTCGAGCCGAAGATTCCCGTGAAGACGCGGCAGGATCTCTCAACGGTGTACACGCCCGGCGTCGCGCGCGTTTCAATGGCCATTGCCGCCGATCCGGCCAAGGCATTCAACCTGACGATCAAGCGCAACTCCGTCGCGGTCGTCTCCGACGGCACCGCCGTGCTGGGCCTGGGCGACATCGGGCCCTTGGGCGCAATCCCGGTGATGGAAGGCAAGGCGATGCTGTTCAAGCAGTTCGCCGGCATCGATGCCTTTCCGATCTGCCTGGAGACCAAAGACGTCGACGAGATCGTGGAAACCGTCGTGCGCATCGCGCCGGTTTTCGGCGGAATCAACCTGGAGGATATCGCGGCGCCGCGCTGTTTCGAAGTCGAGCGGCGGCTGATCGAGGAGCTGGACATTCCGGTCATGCACGACGACCAGCACGGCACCGCGGTCGTCATTCTGGCCGCGCTGATCAATGCTGCGCGAGTCGTCGGCAAAGAACTGAGCGATCTGCAGATCGTCGTCGCCGGAAGCGGCGCCGCCGGTACGGCGACGATCAAAATGCTGCTGCAGGCCGGCGTGCGCGACGTTATCCCGGTCGACCGCGCCGGAGCGATCAACCGCAGCGAGCGGTACGAGAACTCCCACTGGCGCTGGCTGGCCGAACACACGAATCGCGAAAACCGGCGCGGATCGCTTGGCGACGTGCTCAAAGGGACGGACGTCTTCATCGGCGTTTCCGCTCCGGGCATTCTCCATCCCGAAGGCATCGCGAGCATGGCGCGCGATCCGATCGTCTTTGCTATGGCCAATCCGACCCCCGAGATCATGCCCGACGTGGCCGCTCCGTACGTCGGCGTCATCGCAACGGGGAGATCCGACTTTCCGAATCAGGTGAACAACCTGCTCGCCTTTCCGGGCATCTTCCGCGGCGCGCTCGACGCCCGGGCCAAACGAATCACCGAGAGGATGAAGCTGGCCGCGGCGCACGCGATCGCGTCGATCGTCGGCGAAGAGGAACGCAGTCCGGAATACATTATCCCTAGCGTCTTCGATACGCGCGTCGTGGATGCGGTGGCGAAGGCGGTGGCGGCGGCGGCGGTGGAAGACGGCGTGGCTCGCCGGACGCTCGTCCTGTCCGAAGGGGAAGATATTACCGCCAGCCCGTAAACAGACTTTCAGGACACTCCTGCTAAACGGAGAAGCGATGGCCCAAGCGAAAATTTTGGTAATCGAAGACGACGAAGACATCGCCAAACTCGAGCAAACCGTTTTGGAGCGCGCCGAGTACGAAGTTCGGGTGACGGGCAGCGGCGCCGAAGGCCTCGAGCTGGCCGACACGTACAAGCCCGACGTCGTCATTCTGGATATCGGTCTTCCGGACATCTCCGGCTTGGACGTCTGTACGTCGCTTTCCAACTCGAACAACGCGTTCGTGCTGATGGTCAGCGGCCATTCGCGCGAACAGGACGTGCTGCTCGGGCTGGGCTTGGGCGCCGACGACTACATCACCAAGCCGTTCTCGGGCAACGAGCTCGTCGCGCGCGTCGCGTCGTTTTTACGCCGCCGCGAGAAGTATTTGCAGAAGAAAGACGATGCCGGCGTGCTGCAGGTCGGCACGGCCAAACTCGTTCGCGATTTTCACACGCTCAACAACGACGGCAAGAACGTCTCGCTTACCGCCTTGGAATTTCGCTTGCTGTGGTTCTTGGCTGAAGCGGAAGGCCGGCTCTTGACGCGCGCGCAGATTCTGGAGCACGTCTGGAACGACACGTCCGGCGTCCCGACCCGCGTCGTCGACGTGCATATCGCAGCGCTGCGAAAGAAGCTGACGGAAGTGGGCGCTCCCGTCGAGATCGCGAGCGTGCGGGGAATTGGCTACCGCCTCGACACGCGGTAACGCGCACCTCGGAATTCACCTCGAAGCGGACGATCCGCGTCCGCTCTACGTGCAGATCGCCGATCAGATCGTCGACGCGATCGAATCGGGCGGGCTGCATCCCGGCGATCGCCTCCCCGCGATGCGCGACCTCGCACGCGATCTGGATTGTGCGCTCGTCACCGTCTCGCAGGCCTATGAATTGCTCACCGCGCGCGGGCGCGCCACTTCACGCGTCGGGAAGGGCACGTTCGTTGCGGACCATCGCGAGCGCATCGAGGCCTTCGAGCGCCGGTGGGAGCCCGATCTGCCGCGGCTGGCGCGGGCCGAGCGCATGGAAGGCGTCATGGAACAGCTCGTGCGCGCCACGGCGCCCGGCGCGATCAATTTTGCAAACGGCCACCCCGCGCCCGAGACGTTCCCGCTTTCGGACTTTGCGCGCGCATTCCACCGCACGCTCGTGGAAGATCCGCCCGAACTCATGCAGTACCGCGCCGCGAGCGGCGATCCCGATCTCTGCGAGTCGCTGAGCTCGCTGCTGCGCGGGCGCGGATGCTCGGCTCGCGCGGACGAGCTCATCGTCTGTTCGGGGGCACAGCAAGCCGCCGATTTGGTGGCGGCCGTGCTGCTGGAAGCTCGCAGCGTGGTTGCGTGCGAGAGTCCCACCTATTCCGGAACGCTCGGCGTCTTCGACGCGCGCGGCGTCACGTACGTCGAAGTTGCCAGCGATGCGGACGGCGTTCGCCCGGACGACGTCGAGCGAGTCTTTGCCGAGTATCGTCCTCGACTGCTCTACGTGAACCCGATCGCGCAGAACCCGACGGGCGCGGTGCTCCTGCAGCGGCGCGCCAAACAGATCGTCGCGCTCGCGCGGCGCTACGACGTCGTCATTCTCGAAGATCAGACCGGCTGGCAGCTCACGTACGACGGGCAGGCTCCTCCGCCGCTGGCAGCCTACGACACGGACGGCCGCGTCGTCGTCATGGAGAGCCTCTCGAAGTCGATCTTTCCGGCGCTGCGCATCGGCTATCTCTATTGCAAAGGCGCGCTGACCGGCGCGCTCGAGCTGGCAAAGGCGCGTACGGACGTCTTTACGTCGACACTCACCCAGCGGGCGCTCTGGCGCTTCATGAACTCGCCAGCATACGCGCGCCACCTGCGCTCGGCGCGCGCGCTCTACTTGGAGCGCCGCAATGCGTTCATCGAGGAGCTGGGGCGGGCCGTTCCATGGGCTGCAGTGCGGCCTCCGGCAGCGGGCATGAACGTCTGGCTCTCGCTTCCGCCGCGGCTCTCCACGCAGGCGGCATTCGACGCGTGCGCCCGGCACGGCGTGCTCGTCATGCCCTGCGAGCCGTTCTATCCCACGCGTACGGGGCCGCCGGCGCTGCGGCTTTCCTTCGGCCACCTCGCGCCGGCCGATGCCGCCGAAGGCGTGCGGCGCTTGGCGGCAGCGCTCAACCCCTTGGTCTAGCAGCCCGAGCAGGGGACACTGTCCGGGCGTCCGTATGCGAAGGCGCGTGAATCTCGTCCGCCTCGGCGCGTTCGGGCTGTCGGCGCTCTTGCTGGCTGCCGCGCCCCTCCCTGCCCTCTATACGGCTCCGGCCGGCCAGCGGCCGGCGGGCGCTCCGAACCCCGCCAACCCGTACAACTTCATCCTCCCGAACGGCCGCATCGCCGCGCCTGTCGGGCGCAGCGTCGTGGTCGGCACGAATGCTTTGGGCGTTGCGCTCTCGCCCGACGGGCGTTACGCCATCGTCACCAACGACGACGAACAGGAAGCCGGCGCCGTCAGCGGCTTGGTGCCGGGCGTGCGCGGCGGATACTCACTGGCCGTCGTCGACACGGCGACGATGCGCGTCACCGACGTGTACTCGCCGTCCGGCGCGCGGTTCTTCCTGGGCGTGGCCGCGATGCGCGATCCCGCAAATCCGGCGCGGACGCTTGTATTGGCGTCGGGCGGCGGATCGGATGAACTGCGCTTTCTGCAATTGGACGGCTTCGGCAAGTTGAGCGAAGCGGCTCCGCCGCTTCCGATTCCGCCACCCGGCGGCGCATCCAACGCAAACGCCAAACACGCGTTTCCCGGGTGGATTGCGCTCTCGGCCGACGGCCGCGCCGCTTACGTCGTCGACAACGTCGGCAATACCGTTACCGCGGTGGACGTCGCCGGACGCCGGGTGAGCGGATCGGCGCAGGTCGGTTTCTTTCCTTACGGCGCGGGCGTCGCCGGCGATCGGCTTTACGTGACCGACCCGGGCTTGATGCAATATGCGTTCTTGCCGCAGCCCGTGCGATTGCCGCAATTCGCCAATCCGGCGTTCGAAACGGCGCGAAGTTCGGCGCTTTCGGTCTTGCAGCTGCAGGGCGACGGTTTTGCGGGAACGCCGGCGGCGTCGACGCCGATGGACGGGGCGCCGGACGGCACGCAAATCGTCGGAGGCGCCCATCCGGGTGCGATCGCGATCTCCAAGAACAAGCGTTATGCCTACGTATGCATGACCAACGTCGACCGCATCGCCATCGTCGGTTTATCCGGCACGCCGCGCGTCGTCGGCGGGCTGCAGCTGCGCCTGTTCGACCGCGCGCCGTACGGAACGCAGCCCAATGCGATCACGCTCAGCCCCGACGGGAAACGCCTGTACGTCGCGCTCGCGGGAATGAATGCGGTTGCGGTGCTCGATGCGCGAAATCCCGTGCAACTGCACCGTTTGGGATTGATTCCGACCGGATGGTACCCGACGGCGATCGCGGTCTCGCCCAACGGGCGTTTCCTCTACGTGACCAATGCCAAGGGCTTGGGTCAAGAGCCCGGCTTTAAAGGCGGCCCGCCGTACGTCCAGGCCGCCGACGGCCGCATCTATGAAGCTGCCGCGGATGGAAAAGTGCAATGGGCGACGCTGCAGCGCATCGACCTGCATAAACTCCCGCTCGGGAAGACGACGCTTTCGACGCTGCGGTACAACCGTTTGGCCACGCGGGCCGTCGACAACGCGATCGTCCCTCCGCTGCGATCGGGCCGGCGCAGCACGGCGATCGCTCACGTCGTGTTCATCTTGGAAGAGAATAAGACGTACGACGCGATGCTCGGCGATTTAACCGACTCCGCCGGAGCGCCGCTCGGCAACGGCGATCCGTCGCTGGTGTCCTTCGGCGCATCGATTACGCCGAATCTCCACGCGCTGGCGGCGACGTTCGGACTGGCGACCAACTATTACGCCGATGCCGAAGAATCGGATGCGGGCCATCAATTTGCCGCCGCGGGCACGACCACGGCGTACGCCGAGAAAACGCTGCTCGTCAAGGCGGGCCGCGCGCCCTTGGACGAAAAGAACGAAGATCCCGAAGATTACCCGCGCGACGGCTACATCTTCAACGCGCTGGCTCGCGCGGGCCTGAGCTACCGGGATTACGGCGATTTCCTGCGTCTATCGGGTTACGACAAAGGACAGGCGGCCGATCCGCGCACCGACGATCCCTATTTCCGCGGAGTAAACGACGAAACGGCCGTTACCAGCGGATTGGGCGGACTGTACGCCCTCGACACGCCGGCACTGGCAGCGCTTTCGGGCCACGTCGATTTGAACTATCCGGGATGGAATCTGCGGATTCGCGACGCGCGGCGCGCCGCGGAATTTATCCGCGATTATACGCAGCTCGAGTTGCGCAACGCCGTTCCGGCGTTCACCTACATCTGGCTGCCCGCCGACCACGGCGGCTTCGGAAGCGACATTCCGCCGCTTCCCGAGGAGGTGGCGGACGGCGACCGCGCCCTAGGCGCTATCGTGGACTTTTTGAGCCATCGGCCGGAATGGAGCTCAACGGCGATCTTCATCACGCCCGACGACGCGCAGAGTTCGCGCGACCACGTCGACGAGCACCGCAGCTATGCCATCGTCGTGTCCCCTTACGCCAAACGCCATTACACCGACGCGACTCACCTCTCCACCGTGAGCATTCTCAAAACGGAAGAGGAATTGCTCGGTTTGCAGCCGCTCTCTCTGGGCGATCTCCTCGCGGCCGACATGGCGTCCTTTTTCCAACCGCAAGCCGATACTGCGCCTTACACCGCACTCGCGGTACCCGCGCAGACCGCGAGCGCCGAAGGGCGCCGAATCGCGGCGCTGCTTGCACGGACCGATCAGAGTGGTCCGGACGCCGACGTCGAACGGTCAGCGCGGATCGTCGATCTCTCGCGCCGGGCCGACCGGCTCGCGCAGCGCCGGGCGGCACTGCCGGCCCGCGAATATGCCGCCGAGCAACGCGAACTGTACGACGCCGCCCTGCGGGTACTGCACGGAAACGCAAACGAATAATGCAACATACACACGTCTCTTGGGGCCCGCGGCTGGTCGCGCGTCCGACCGGCGCGCTTCGCGCGGCGATTCTGGTTCGGCCGCCCGCCGCGATCGAACTGGCGCGCGCGCTCCCCGGAGAGCCGAACGCCGTTCACGCGCGCGCCCTCGCGCAGCACGAGATCCTGGCCAAGACCTTGGAATATTTCAATTGTGAAGCGATCGTGCTCGACGCTTTCACCAACGATCCGCTTGCGGCCGCAGTCGTGGACGCAGCTGTGGCCTTTGAAAACGGCGCGGTGATGCTCAGGCCGTCTTCGATGTTCCGCCGTCCGGAAAGCGGCTGGCTCGAGGCGGAGTTCGTCAAGCTCGACGTGCCGATCGCCGGCCACCTGACGGCGCCGGGCTTGCTGGACGGAAGCGACGTGCTGATGGCGGGAACGACCGCGTTCGTCGGTGCCGGCGGGCGGAGCAACGCGCTGGGACGCGGCGGCTTTGCAGAGATCGCGCGCGCGCACGGTTTTCGCGTGGTCGAAGTCCGGCTGGCTCCCGGCGTTGCGCTGCGTTCGGCCGCGGGGATCGTGGCCGAGGACGAAGTCCTGCTTGCATCCGCGGAGTACATCGACCATGCCGCATTCGCCGGCTTCCGTACCTTCGTCACGCCGCGCGGTCAGGAACTGGGCGCGGGCGTGCTCAACGTCGGAGACCGGCACGTGGTCGCGGACGTGCGGTTCCGCGACGTCAACGCGATCCTGCGCAAAGCGGGCGTCACGGTCGAGGCGCTGGATATGTACGATTTCGACCGCGTAGGATTGACGCCGTCGATGCTGGCGCTCGACTTAAAACGCGTTTAGGACGCAGCCGTGCGGATAGCGATACTCTCGGACATTCACGGAAATCTCGTCGGCCTCGACGCATGTCTGGCCGACTTGCAGCAGCAGGGCGGCGCCGACGTCATCGTGGCCGCCGGCGATCTCTGCATGGACGGTCCAAAGCCCAAAAAAGTCCTGCAGCGGCTTGTCGAGGTCGGCGCGCAGTGCTTGCGCGGCAACACGGATCGCATGGTCGCAGCGCAAGAGGAGAAGGATCTGCGCGGCGCCGACGACGCCGATCGCACCCAAATCGCTTGGATCCGCAACGACCTGGGCGACAAGTGGATCGCGTGGTTGGCCGCGCTCCCGTTCTCACTCACGTTCGGCGAACCGGGGAACGAGCTGTTGGTCGTCCATGCGAATCCGGTCTCCGACGACGAGCATTTGTGGCCCGATGCCGACGACGAGACCCTGTCGCGCCTGCTGGGAGCCGTCGATGCGAGCACGATCGCATTCGGTCACCTGCACTTGCCGTACGTGCGGTGCTGGCGCGGAAAACTGCTGGTGAACGTCTCCTCGGCCGGACTTCCGAAAGACGGGGATCCTCGCGCGTGTTACGCGATCCTCACGCAGCGGACCGGCGGCTGGGAGGTCAAGCACCGGCGCGTGGCCTTCGACGTGAAGAGAGTCGCAACCCAATTGGCCGCGAGCGGGATTCCGGGGAGTGCAGAGTTGATCTCCACCCTTCGCCGCCACCGGTACAAACGATTAAAGACTTTGATTCCCTAGCTGCGTCTCTCCCGCGCAACGGTACGTCACCGGCCGTGCGGCTTTCGCACGTCGTCAAGCGGTACGGCGATTTCACGGCGGTGGACGGCGTTACGCTCGACGTACAGGCGGGAGATTTCTTCGGATTCCTGGGGCCCAACGGCGCCGGAAAGACCACCACGATCAACGCGATCGTCGGGCTCGCCCGCCTCACGAGCGGATCCATCAGCGTCTACGGCTACGATGCGGCGCTCCAATGGCGTCAAGCCCGGCGCCTGATCGGGCTTGCGCCGCAAGAATACAACTTCGACCGGTACCTCTCGATCCGCGACGTGCTGATCTACCAAGCGGGGTACTACGGGCTTCGCCCTCGGCAGGTCGCCGATCGCGCCGACATGCTCCTGGAGCGCTTCGGCCTTGCCTCCAAAGCCAAACAGGATTACATGAAGTTGTCGGGCGGCATGAAGCGGCGTCTCACGCTGGCACGCGCTTTGATCCATTCGCCGAAGCTGCTCATCTTGGACGAGCCCACTGCGGGCGTCGACGTCGAGCTGCGCTTGGAGCTCTGGGACCTGCTGCGCAGTTTGAACGCGGACGGCATGACCGTGTTTTTGACCACGCACTACCTGGAAGAAGCCGAGACGCTCTGCCGCAACATCGGTATCATCCGCGCCGGCAGGCTCGTCGCACTGGCACCGACGCACGAGCTGCTCGCGCGCGACGGAAGGCGCCTTCAAGACGTCTTTTTGGAACTCACCCGTTCATGATCGCCGCCGATTTCAACGGCGTCGCGATGGTGACGCTGATTCGGCGCGAGATGGTGCGCAGCCTGAAGATCATCAATCAGGTGATCTGGCCGCCCGTGATTACGACGCTGCTTTACGTCTTCGTCTTCGGCGTCTCGCTCGGCGGCCGCATCCGGATGGATCCGGGAACGACGTACGCGGAGTTTCTTATTCCAGGACTCATCATGCTGCAAGTCATCGACTCGTCGTACGGCGAGTGCAGCAGTTCGGTCTTTCAAGGCCGCTTCATGAACTCGATTCAGGAGATGCTCATCGCTCCGATGTCGGCGTTCGAGATCGTGTTCGGGTATGTCCTGGGGAGCCTGGTGCGGGCGCTGCTGATCGCGAACATGATCATGGCATTGGGATTGCTGCTCGTTCACACTTTGCCCAAAGACTGGGGCTTGTATTTCGGCATTATCGTCGTCGTCTCGCTGCTTTTTTCGGGCTTGGGCGTCATCTTCGGTCTGCTTGCCGAGAAGTTCGACCACCTGGCCGTGCTGACGACCTTTGCCATCACGCCGCTGGTCTTCGTCGGCAGCGCCTTCACGCCGGCGCATTTTCTTTCCGAAGGGATCCTGCGCTTCGAGTACGTCAATCCGATGTTCTATGCCATCGACGCGTTCCGGCACAGCTACACCGGAACGAGCTACCTCCCGCTTTGGCTTTCGTCGGGCGTGCTGGTCGCGCTCATGCTGCTCGCGCTCGGGATCGCGCTTCGCATGGCCGTTGCCGGATACAAATTGAGGACATGATGCTTTTGACCGTGCTTCTGACCCTTGCGCCGTGGAGCGGGCCGCTCCCGGCTGCTGCATCTCCCGATGCCGTCAAGTACAAGCTCGCGGTGCACGGACATCCCAAGCAGAACGTCCGCTTGCGGGCGACCGGCCTGCCGCGCGGATGGATCGCGGCATTCTGCACGCGCGACGTCTGCTCGCCGTTTCAATACGCGATGCAGCTCGATGCGCGCGGCAGCGGCGTGGTCGAATTCCAAGCGGTGCGCACGGACGAGGGCGCGCCGCGCCGCGTGCGGGTGACGATCGTTTCCGGTGATGGAGCCCGCGCGCACGCGGACGTAAAAGCGCGGTAGCAGTCAGTCGAAAAAGGGGTTGTGCTCTTTCTCCCAGCCCACTTTGCTCGGCGGTCCGTGTCCGGGCATCAGCACCGTGTCGTCGGGCAGCGTGAAGATCTTGGAACGGACGCTGTTGAGGATGTCGGAGTAGGTGCTCGCGTCGCCGTATGCGCCGCCGACGCTGCCGGCAAAAAGCGTGTCGCCTGTAAAGAGCGTCGATCTGAACAGGAACGATGAAGAACCGTCCGTGTGGCCCGGAGTGTGGATGAGCCGGACGCGCGTGTCGCCGAACGGCAGTTCCTCGCCGTCTTTAATCAGCAGCGCCCCGCGTCCGGCCGCGCCGATTGCGTGCACGTCTGCCCCGTGCATCACGATCTTGGCATCCGGGAAATGACGCGCGATCTCGGCTGTGGCATCGCAATGATCGGCGTGCTTGTGCGTGATCAGCAGGTACTCCAAATGGTATTCGCCGTCGCGCAGGATGCGCAGCAGATTGGCCGGGACCCCCGCGGGGTCGACGAGCGCCGCGCGTTTGCCGCCGTCCAGAAAGAAGACGTAGCCGTTGCTCGGGTGCGGCCGCTGCGGATGGTGGCGCACGTCGGGAAGTTCGATGGGGTCGGGGTGCCATCGCGCCAGCACGGCGTCGGCCAGCTTGCCCGGGTCCAAACGCAATTCGCGCGCCAACGCGCGGGCCTGCGCTTCATCGGGAGCGCCGCTTCCGGAGGCCCACCCGCGTACCAGGGCGGCTTCGATTCCGAGCGCGCGAGAGAGCGCCGCCGCGTCCTTTCCGGTACCGCGCATCGCCTTGGTGAGAACGTCGCAGAATTCATCCTCGAGCACGTCGAAGTCTCCCGGTCATGGAACGCGTGATCGTCATCGGGTCGGGCCC
>DASRDE010000130.1:0-3305 GCA_035652755.1 Vulcanimicrobiaceae bacterium | reverse complement strand
AGGAGCGGCATGCTGACGCGCGCCTTGGTCTGCCCGAGTTTGGTGGGCCGGGACGATGAGCTCGCGGAGCTGGTTGAACGCCGGCTCGCTGCGTCGCGCGGTCATGGGTCGATGGTGCTGGTCTCGGGCGACGCTGGAATCGGCAAGAGCCGGCTGCTCGTGGCGTTCCGCGGAACGCTTTCCGGGGGTCGCGCCTCTCTAGGACTCGGCCTGAACCGCGAATTCGGAAACCCGCCGTTCGGCGCGGTGATGGAAGCGATGCGCATGGTTTTACCGTCGGCGTCGATCGCGCAGGCGCAGAACCGCGCCGAGCAGCTGTCGGCACTCGTCGAGCAGTTCTCGCAGGCGTGCGCGCGCCGATGCGTGGTCCTGCTGCTGGAAGATCTGCATTGGGCCGACGACGGAACGCTGCTCTTCCTGCGCGCGCTCGTACCCTCGATCGTCTCGCTTCGGGCGCTCGTCGTTGCGACGTACCGCGGGGACGAATTTCGGGGCTTGGAGCAGCTCGAGCCGCACTTGGCGCGTCTGCTGCGCGATCGTGCTACGTACAGCATCCGGCTGCGGCCGCTGGGGCACGTGCAGACGCGGCGTTTGATCCGCCTGGCCGCAGGCGCGCAGCACCTGCAGGCCGACGTGCTCGAAGAGATCGTGGAGCGCTGCGACGGCAATCCCTTTTTCGCCGAAGAGCTGCTCAAGAACGCGTTGGATGCCGCAGCGGGAGCAGCGCGAGAGGAGCTGCCGTTCACCGTGCGGTCCACGGTGCTCGAACGCGTCTCGGGGTTGGATGCGCGGTCGCGCGCATTGCTCACGCGCGCTGCCGTGCTGGGGCGGCGCTTCGATGCGGCGCTCCTTGCCGAGCTCTGCGGCCTGCAGTACGCGGACGCACTCGAAGTGCTCAGGCGGCTGCGCAGTTTACAACTCGTGGACGAACTTCCCGTCGAACCGCCGGCGTATGCGTTTCGGCACGCACTGACGCAGCAGGCGATCTACGGCGAGCTCTTGAGCGCGGAGCGCAAGCCGCTCCACGCGCAGATCCTCCTCACGCTCGAAGATCGCGACGCCAACGTCGCCGATCTGGGATACCATGCGTGGGCTGCCGGCGATCCCGGCAAGGGGGTCATCTACAACGAACAGGCCGGGGATCGATCGCATGCGCTCCACGTCTACGGAGACGCCGTGCGCAGCTACGACCGTGCGATCGCGGTATCCCACGAAGCCAAAATCCGAGCCGGTTTGCTCGTGAAAAGCGCGCGCAGCTGTGCCGCCGACGGAAAGGCGGCGCAAGCGCTTGACAGGTACTCCGCAGCAGCCGAACTGTATGCGGAGTCCGGCAGCGAGCGGGATCTAACGGATCTCTACTTGGCGATGGGCGCGCAGGCCAGAGTCGCCGGCGACAACGAGCGCGGCATGCATATTCTCGAGCACGCGCTTGCGGCGATGGATTCGGGCGGTGGGAACCGCCCCAAGTTGCTGGTCAGCCTTGCGTACTTGCACTTGGATCGCGGAGAGGTGAATCGCGCCCGGGAGCTGCTTGCGCAGTCGGACCGCCTGCACGGAACGCCCGAATACCAGGATGCGGTGCAGTACGCCGATCTCGTTGCGGGCGACGTGAACGCTTTTCGCGCCGACATCGAGATTAACGCAGTGTTGCACGAACCGCTCGGCGAGTTCGAAACGCTGCGCGCGCGTTTCAATTGCGGTTTCGGTCTGGCGATCCTCGGATGTGACGACGAAGCGCTGTCGCATTTTGACGCCTTGCTGCCCGATTTGGAGCGCACGCGGCTGTCTTCGCTGCAAATGCTCGCCCTCGCGAACTCGGCGCTCGTTCACGCGCGCGGCGGCAGACTCTCGCAGGCCAGGACCTGCATCGAACGCGCGGGCGCGATTCCCGAAGTCGCGTCTACGGGCGCCATCGCACTCGCGGCCGCGGCATTCACCGTCGGATTCGCGCTCTGGGACGAGGCGCTTGTCGAACGGTATTGCTCGCCCGAAGTCGTTGAAACCGCGTTTGCCAGTCGAATCAACTCGACGCTGGGGCGAATCGCAGGCCCGCATGCGCGGTGGCTCTGGGCGAACGGCGACGCCGAGGGCGCCCACCGCATCCTCGAGCGCGCCGCGGCGTCATTGAGCAGTCCGTTTGGAGCAACGGAAACCTTGCTCGCCGCAGCAGAGATCGGCACGGAGGCAGCCCGTACCGCGGCGTTCGCTCATCTGGACGTGCTTGACGGAATGTCTTCGGCGGCGATTTATCGCGCAACCGCGCACCACTTGCGCGCGCTGCGCGCGTCGCACGCGGGCGAACCGGTTGCCGCGCAACTGCATGCTTCGGATGCGCTGGCCGAATACGTGCGCTTGGGATGGCCGCTTCATCAGGCCGCATGTCTGCAGATCGGCGGCGACGTCCGCCGCGCGAGCGTGCTGTATCGCCGGCTGCACGCTGCCGGTCCGTTGCGGCGAACCGGTACGCATGCCGCTTTAGACGGGCAGGTCGGACTTTCGGAGCGCGAGCGCGAGATCGCCGCGCTGGTTGCGCGGGGCACGGTGAATAAGCACATCGCCGAGCGCCTCGCGGTCAATCAGCGAACCGTGGAAAAGCACCTCACGTCGATCTATGAAAAGCTCGGTTTGCGCAATCGTTCCGAGCTCGCGGCGTACGTCACGCGCAGCCAGGCGCGGTAAAGATCTGCCGAGCGCGCAGGGCGCGCCCGGCAGCGTGCACGTCTAGTGGTAGATCGATTGATGCGGTCCGGTCACCATGAAGAAGAGCATGGGAATGGAGAGCATCGTATTCACGCGCGATGCCAGGAAGGCAACCCGGCGCGCTTTGACCTTTTCCTCGTCGGTCGCCGGCACGAAGCCCAAGATCTTTTTCTGGTTCATCCAGATGAACGTCCAGACGTTGACGAACATAATCGTGCCCAGCCACGCGCCGATGCCGATGGGCGCGTCCACACCTTGCAGCGCGAACGCGGCCAGAAAGCCGTTCATGCCGTTTTGCGGTGGAAGCATGCTGAGCAGTCCGGCGCCGACGAGCCACGTGAACAGGGCGGCCCAGCGAAAATAGAACAGCGCACGCGGCATAATGTACTTGCCGATCGGCGCACCTTCACCGGCGGCATTTGCCGCTTTGGTCGCGTCGGCATTGACGAAATTGAAGAAGTAAAGCAACCCGATCCACATGATGCCGACGAAGACGTGCGCCCAACGCAGCACGCCGGCTCCCAGACTACCCCAATCCATCATGCACCCGCCGCAACGTGCGGTACCAACGCCTGCGCGGCATAATACAGGATCACGGTGAGGAT
>DASRDE010000129.1:0-2325 GCA_035652755.1 Vulcanimicrobiaceae bacterium | reverse complement strand
TTCGACACCGGCGGCATCTCGATCAAGCCCGCGGACCGCATGGAAGAGATGAAGTACGATATGTCGGGCGGCGCGGGCGTCATCGCGACGATGCACGCGCTGGGCAAGCTCAAACCGAAGCTCAACGTCGTCGGCATCGTGCCCGCGACCGAGAACATGCCGGGCGGGCGCGCCACCAAACCCGGCGACATCTTCACCGCGATGAACGGCAAGACGATCGAGGTCATTAACACCGATGCCGAAGGGCGCTTGATTCTGGCCGATGCGCTTTGCTATGCGAACAAACTCGGGGCGACTAAAATTGTCGACACCGCCACGCTGACCGGCGCATGCGTCGTCGCGCTCGGCCATGCAGCCAGCGCGGCAATCGGGAACGACGACGAGTTCACCGGCGCGTTTCTTGCGGCGGCCAAACCGACCGGCGAGCGGTACTGGCATATGCCGCTGTACGAGGATTACACCAGCGCGATGAAGAGCGACATCGCGGATTTAAAGAACACGGGCGGGCGCGCCGCGGGCACGCTCACCGCGGCGGCTTTCTTGAAAGCGTTCGCGGGCGAGACGCCGTGGATTCACCTCGACATCGCGGGCACGGCGTATCTCGACGGCGAGTCCGCATGGCAAGCGAAAGGCCCGACCGGAACGCCGGTCCGCGCGTTCGTTTCACTGATCGAACAACTCTCGGGCAGCAGCGTGATTCACGCGAACGGCTCAACGCGCCGGGCTTCCTCGACCGCTGTGTCCACCTGATCTTGTGAGCGCAACGGCCAAGCCTCCCGCGGATCCCAACGACGCTCGGCCCTACACGCCGGCAAAGCCCGCCGCGGTTCGCCGCGTCACCGCGGGCGCGATCAAGCGCCGCAAGGGCAAGACGCTCTTTCCGGTCGTTACGGCGTACGACGCGCCGTTCGCGCAATTCGCCGAACATGCGGGCATCGACGTAATTTTGGTGGGCGACAGCGTCGGCAACAACGTCTTGGGCTACGACGAGACAACGCCCGTGACGATCGAGGACATGATCCATCACGCGCAGGCGGTGACGCGCGCTACGGCGCGTGCGCACGTGATGGTCGATATGCCGTTCGGGTCGTACCAAATCAGCGACGAAGACGCCGTGCGCAACGCGATTCGGCTGGTCAAAGAGGGCGGCGCGTGCTCGGTCAAGATGGAAGGCGGAACGCTCGTTTCGCAGCGCATCCGGGCGATCTACGGCGCGGGCATTCCCGTCGTAGGCCATATCGGCGTGATGCCGCAGACGGCAAGCCTGGGGCCGGGCTATAAAGTTCGAACCAATCGCGCTCGGCTGCTGGACGACGCGCGCGCGGTCGAAGAGGCCGGCGCTTACGCGGTCGTGCTTGAAGTAATCGATCCCGACGTCGCGCGCGAGATCACGCAGGTGCTCTCGATTCCGACCATCGGCATCGGCGCCGGGCCGCATTGCGACGCGCAGGTGCTCGTGCTGCACGATGTTTTGGGCCTGCACGCGACTGCACCGAGCTTTGCCAAACAATACGCCAACATGGGCAGCGCAGCTACGGAAGCGCTCCACGCATTTGCCGAGGACGTCCGTTCGCGCAAGTTTCCTCCCCGGTCATCCTGAGCGGAGGCACGCGCGCACCTGGTGCGCGCCCGCGCAGTCGAAGGACTGGCGTGCGGCAACCTGTGTCATCCTGAGCGGAGCTACGCAGCGCATTGCGCGGCCCACGCAGTCGAAGGACTGGCGTGCGGCAATCTGTGTCATCCAGAGCGGAGTTACGCCGCGCATTGCGCGGCCCACGCAGTCGAAGGACGGCACAAAGGGCTTGAGGCTGCCGCATCTCGTCGGGAAGGCGCAGGGTGAAAGATTACTACGTTTATATGCTCTTATGTGCCGACGGTTCGTACTACGTCGGAGTGACGAGTGCCCTGGACGAACGCCTGTGGCAGCATGAGAATGGCTACTTCGAGGAGTGTTATACCTACACGCGCCGTCCGCTGAAGCTGGTGCACTGCTCGCAGTTTTCGGAAGTCGCTGACGCAATCGACTGGGAAAAGCGCTTGAAAGGATGGTCCCGCGCGAAAAAGCGCGCACTGGCAAACGACAACTGGCCGACAATTCGCGCGATCGTCACCGCTGAGCGCCGCAAGCGCGAAGCGCTCCGCTAGCCAGTCCTTCGACCACGAGATCTTCCGCTAGCCAGTCCTTCGACTGCGTAGGCCGCGCAATGCGCGCCCGCGCTCCGCTCAGATACCGTGTTAAAAATCAAGCCCTTTAGGCCGCAATGAGCGTGGTTGATGCAGCCCCTTTCATAATGCGATAGGCCAGCACCACCAGTTTACGCATGA
>DASRDE010000128.1:0-3518 GCA_035652755.1 Vulcanimicrobiaceae bacterium | reverse complement strand
TGGTCTGCGCGGGGACGCTGACCGAGTTTAACCGCTACCTGCAGGATGCGCTCTTTCTTGCAGTGCTCTTTGCAGCCGTGTACGTTCGGCGCTTCGGACCGCGGTACAACGCGCTGGGCATGATGGCGGTGCTCGCGTTCTTCTTCTCGCTCTTCCTTCGTGCCAAAGCGCAGACGCTGCCGTGGCTGATCGCCGGCATCACCGTTGCGGCCGTATGCACGTACTTCTATCGCTTCTTCGTCTTTCGCGACCGTCCGGACGCGGCGCTCGCCAACGCGATCGAAGCGTTTCGCGCTCGGCAGCGATCGATCGCGCGCGAGCTGCGGCACGCCGCGCAGCTGGGCCGCTGGACGCCGGCGATGCGCCGGCGCGTGCAACACCACGCCTACCGTTTAAACGAAGCAGCGATCGTGATCGGCGACCTGCTCGGACAGCAGCCCGAGGCTCAGCGGCAGCACGCGCAACTGCTGGAGACCGAACTCGAAACCCAGGCGGCCGTGGAGCGCGCGCTGCGCGACCCGTGCGCCGCGATCGCGATGCCGGTGTTGTCGATCGATCCAGGTGTGCGCGCGAATCCCGCCTGGACGCCGCGCGGGCCGTACCGCGCCGGCACGGAGGTTCAAACCAATTTTCTAACGCCCGGTGCACGCCAGGCCGTGCAACTGAGCGCCGGCGCAACAATCGCACTTATAGCGGGTGAGCTGCTCTCGCCGCAGCGGTGGTACTGGGCGGTCCTCACGACGTTCCTGGTTTTTACCGGCGTATCGTCCAGCGGCGAAACGATCGTCAAAGGCTGGGGACGCGTGGCGGGAACGGCGCTGGGGATCGCGGCCGGCGGCGGAATTGCGTATCTCGTGCGAGGGAACGATACCGCCGCGTTTGTGCTGGTTTTCGTCTTTCTCTTTGCCGGCGTCTATACACTGCGGCTCTCGTATGCGGTATTCACCTTCTTCCTTACGGCGCTGTTGTCGATGCTGTACGTTCTCATCGGCACGTTCAGCGACCAGCTGCTGTTCATCCGGCTGGTGGAGACGATCGTCGGCGCGGTGTGCGGCGGGCTTGCCGCACTGGTGCTGTTTCCGATTGGAACGCACCGCGTGCTGGCGAGCGTTTCCGTTGAAGCGCTGGAGCGATTATCGGCGGCAATTCAAGCCAGCCTGGACCGGATCGAAGGCAAGGCGGACGCGGACCCGGTGCGGGCAGTTCGCTCGTACGACGAAGCCGTGCAGAGTCTGCGAACGCAGATCGAACCGCTGCTTGGCGCGGGGCGTTTGAGCAACACGCAGCGCCTGCGCTTGCGTCTGGGACTTTATGCTGCGCTTGGAACGTACGCGCGCTCGCTCGCGGTCGCGGCATGCGACGGTGCCGGCGCGGCTGCGCCAGGGATCGACACGGCCGGCGAGGCGGTGCTCGGTCATATTCGCGCGCTCGAAGACGGTCTGCGCGACGGTGCGGCTCAGCCGCAGGAAACGATCGCGAAGCCCGCCGCCGATCGCGGAGCGCTTCGCGAGCTTTATCGCATCGACCGCGCGGTGCGGCGGTTGTCGAGCGTCGTATCGCTCAACGCCGGCAGCGCTTCTTGAGCTGCGGCCAGTATTGCCTGCGATTTAACGTCTTGAAGAAAAGCGACGATTCGCAGCCCGCCGCTCGGGGCCCCCGCGCCCATCGGAATCGCGAGCTGTTTGTCGATGCGCGCCGATCCGGTAAACGTGCCCGCGGTTACGAGCGCGCGCACGACCGAAACGTGCGCCAGCGTGCGTCCGGCATTTTCGCCGGCGGTGACGTTCGATTCCACGCGGTCCGACGCAATCGCGACGTAGAGCCGCGCCGGACCCTGCGGCGCGCCGGCCGTAACTCGAACGCGAATTGCCGATCCCTGCAACGACGGCCGTGAAAGCGCCATCGCGAGCTTGGGCATTGCGGCTTCGCGGTCGATTGCAGCGCTGACTGCGCGCGCATCGCTGCCGACCACGCCTTCACGCCCGTCGACGACGAGCTCCGGCGTAAAAACACCGCCGGAGGGATCGATGCGCGCAGCGTAGGCCGACTGCCGCGCCGTGAATTGCGGCGACGAAAACGGATCTTTCCAGCCCAGCGCGTTCCAGTAGTCGACGTGTTCGCTAAGGACGATTAGCCGGGCGCCGCGCGCGGGCTGCGTCCGCTCCAATCGCTGCAGCAGATCATCGGCGGGAGGGCAGCTGGAGCAGCCCTCCGACGTGAAGAGCTCCAGCAGAATCGGCGTCGGCGCAGCGCCCGCCGCGGCAGTGAGGCCGGCGGAAAAAGCCAGGAGCGCGGCCGCTGCCGCGAACGAGCGCCGCATGGTCCGGTCAGCGCGCGTGCGGCGTACCCGCCGGCATCGGCGAATGGGTCATCATGGAGTGCGACTTCATCATGGAGTGCGACTTCATCATCGAGTGTGATTTCATCATGGAATGCGACATCATCGAATGATGCATCATGCTTGAGGGCGCAGGGCTCGGGCCGGCGAGCATGGCGAAAACGATTGCGGCGATTAGGTGCATGGAAACTCCTTTATTAAGACGGTACGCACCTAAGTACGCTCGCGGGAGGCGGCTGGATGACTCTTTAAGGCCTTGGAGCGCTATCGAACCTGGTACAGAGTCGATCGCTCCCCGAAGGAATTTTGCAAGCGGAGTGTCGTGCCGCTCACTACGGCGCGGACGACGTTTACTGCGCCAGGGTTAAACCCGGCCAACGTCTTGTCCGACACCGGCACAAGAGGCGTTTCCAGCGGATTGTCGATGGCATGCCCTCCGAGCCCAACTATCCTACCGTCGAGCCAGTGCAGACGGAAGATCGTCCTTTCTTTTCCGCCGACGCTGACAAAAGTTGCGTCTGTTCCGTCCGGCTCCCACCAACTTGGGACGGATCCCAGGATGGTAAACGAAGGGTTTTTTCCATTGTTCGCTGCGGCCAACGATCTCATCCGAGCGAGCAAACCCTGGCAGAAGCTCGCGCTGTGGTCTGGACTAACCCGTGTCGCAGTCGAGCAATCTGATGCAGAAAGCTCGCGAAGCAGCGTCTGGGTATCTGAGGTTTCACGGCCTAATCTGGAACGAGTCGCCGGATCGAATCCGCCGAGTGCATCAACGCCGCCTTGATCCTGCGGATCCAGGAGGAGAACGTTTCCGGCAGCATGCGCAATAATCGATCCGCCAGCACGCACTTTGTAGGCACGATCGAGGCTTTTGACGAGAGCGGGTCTTAACACCGGCCGGATATCGGGCACGTCAAGAGAGCGAGAGCCCATTGCAAAATCCAGAAGTGGCCCATTCACCGCATCGCGTGGACGTGCCCCGCCAAGCATCGAGCTGGTGTTGGCAAACACGACGACGACAGCCCGCCCATCAGGCGTCCAATCGACTTGTGAGTTGTAGCCGTACTCGCTCAAACCCCGTGAGCAACGACCTGTTTCCCGTTGCGCCGCACAAGCTCCCAAGCGTAACCGTATCCGCTGACCGGGTCGGGCGTGAGCATTCGCGCGAGCTCGTCTTGAG
>DASRDE010000127.1:0-6572 GCA_035652755.1 Vulcanimicrobiaceae bacterium | reverse complement strand
CATCGGCTTGTCGTAGATCGGCAGCAGATGCTTGTTCGTCACCTTGGTCAGCGGACGAAGCCGCGTTCCCAGGCCGCCCGCTAAAATGACGCCCTTCACGCGACGCCTGCGATGTACGATTGATCGCCGCGGATACCGAGCGTGCCGATGCGGCGGGCGTAGCGGTCTATGCTGGCGCGGGTCACTTGGTGGATCGGGAGAAAGACGCCCGTCGAAAGGTTCGTCTGCTCGCGCAGCATGTGCATTTCGGTTGCGATCTGCGGCGGCGTCTTGACGAGCTGAAAGAGCTGGATGTCGAACTGGGTGCGATCGTCGGCGCAGATCGCCTGCCAGTCGGCTTCATTCGGATAGTCGAGCCACAGGTACGGGACCTTCGCCCGTTCGTCGAACGGCGGCTTCTGTACGAGCACAGCGTAGCAATTCGGCATGATCGGATCGTCGCCCCACACTTCCACCTCTCGCAGCTTGCAGCCGGTGAAGAGTATTTCCATGGCATTGGGCGTGAAGCGCCAGTAGTCCCCGTAATCCGGGCCGACGTGGACCTGATGGGCAAACGGAGCCAGCGTATAGATGAACCCGCCGGGTTTGGTGACGCGCATCGCCTGACGCGCGACCGCCCACGGATCTCTGACGTGCTCTAAGACCGCCGTCGAAATGACCCAGTCGTAATGTTCGTCGGGCACGCCGTCCATCGTTTCGGCGCTGCAGTGATAGGTTGCGGGCACGTCACCCGGCGTTTCGAGCGTGTGGTATTCGCTTGCTGCGAACATCTCCGGCTGGCGAAAGATCGCGCTCGCGCGGCCGGCGCCGATATTCAGCACCGAGCCGAACGTTCGCGGTCCGAGGATTTCCTGAAAGTACGTATTCGTAATTGCCCAGGAAAGAATGTGCCGCTCTCCGCGCAGGGCCACCGGAACTCGAGCCTTGTGAGCGCCCATGCCGAAGCTTCCCGGCGTTTGTACGGCCGTCATCGGTCGTGCGTTCCTACCGGTGCGCGTACTGGCGCTGGTAGTAGGCCAGGAACTCGCCGTTTTTCAATGGACGCCACCAGTCTTCGTTTTGCCGGTACCATTGGATCGTCGAGGCGAGGCCCTCGTCGAACGGAACGCGGGGCGTCCACCCGAGCGCGCGCGCTTTGGAACAATCGACCGCGTAGCGCCGATCGTGCCCTTCGCGGTCCGCGACGTACTTCACGTGCGTCTCCGCGGAACGCCCGCATGCCTCGACCAGCCGGCGCGTCAGATCGATGTTGCGGCGCGGGTTGCCTCCGCCGATGTTATAGACCTCGCCGATGGTGCCGTGCTCGAGGACGTGCAGAATGCCGCGCGCGTGATCGTCGACGTGCAGCCAATCGCGGATCTGCAGACCGTCGCCGTACACCGGCACGCTGTGGCCGTCGATCAAGTTCGTGACGAAGAGCGGAACGATCTTCTCGGGATATTGGCGCGGACCGTAGGTGTTCGATCCGCGCGTAATGAGCACCGGCGTCCGGTACGTGTTCCAGTAGGCGAGAACTTGCAGATCACCGCCCGCCTTGCTCGCGCTGTATGGACTGCGCGGCTTGAGCGCATCGCTCTCGCGCGACTCGCCATGCTCGACGTCGCCGTAGACTTCGTCGGTGGAGACTTGAAGAAATCGCCCGATCCGTTTGCGCCGCACCGCTTCGAGCAGCACGTGCGTGCCCAGGATGTCCGTGCGCAGGAAGGCCTCGGGATCCAGGATCGATCGGTCGACGTGCGTCTCGGCCGCGAAATTCACGATGGCGTCGGCTCCCGCGCCGATTGCGGTCTCCACCGCCCCGGCATCGCAGATGTCGCCTTTGACGAAGTGGTAGCGCGGGTCGCCTTCCACCTCGGCGCAATTTGCCGGATTGCCGGCATACGTCATCGCGTCGAGATTGACGATCTCCCAATCCGGACGTTCCGCCAGCACGACGCGAATGAAGGTCGAGCCGATAAAGCCCAAGCCGCCCGTCACGAGTAGTCGCATCATTACTGCTTTCGGCTCGGCTGCTATGCGCCCTTAACCCTTTTCTATAAGGAAATAGACGCTGCCGCGGTCTTCGGGGCGCTGATTGCCTTCCAACACGTTGAAATGGCCGTCCACCACGCGGTAGCCTTCGCGGCGCAGCATCGCTATAAACGAATTAGCGCTAAATCGGCTGCCATGCGGCCAACCGGGCGCCGGCGCTTCGAAATAGGTGTCGCTGTCGGTGGCCATCGAGACCACCGTCTGCACGACCAGGAAGCGGCGGGCCATCTGCCACGATTTGCGCAGTATTTCGACCGGATTGGCCACGTGGTACAGGCCGCCCAAATTCGCGACGACGTCGTAGGCGTCGCGCTCTTCTACGGAGGCTACGTCGCGCTGCTCGAAGCGTACCGCCGGCAGGCCCAGGCGCCGCGCGATCTCCGGCATATGGTCGCTCCAGCCGTCGCGGTTGCTGTCGATGCCGACTGCCGGATTCGCGCCCAGACGGGCCGCCAGCATCGTGTAATAGCCGTCGGCGCAGAAGAGCTCGGCGAACGACACGGGGTCGTCGACGCGCCGCCGGCTCTTGCCGATGGCCAGCGCGATATAGCCGAGCAGGATCGGCTCTTTGACGCGCTGGTTGACGGTGAAGTTTGCGATCTGCTCGTTTTGGGCGCCGAACCACCGGTAGTCGTGGTAGAGGGGCCCGAGGTCGTCGAGAACGGTCGGTTCCAAAGCGGGGCTTACTTGGCTCCCGGGACGCCCGCTCACTCCCGTGCCGGAATCCCTGATGACAAGGGGCCCCCGGTCCGTGCTATACTCGGGCGGTTGTTCACTTCGCCCCGCACGGATGGGGGGCGCTATGGCCTCACCGGTAGGACGGCTCCAGGATGGCGGCCGGCCTCGCAGGCCAGAAAGGCATGCTGACTTGTCAGTCATTTCCATGCGCGCGCTGCTCGAAGCGGGCGTGCACTTCGGTCACCAGACCCGGCGCTGGAACCCGAAGATGAAGCCGTACATCTTTCAAGAGCGCAACGGCATCTACATCATCGATCTGGCGCTCACCGTTCAAAAGCTCCGTGAAACCTACGACGCGGTTCGCCAGTTGTCGCGGGAAGGCAAAGTCGTGCTCTTCGTCGGCACCAAGAAGCAGGCGCAAGACGTCGTGAAGGAAGAGGCCGAACGCGCCGGCACCTTCTACGTCAACCAGCGGTGGCTGGGCGGGACGCTGACGAACTTCTCGACGATTCAGAAACGGATCTCGCGTCTGCGCGAACTCGAGAACATGAAGCGTCAGGGCGATTTCGACCGCCTTCCGAAGAAAGAAGTGGCCAAACTCGCCGACGAGATGGGCAAGCTCGAACGCTTCCTGGGCGGCATCAAGGACATGCACCGCCTTCCGGACGCGGTCTTCATCGTCGATCCGAAAAAAGAACGCATCGCGGTCATGGAAGCGCGCAAGCTCAAGATCCCGATCATCGCGGTGATCGACACCAACTGCGATCCCGACGAGATCGATTATCCGATTCCGGGCAACGACGACGCCATTCGCGCGGTCAAGCTGATGGTCTCGAAGATAGCCGACGCGATCATCGAAGGGCGCACCGAGACGCAGAGCGCCGCGGATGCGGTCGACTACGGGGCCGAAGCGGCCGCGTACGACGCGTACGAAGAGCCGGCGGAAGAGCCGGTCACCACGCTCGCCGAGGCCGAGGCGGGCGCATAGCGGCAAGGCCGCCGCACGACAATAGCAAATGAGAGGCCTGCCGGGCCTCTCTGCGTACCCGGCGCACCGCTGCGCGGCGCGCATTCTATCTGGAGACTCTCGAGTGTCAACCGTGGCATATCAACCCAAAGCCGACGAAATCAAACGCCTGCGCGAGGCAACGGACGCGCCGATGATGGAGTGCAAGAAGGCGCTCGCGGAAGCGAACGGCGATTTTGAGAAGGCCAAGACCGTCCTGCAAGAACGCGGCGCGGCCGCGGCGCAGAAGAAGGTCGATCGCGTCGCAAACGAAGGGCTCGTCGCCAGCTATATTCATGCCGGCGGAAAGATCGGCGTGCTCGTCGAGGTCAACAGCGAGACCGATTTCGTCGCGCGCAATCCCAAGTTCGCCGAGCTCGCGCGCGACATCGCCATGCACGTCGCCGCGATGTCGCCGTCCTACATCGACCGCGCCGCCGTCCCGGCCGGCACGATCGAGCAGGTGCGCGCGGACTTCGCCGCGGCCGTTCCGCCGGGCAAGCCGCCGCAGGTCGCGGAGAAGATCGTCGAGGGCAAGTTGAATAAGTGGTTCGAGGAGCATTGCCTGCTCGACCAGCCCTTCGTAAAGGACGACTCGATGAGCGTGAACGACCTGATCAACGGCGTCGTCGGAATCCTCGGCGAGAAGATCGTGGTGCGGCGGTTTACCAAGTACGCGTTGGGAGACCAGTAGCGCCTTGCAGGTTCCCGGCCCGAAATACCGCCGCGTCCTGCTGAAAATCTCCGGCGAAGCCTTCGCCGGGAGCGAGAGCGGCGTCGACGTGCACACGACCGAAGCGATGGCGCGGCAGATCGCCGACGTCTTTCACGACGGCGTCTCGGTGGCGGTCGTGGTCGGCGGCGGAAACATCTGGCGCGGGAAAGTCCACGAAGAAGCCGGCATGGATCGGGCGACGGCGGACTACATGGGTATGCTCGCGACGGTCATTAATGCACTGGCGCTGCAGGATGCGCTCGAACGCATGGGCGTCCCCTCGCGCGTTCAGACGGCGATCGCAATGCATCAGATCGCCGAGCCGTACATCCGGCGCAAGGCGATCCGGCATCTGGAAAAAGGGCGCGTCGTGATCTTCGCGGCCGGAACCGGCAACCCGTATTTCACGACCGACACGACGGCGGCGCTGCGCGCGGTCGAGGTCGGCGCGCAGGCGATCCTCAAAGCCACCAAAGTCGACGGGATCTACACCGCGGACCCGATGAAGCATCCCGACGCGACGCGCTTCGAGCAGCTGGCCTATTTGGAAGTGCTGCAGCGCGGCCTGGAGGTCATGGATAATACCGCGCTCACGCTCTGCATGGACAACAACCTGCCGATCGTCGTCTTCGACATGTCCACGCCCGGAAATATCCGCCGGGTGGTCTGGGGTGAGTCGATCGGCACGCTCGTCGGCAAGATCAGTTCGTTGACCGGCACGGCCGGTGGAGTATAACCAAGAGCATCGATGGCAGATCAGAGTTTAAAAGACGCTGAGGGCCGCATGAGCAAGGCCGTCGAGGCCACGCGCAGCGAGTTCGCCTCGATCCGCACCGGACGCGCGTCGCCCGCACTGCTCGATCGGCTCCACGTCGAGGCGTACGGTTCGTCCGTTCCGCTCAAGCAGGTCGCGACCGTGAGCGTGCCCGACTCGCGTTCGCTGGTGATTCAAGCGTTCGATCGCAATACGGTCGGCGACGTCCGCAAAGCGATCGAAAAAAGCGACCTGGGTCTGACGCCCAACGTCGACGGCAACCAAATTCGTCTGATCATTCCGCCGCTGAACGAAGAGCGCCGGCGCGACCTGGTCAAGGTCGTCAAGAAAAAAGGCGAGGACGGCAAGATCGCGGTCCGCAACGTGCGCCATAAAGTCCACGACGAGCTCAAGGCGCAGCTCAAGGATCATCAGATCACCGAGGACGACAACAAGCGTCTGCAGGACCAATTGCAGAAATTGACGGACCGGTTCGTCAAAGAGATCGATCAGTTGATCGCAACCAAAGAAAAAGAGATCATGGAGGTATAGCCCGTCTCCTTGTCGCTGGAGAATCTGGTTCTGCTTCCCGAACCCGCGGCGCGCAAAGCGCTCGCGCCGCAGCCGCTTCGTTTGTGCGTCTTGGCGCCGTTCGGTTCGTACGCCGGGAAAGGCCGTCTGCGCGTGCTTCGCGCTCGCCGGACCGAGCACGCCGTCGAGCTCGTCTGCGGGTATGAGTCGTACGTCGGAATCGGCCCGCGAGGCGGAGGTTCGCGGTGAGCACGATCGTCGGCGTCATTCCCGCGCTTGCCGCGGAGCTGGATCTTGCCCGCCTGCCCAAGCACGTCGCCATCATCATGGACGGCAACCGGCGCTGGGCGAAAAAGCGCGGGCTGCCCGCCATCGAAGGGCACCGCCGCGGGATGATCGCGCTGCGCGCCGTTACCCGCGCGTGCAGCGACTTGGGCATCCCGGCGCTCACCGTCTACGGTTTTTCAACCGAAAACTGGCGCCGCGACTGGAGCGAGGTCTCGCTGCTGCTCGATCTCTGCGTGTACTTTGCCAATAACGAACTGGCCGAGCTGCGGCGCAACAACGTGCGGGTCAACGTCATCGGCGCCTGGCGCGAGTTGCCGCCGGCCTCGCGTCAAGCACTCGAAGGTCTGGTGGAGAGCACCGCTGCAAACACCGGCCTGCTGCTGAATCTGGCCGTGAATTATAGCGCCCGGTCGGAACTGCAGCGCGCCGTCATGCGCATCGCGCGCGACGCGGCCAGCGGGAAGCTCGATCCCGAACGAATCGACGAGGAGGTCATCGCCTCGTACCTGGATACGGCGGAGCTCCCCGATCCGGACATGCTGATCCGGCCGGGCGGCGAGCGCCGGCTG
>DASRDE010000126.1:0-3688 GCA_035652755.1 Vulcanimicrobiaceae bacterium | reverse complement strand
TCGGCAATCGCGCGCGCGTCTTGCTCGGTCAGGTCGGAACGGTCGCTTGCGCGATGCAAGTACGCAGCGGCAATCTCCGGTGACCAAACGCCCAAAGGGATCGCCGACGTCGCTGCTTAAGGCGGTATCGCGCGTGGTGACCAAGGCGCGCGCCCCGGTGCGCGGCAGCCAGGTCCTGAGCAGCCCCTGATCTTCAAGGTTATCGAAAACCAATAGCACCGGCTTGTCGAAACCGCTGAGCACCGAATTCACGACTCGCTGTGCCGCGACGCGCCGATCGGCGAGTTGATCGAGCCCCTGCGCGAACATCGTGCCCAAGCGCACCAAACCGTCGATGATGCCGTCTTCGGTTTGCGCATTGAGCCACCAGACGATTGAATAGGCGTCGCGGTTGCGCCAGCCGTACTCGCGCGCTACCGAAGATTTTCCGACGCCTCCCAATCCGTTCAAGAGCGCGATCGCACCGTCGAGCTTAAGCGCCTCGTGCACGGCCGCAAGTTCTTCGTCGCGGCCGCTAAAGCTGGGGATCGAATGAAACTCTGCCGCGTCGATGATCGAGAGATCGCTGGGAAGGGTTCCCAGGGAGCGCAGCGGCGGAAAATCGGCCGGCAAATCCGGCGCGAGAAGTTGCTGAACGCGCTGCGGCTCGACAAAGTCCTTGAGGTGATAGGCTCCCAAATCGAGCAGCGAGACATTCTCCGGCAGCGTGCCGCCGACGAGCGCGGCGGTTTCGTTCGTCAGGAGAATTTGACCGCCGTGACCGATGGCGAGCAAACGCGCAACTTTATTGACCGCCGGGCCGAAATAATCGCCTTCGCGCGCTTCCACCGCGCCGCTGCTGATCGCTGCGCGGACGCGCAATCCCTCGACGGCGGAGAAGTCCTCCGCAGCCAGCGCGCGTTGTGCGGTCAGGACCCCCGCCACGGCGTCCTCGGCGCGCTCGAATGCCGCACAGAACGCATCGCCGATCGTCTTGAAGACGTATCCGTGGAACTGCTCTATGGCCGCGCGCACGATCGCGTCGTGACGGCGCACGGCCTCCTGCATTGCGGCCCGGTCGCGCTCCCATCGCGACGTACTGCCTTCGATGTCGGTAAAGGCAAACGTCAGGGCACCGGTGGACGGCGGTGCTGTCATCGCCATGGTGGAACGTTCAAAATAGGCGCCGCCTACGCCTGGAAGGGCGGCTCGGGGCTAGATGACTTTATAGAAGCTGAGCATTCCGGCCGCCATGTGGTCGGAAAAATGGCAATGGAACAGCCATGTGCCCGGATTGTCGGGGACCATGTCGGCCTCGAGCATCTGCGCAGCGCCGATGTTCAGGACGTCGGTTCGATGCCCTTGAAAGAGCACCGTGTTGCCGTGCCAGTGCGGCGTGTGCTCGTTAAACCCGTTGCCGAGCGAAATCACGTACCAGCGCACGCGCTCGCCGCGGCGCATCGTCATCATCGGCCCCTCGCCGTACAAATAGCCGTTGATGGTGAATTTTAGGTTGCCGTCCACGAAACCATGACCCGTAAGCGACGCCGCGCCGTCGTCTTCGTCAAAGTCCAGCGCTTCAAGTTTCGATTTTGCACTAAGCTGCGGTGTGAATGCGTGCATGTTGCGGTCCAAATACCAGCTTTGGTTTTCGTTGAACATTTCGTAGTCGACCACGAACTCGCGGTCGACGTCGTTCGGCGTTCCGTCGGGGCGCGCCATGCCGCGCGCGGTAACGATCATCGCGCCGACCAGACCGGAATCGACGTCGCGCTGGTCCTCGGTATGCGAATGGTAGAACCAGACCACGGAGCTGGGGTCACTTGGGCCTGGGCCGGCACGTTCCGGCACCTCCCACGTGTACGTGTACGTATGGCCGGGCGGGACGGCGCCGGCGGTCTTGCTGGCGCCGCTCGAACCATCTTCGTAGGCGCTGCCTTCGTTTGCTTTGGTGTAAAAAACGCCGTGCGGGTGGATGCTGTACGCGTGGGTGGCGTTGTTTTTAAATACCACCTTGATCGTGTCGCCCACTTCGGCGTGCATTATCGGGCCGAGAATTCCGAGATACCGCTGGTTCGCAGCACGCGTCTTGAGATGCTTGAACGTACCGTCGGTGTATTCGCGATAGACGGCTTTCCAGTATTTGGGACCGATTTCGTTCTTGCCGCGCACGGTGTATGCGCGCTCGATCTTCGTATACGGCATGTTCATCATCGCATTCTGGCCGCCCGGCGCATAGTTCCAGACGACTTCGTCTGCCGCGATGTAGTAGGTCCGGACGTGACCGCTGTTGTCCTTCGGTGCCGCGGCTAGGGCGGTGACGGCGACCGCCGCCAATAGCAGGGTCCCAGCGTAATAAGCATATACACGCATGCCAATGGCCCCCTTTTCTATCGGCGGAGCGTTCCGGACCGGGCTGGGACATCCTGGCCCGCGCGCGGGTCGTGAGCCCTAACTGCCTTTGAGTTCGGAGCGGAGCGAGGAAAATTGGTCCGCCAGCGCCCGTTGCAGCGACTTCAATTCGGTTAGGACCGCGTCGTCGCCCGAGTTCGAACGGCCCAAGACGTCCAGCACGCTGGCTACGTGATCCGCCAAATCTTCAATGGCATCGGATTCGTCGGGCGCATACGACTCCTGCGAGCGCTTAGGCCCGAGCAGCAGCGCGCCGATTAACCTGCCCCGGGAAACCATCGGGTAGGCGAACTCACCGGCAAACTCCGTCTTGACGCCGTGCAGATCCAGTTTGCGGTGCCACGTGCGCAGCGAGACGATGGCGGGGTCGTTCTCGGTGACGCCGCCGTATTTTCCGTCGCCGTCGCTCAACGCCAATGACGCAAACGACGCATCGGCGTGCTTCTCTAACACATCGATCGCGCGGTCGGCCAAAATCGTCGGGTCCGTAATAAATGCCGCCTCACGCGCGAGGCGCCGGATCGCGATTTCGTCCTCGTGCCGCTTCCTGAAAAACACCCGATCGAGCACGTGCTCGACGCGGTCGTGGACGAACCGGATCGAAAATCCAAGAGCGAGCGCGAGCGCGGCGCCGACGGCAAGGCTGGTCGTATGACTCTGCTGCTGAAGCCACGATGCGAGCGCCCATTCGACGAGCATGAATACGCCGACCACGACGATGGAAACGCCGGAAAAGATGGCGACGCGGTTGAGCGCGAAGCCGAGGTCTAAGACGCGCCGATTGAGCAGCGCGTACGTCATGCCGAGCGGAGCCAAAAACGTGCCCAAGTTGGCGAATCCGTATGATAGAACGAGTGCTGTACCGTGCTGGCCGTTCGATGCGAACGCGGAAACGAGGTAGAGCATGCCTTGCAAGGCGTAAAAGAGCATGAGCGGCGCCAACACGTAGGCGATACGCGTCCGTTCCGCACCGCTCGCCGCTGCCAGCGCGGCCGACGCGCAAACGACGACGAGCGCGTATGGGATGGCGCCGTACGACATGTTCCAATCCGGTCCCACACCTTGCGCGACCCATGGAAGCGACCCGTTCCATACGTCAACGAGCCGTACAACGTCGAACGCGGCGATTGCAGCGATCGTTACACATGTTAAGGCGGTGAGGATGCGGCGCGTGGTGGACAGCGGCCGAGCCACCAACGAAGCATATGCCGGCAGCAGCGCTGCTTGTATCCAAATGAGAACGAAGCCGGCTATTGCTGCTGCCACATCGAGCCCGGGCGAAGGTCCAATCCAGGCT
>DASRDE010000125.1:0-5450 GCA_035652755.1 Vulcanimicrobiaceae bacterium | reverse complement strand
GGCCGCGGCATTGGGAACCAGCAGCAGATCCGCGACGTGATCGGCGACGATGCGGTTGATCTCCTCGGGCATCGTGCGGTCGAAGGACCGCAATCCGGCCTCCACGTGCGCGACGGGCAGGTGCAGCTTGGAAGCGGCGAGCGCACCGGCGAGCGTGCTGTTCGTATCGCCGTACACCAGCACCCAATCCGGGTGCTCGGCTTCGAGCACGGGTTCGAGCCGGCGCAGCATCTCGCCGGTCTGCGCGCCGTGGCCGCCGCCGCCCACGCCCAAATTATGCGCGGGCTGCGGAATGCGCAGCTGGGCGAAAAACACGTCGGACATATTCGCATCGTAGTGCTGGCCCGTGTGCACGAGCACTTCTTCGATGCCCCGGCGCTCGAGTTCGGCGCTCAGCAGCGCCGCCTTGACGAATTGCGGGCGCGCGCCGACCACGCTGAGCACCCGCACGGCTATGCGGCGACTCCGCAGGCCGCCAGCGCGGATTCCAGTGCGGAGGCTACGGTCTGCTGATCCGCGGCGCTCAGTTCGGGATACATCGGCAGCGAGAGCACGTCGCGCGCGAGCGACTCGGAGTGCGGGAAACTTCCTTCGCGCAGATTCAGCGCCGCATGCACGGCCTGCAGATGCAGCGGGACGGGATAGTAGATCATCGTCTGGACGCCGGCGCCGCGCAGGTGCTCTTGCACCGCGTCGCGTTCGGGGACGCGCACCGTGTACTGGTGATAGACGTGGCGGGTGCCGGGCGTCTGCACCGGCAGTTGAATGCGCAGGGGCGCCAGCAGCGGTTCGTAGCGCGCGGCGGCCTGCCGGCGGCGATCGATCCACGTTTCGAGATGCGGCAGTTTCACGCGCAGGATCGCGGCCTGAACTTCGTCCAGGCGGCTGTTCACGCCCAGTTCCTCGTGATAGTACTTGACGCGTCCGCCGTGGCCGCGCAGGCTGCGCACGCGTGCGGCCAGGGCCGCGTCGTTGGTCACGAGCATGCCGGCGTCGCCGTAGGCGCCCAGGTTCTTCGACGGGAAGAAGCTGAACGCGCCGAACTGGCCGAACGTTCCGGTAAAGCGGTCGCCGATCTTCGCGCCGATCGATTGCGCGCAGTCCTCGACGATCGCGACGCCGTGCTTGCGCGCTATCGCGGCGATCTCTTCCATCGGCGCGGGCTGCCCGTACAAGTGAACCGGAATGATCGCGCGCGTACGCGGCGTAATCGCCGCTTCAATCTGCGCGGGGTCGATGTTGTACGTGTGCGGATCCACGTCGACGAAGACCGGCGTTGCGCCGACGATGCCGATGGCTTCGGTCGTCGCCACGAACGTAAACGGCGTCGTGATGACCTCGTCGCCGGGCCCGATGTCCAGCGCGCGCAGCGCAAGATGCAGTGCGTCCGTCCCCGAGTTCAGGCCGATGCCGTGCTCGGCGCCCACGTACGCGGCAATCTCGCTCTCGAGCGCCTTGACGTTGGGACCGTTGATGAAGATGCCGCTCTCAAACACGCCCTCGACCGCGCTGCGCATCTGCTCCCGCAGATTCCGGTACTGTTCCTTGAGATCGAGGATCGGGATCACGCCGTTTCCTTTCGGACGGTAAGGTGTTCTTTGACGTACGCGCGGCCGCAGTCGGCGCAGCGGGCGCGCGAATCGGAAAATTCCAGCCGCCGGCCGCATTCGCAGGCATGGCCGTGCACGCGCGCCGGGTTGCCGTAGGCGATCGCGTAATCGGGGATGTCTTTCGTTACGACCGAGCCGGCGCCGATGAAGGCGTACTGCCCGATCGTATTGCCGCAGACGATGGTGGCGTTCGCGCCGATCGACGCGCCCTTCTTGACCAGGGTCTTGGCGTAGTCGTCGCTCGTGTTGCGCGGCGTGCCGCTGCGGGGCGTCATCACGTTGGTGAAGACCATGCTGGGGCCGCAGAACACCTCGTCCTGCAGTTCGACGCCTTCGTAGACCGAGACGTTGTTCTGAATCTTCACGCCGTTGCCGATGCGCACGCGCGGACCGATGACGACGTTCTGGCCGATGTTGCAGCGCTCGCCGATCTCGCATCCCGGCAGCACGTGCGAAAAATGCCAGATGCGCGTGCCTTCGCCGATGCTGCACGGCTCGTCGACGTACGACGATTCGTGGACGAAGACGCCCGCGCGCCGATCGACGGCGGTCATGCCAGCGCCTCTACTGCCAGCGATTGGACGTTGGCACAGGCGGAGACCATTTCCAACGCGCGCACCACGCGCAGGCCTTCATGGCCGTCGGTCGGGAAGCGCGCGCCGCCGCGCATGGCGCGCACGAAGGCTTCGATCTCGCGGCGCAGCGGTTCCACGCCCCGTTCGAAGGGAACGTCCTGCGCTTCTTCACGCCAGAGTTCGGGCTCGCCGCGGCGGCCGGGGCGGTCGCCGCACGGGGTGAGCGTGAGCGTGCCGCCTTCGCGCGAATCGACGAACGTGAGCGTGCCTTCCGAGCCGAAGACGTCGATGCGCGAGGATTTATCGGGATCGAGCCAGCTGACTTCCACGTGCGCGCTGCGCCCGTCGGCAAAAGCGAAATCCGCGTAGGCGAAATCCCCGACGCCCGGGCGGACGAACTCGCTGATCCAGCCCGTCGCCGACGAGGGTGCATCGTGCATAATCGCCAGCATGAGCGCGCAGTCGTGGGGAGCAAAGCTCCACCACACGTTCTCTTCGCTGCGCAGGCGGCCCCAGCTGAGCCGGCGCGAACGCAAGTGGCGCACGCGCCCGATGCGTCCGGCGCGGACCGATTCAATGAGCGCGCTGACGGCGGGGTGATACAGCAGCACGTGACCGACGAAGAGCGTCACGCCCGCGTTGTCCGCAGCCTCCACCACGCGCTGCGCGTCGTCCACGCTCAGGGCCAGCGGCTTTTCCACGAAGACGTTCTTACCGGCGGCAATCGCGCGCAACGCGATATCCGCGTGCGCCGATGCCGGCGCGGCGACGATCACCGCGTCGAGCTTGGCGCTCGCGAGCATCTGGTCCGCGTCGACGTACAACTGCACGCCCGCGTATTTGGTTCGAACGTCGTCGAGGCGATGGAGATCGGCGTCGCAGACCGCCGCCAGCACTCCCAGAGTGTAGCAGTTCCGCACGAGGTTGGCGCCCCAGTAACCCGCGCCGATCACGCCGATGCGCGGAATTCGCTTCACGCGCAGGCCCTCATAGCAGCACGACCTTCGAGCCGCGGTTGCGCACGTTTCGGGTGGCGTTGCGCGTGTCGATCACGACCTTGGCGTACTGCACGACCTTTTCGTAATCGACGTTCGAATGATCGGTGAGAATCGCGACCAAGTCCGCACGCTCCAGGCACTCCCGCGAGAGCGGAATCGAATGCCATTGCACGTCGCGCTCGACGAATTTCGGCACGTAGGGATCGTGGTAGTCGATCTTGGCCCCATCCTTGAGCAGCAGCTCCATGACCTTCACGGCCGGCGACTCGCGCCAGTCCTCGATGTCCTTCTTGTAGGCGACTCCCAGCACCAGGATGTTCGCGCCGTTGATCGATCGGCCGCGGGCATTGAGGGCGCGCGCGACCTTCTCGCGCACGAAATACGGCATGCCGATGTTGATCTCGCCCGCCAGCTCGATGAACCGCGTGTGGAAATCGTACTCGCGCGCTTTCCACGACAAGTAAAACGGGTCGAGCGGAATGCAGTGGCCGCCGACGCCCGGGCCCGGGTCGAACCGCATGATTCCGAACGGTTTGGTGGCCGCGGCGTCGAGCACTTCCCAAATGCTGATGCCCAGGCGATCGCACAGCAGCGCCATCTCGTTGACCAGCGCGATGTTCACCGAGCGGAACGTGTTCTCGAAGACCTTGCACATCTCGGCGACTTTGGGCGAGCTGACTTCCAGCACTTCCAGGATGGTCTGCTGGTAAAAACAGGAGCCCACGTCGCGGCACGCCGCCGTTACGCCGCCGACGACCTTGTTCGTGTTCTTGGTCGTATAGCGGGCATTGCCGGGGTCGACGCGCTCCGGTGAAAAGCAGAGAAAGAAATCCTCGCCGACCTTCAGGCCCGAGCGCTGGAGCAGCGGCAGCAGCACCTCTTCGGTCGTTCCGGGATACGTCGTGCTTTCCAAGCAGATAAGCTGTCCCGGCCGCAGCTGTGCGGCGATCTGCTCGCCGACCGCTTTGATGTAAGAGATATCGGGATCCAGATTGGCCGTGAGCGGCGTCGGCACGCAGATCACGATCGCGTCGCAGCGGCTGAGCGTACTGAAGTCGGTCGTCGCTTGCAGTTTACCGCTTTCGACCAGGCGCGTGAGCTCGGCGTCGTCGACGTCACGGATGTAGTTGAGGCCTTGGTTGACCTGATCGACGCGCACGCTGTTGCGGTCGTAGCCGATGACGTCGAAGCCGACCTTGGCTTTTTCGACCGCCAGCGGCAGGCCCACGTAGCCGACCCCTGCGACGCCGATGAGGGCGTTGCGGCGCGCAAATTTTCGCTTGAGCTGTTCGCGTAGGCTCCCCGGAGCCTCGAGCAATTCCATCGTATACCTATTGTGCGGGTGCAGGTGAGAGGAGTGGCTTGGCGATCACTTCCGTGGAATCGCCGCTGGCGGAGGCAGCGACTTCGCTGCGCTCCATCGCCGCAATCATACCCGGCGGCATGAGATGCGCACCGGGCGTGTATTCGGGAACGAATTCCCGCAGGACATCGAGGGCGACGCGCCAGTCCGCAGTACGGACCGCGCGGTTGACGCGTTCCATCGCGACGCCGATGCGCGAGTAGTCGACCCGGTCTTGCTTGGCGATAAAGAGACGCTGATGGCTCGTGCTGCGCACGCCCTCTCCCGCCGTCAGGATCTCTTCGAAGAGTTTCTCGCCGGGGCGGATCGACGTCTCGATAATGTCGATGTCCTTGTACGGCTCGAAACCCGAGAGGCGGATAACTTGCTCCGCCAGATGCAGAATCTTAATTGCGTCGCCCATGTCGAGGACGAAGACCTCGCCGTCGTTCCCCATGGACATTGCTTGCAGCACCAGCGAGACCGCTTCCGGAATCGTCATGAAGTAGCGCTTCATGTCGCGGTGCGTGATCGTGACCGGTCCGCCGCTGGCGACCTGCTGCTTGAAGATAGGCACGACGCTGCCGCGGCTGCCCAGAACGTTTCCGAAGCGCACGACGACGAACTCGGTGGAACTGCTGCCCGCGAACGACTGGCAAATAAGCTCGGAGACGCGCTTGGTCAAGCCCATGACGCTCGTGGGATTGACGGCCTTGTCGGTCGAGAGCAGCACGAACTTGGCCGTGCGCGATGCCGCTGCGGCCAGGGCGACCGTGCGGGTCCCGAGCACGTTGTTGCGCACAGCTTCGCAGATGTTGTCTTCGACGATCGGCACGTGCTTGTGCGCGGCGGCATGGAAGACGATTCGCGGCCGGTACGTCGAGAAGACGTTGCGGATCGCGGGCGCGTCGGCGACGTCGCCCAA
>DASRDE010000124.1:0-17166 GCA_035652755.1 Vulcanimicrobiaceae bacterium | reverse complement strand
GGCGACTCCGGCAAGAACCACACGAACGCCCCGTCCGATTTCTCGGAAAACGGTCCGTACATCGGCTTGGGTATCAAGTTCTAAACGCGCAAGCGTAACGAACTGAAAAAGAGCCTCGCATCCGCGAGGCTCTTTTTTTGTGTCATCCTGAGCGGAGCTACGGCGCGCACCTCGTGCGCGCCCCACGCAGTCGAAGGACGAACGGTGCGAGAACCCCGCACCCACCGCTGCTAGTGCCGGTGCCGAGGCTTCGGCGAAGGCGATGCGGACGCACTCGAAGATGGTGCCGGTGAAACGGACGGCGGCGCGGCGGATGGTGATGCCGACGGTGACGGCGAGCCTGAGGCCGCGGGCGACGGAAGCAGCGAGCCCGTCGGAATGGGAATCGGCGAGCCGCTGGGCGTTACGATTGGAGCGACCGTCGGCGCGGGTGACGGCGTGAAGCACGGCACCGGCAGAACTTGCGCCGGCGGCATACCCGGGCGGGGCGTCGGCGACGGTGTGGGACTGGGGCTCGGCGACGGCGAGGGTGTCGGCGTCGCGTGCTTATTCGGCGAGCCCGTCGGCTCGGGGATCGGCGGGCACGGCTGCGCATCGGCAAAGTAGCGTTCGGTAAAACCGATCTTCAAATCGCGCGAGAGCGCTTTGCCGAAAAAGCTCGAGGGCCACTTCTGAATGACGATGTGCGCGTACTGCCAGGCTTTGTCCTGATACGTCTGCATCCAAATTTTCCGGTACATTTCAAACGCCAGAAAATACGATCGTGCCAGTTGCGGATCGTTCGGATACTTGCGGGCCCACGCGGTCAGCGCGTCATCGGCGAAATTGATGCCCGACAGAATCTTGGCGTCGGTGGTATACGCGCCCGCGCGAATTAAATCGTCGCGAAAGGTGTTGTTGATCCCCAGATAGCTCATCTTCATCCGCCCGAAATACTCGTCGCCGGGGGCGGAGGCGTGCATCATCTGGTTGATGTGCTGCTGCCACTTGGAAAGCCCGGGCGTGCGTTTGGGCGACGGCTTGCCGCTGGCGGCCGGTTTGGGCGTCGCCTTCGTTACGGGCGCCGGGGTGGAGGCCGCCGCAACCGAGCTGATGATGCCCAGTCCGGCCGCAGCGGCCGGCAGTGAGATAAACGCACGTTTCAACGACAACCCTTTCCAAGCGGCGGGGACATGTCGTTGAAACGTATTAGATCACGGGGACGTTCGGGCCTACTTGAGCGTGTCCGAAAGTTCGGTACGCGCCTGCGCGGCGTACTGCGTATGCGCGTAGCGACTCTGCAGCCATCGGAAGGCGCGCGCCGCATTCTGCGTGCCTTCGGCTGAATGAATCTGCGCGTACAACGACGTGAGCTGATACACGCTCTTGGCAAGCCACGGATCGGCCGGATATTTTCGTTCCCAATCGTGCAACGCGTCTTCAACGAAGCTCGCGGCGCCCAGGACGTCGGCGCCGCGTTCGGGGGCGTATTGCAGGCGAAGGCCCAGGTCGCGGAGCTGATTGCGAATGCCCAAGATGCTCAGTTTCAATCGGCCGAAGTATTCGTCGGCGGGCGCGACGCGCAGGGCGAGCACCGGTTTTGCGGCGGTGGGCCGGGCAAAGGCGGGCGAGGCTGATCCCAGCAGGATCGCGCTCGTGATGAGAGATGCTGCGAAGAAGTGTATGCGGGCGCGCACGGCGCACCGCTCCTTTCCCTCCCCTACAGTAAAGGTTCGGTTTGGCCGCCTGCCGTTTTTAGCTGCTTGCCTCCGTAGCCGGGCCGGCGTTCAAGCGGAATGATGCTGGCGCCCGCATGCGAACTTGTGGCGCTGCCATGAGTCGCACGCTGCGCGTTGCCGCCTGCCAGCTCGCCGCCCACGACCGAAGCGGGTTCGAGCGAACATGGCCTGCGATCTCGGAACGCATCCGCGAGGCGGGCCGCAACGGCGCACAGGTCATCGTCCTGCCGGAGGGGACCCTGCCCGCGTATGTGCTCGGCGGCACGCGCTTCGAGCCGTCGGAGATCGCCGGCGCATTGAACGATTGCGTCCGCCTCGCCCGCGAGCTGCAGGCGGTGATCGTGACGGGCGCGGCGCGAAGCGAGGGCGGCCGCACGTTCAACAGCGCACTGGTCATCGATTCGGATGGGCGGACTGCCGGATATGCCGACAAGCATTTCCTGTGGCACTTCGACCGGCAATGGTTCGCGCCGGGGGAACGCATCGAGCCGGTGCGCACTTCGGCCGGAGTCTTGGGCGTGCTCGTCTGTGCCGACGGGCGCATTCCGCTCATCGCGCGGGCTCTCGTGGATCGCGGCGCGGAGCTGCTGGTCATGCCCACGGCTTGGGTAACGAGCGGCCGCGACCCCCAGCACTTGGAAAACATCCAAGCGGACTTGCTGGCACGCGTGCGGGCGCGCGAAAACGGCGTCCCTTTTATCGCAGCGAATAAATGCGGCGTCGAGCTCGGCTGCGTCGCATACTGCGGCAAGAGCCAGATCCTCGCCGCCGACGGATCGATCGTCGCAGCCGCATCCGAGCAGAACGAAGAAGTAATCGCGGGCACGGTGACGATCGGGCAAGCCGCGCCGCTGCGCGTCGCGATCGACAAAAGCAGCGAGCGGTACGCCTTAGGGACGCAGGCGCCGCTGCGCGTTGCGATTTCGGCGCGCGCACCCGGTGCTATGGAAGCCGTGGCGGAGCGGCTGCGCATAGTGGAAGCCGACCTACTCGTAACCCCCGGAGGCGTCATGGGCGTCACGGAAGGGGCCGCAGTTCCGCTGGTCTGGGTGGACGACCCGATGATTCTTGATCCCGGCGGCTTGGCCGCTCACCGCCTGCGCGGCGCGCAGTGCGCCGTATGGTCCACCGCGATGCGCGACCCGTGGCGCATTGCTTTCGCGCGAGCGCGCGCCATCGAATTGCGCATGTACGTTATCGTGATGGAGAACTCGGTTCGCGCATTCGCCGTCGATCCGGACGGCGCCACGGTGTGCGGAACGTTCGGCCGGTACGACATCGCAAGTTTCACGTTCGATCCGGCCCGAACGCTCCAGACGCTCGTCGCTCCGGGAACCGACGTCATTCGAGGATTGGAGCGCGCGCGAACGCATGCTCCGTAAGGTCGCCGCATTGCTCTGCACGACGCTCGCGATCGCTGCAGCGCCCGCACGGAACGTTTCACCGCGCTTCGGGTCGTTCCAACTGCGCGTAAGTCCCGGTCCGCTCATTTCGGGAACGCGCATTCTGGTCCAAGCGTCCGGCGTACAGGCAGGCTTCACCCTTTCCGTGCTCGGGCCCGGAAGCGTCCGGGGGCACACGTACTTCGCGCCGCCGGTGCAGCGCGAAACCTCGGCGCTTCTGGTCGCCTCGGCGCCCGGTAGCGTCGCATACGCGCGCGTGCAGATTGCGCCCGCGCCGCAGCCGCGCCGTCCGCTGATTGCCGTCGCATCGTACGACGACGGGGTCGCGCTGCACGATGCTCGTACGTTCGCGCTGATCGGCTACGCGGGTATCGGAGGACCGGCAGGCGACGTCGCTTTCACGGCCCGCGGCGATATCGTCGCAGCCGATACGGACGGCAATACGCTGACGATTCTGCGCCGATCGCCGTGGAGCGCGCAGCGCATCGCCGGCGTTCCGGAAGGCAACGAGGTTGCGATCGACCCGCGTTCCGGAAGCATCTTCGTGAGCAACCGCGACGCCGGGCCGACCGGCGCGCTCACTCGCGTGACGCCGGACGGTTTGGTCAGTTTGGTGCGCACGGGGAATACCGCCGAGGGCTTGAGCATCGACCAAGCACGGCGCCTCGTCTATGTCGGAAACGTGAACGAGCCGAGCGTAGCCGTCGTCGATGCGCGCACGATGCGCCTCCTTCGCAAGCTGCCCAGCGTCGACCGCACCTTTGGGATCGCGTTGGACGCGCACCGGCAGCGTTTGTACGTGGTTTCGAATGCCAGTCCCGGAATGAATAACCGCGGCGGCTACGTCGCGGAAATCGACGCGGCGTCGCGCCCGCGGATTCTGCGCAGAAGCGCCTACCTGACGTTCCCGCTAGGGATCGCGCTCGACGAACGCCGCCGGCGCCTCTTCGTCACCGATGAGGCCAAAGACGCCGTCTACGTCCTGAGTGCGCAGACGCTCGCGCCGCAAACTGCACCCATCGCCACGTGCGGCACGCCGTGGCGTCCGCAGATCGCGCACGGCTTGCTGTACGTTCCGTGCGCGCACGACAACAGCGTGGACGTGTTCGACCTTACGACGCTGCGCCGGCTGCACGGCGCGCCCTTCAAGACCGGCGGTTTCCCCCTGAGCGTCGCGGTATGGCCCTAGCGGCGATCCTGTTATCGGCACTGCTCCCGCTCGCGCCCCAGCCAAATGCGCCTTTTCCGAAAGTCCTGACCGACGCCCCGACGATCTCGGACGTGGCGCCCGGAATCCAATACGGCCGCTACGACATGGTGACCGAAGACGGCCCGCTGGAAGTTCACGCCGTGGCCGTCGATCTGCGCGAACCGTCGATACGGATCGGAACGGCTCTCGCGGACGAGCGGCTGATCTCCCAAGGCGAAACGCTATCGTCGATGGCGCGGCGGACGGGTGCGGTCGCCGGGATCAACGGCGATTATTTCGACATCAATCAAACGAATCAGCCGCTGAACGTGCTGGTCGAACGTTCGCGCTTCGTCCGCGCGCCGATGCAGCGCTGGGCGATTGCGATCATGCCCGGCCGGCGCATCGAGTTTCACGAGTTTCATTACATGGCCGCCGCGCAGCTGCCGACGGGCACCGTCGAATTGAAGACGATGAACGATTGGCCCCCGCCGGGGGCCGGCGCAGTACTGATGACGCCGGAGTACGGGCCGCTCCATCCGGCCGACAACGTCACGGAAATTGCGCTGCAGCCGCTGCAAGGCACGCCCCCGTTTGCCCAATACCGCGTGGCGCAAATCGCCGATAATACCGCCGCGCAGCCGCCCGGATATTACTTGGCGATCGGCGCGAATTCGTACGGACAGGCGGATCCGCCCAACCCCGGCGACGCGGTAACAATAACCGACCGATCGGATCCGCCGATCGACGGCATCGAATCCGCAATCGGCGGCGGACCGCTGCTGGTGCAAGACGGCGCATGGTATGCCGATCCGGACGGGCCGTCTACCGGCGAATTCGCGACGCACATGCCCGCGAGCGCCGTCGCTCTCACTCGCGACGGAACGCTCCTGCTTCTGGAAATCGACGGGCGCCAGCCCGAGCTCTCCATCGGCGTGCTGCAGCCGCAACTCGCGGCGCTTGCCATCGCGTTCGGCGCGCAAACCGCGATGCAATTCGACGGCGGAGGGAGCTCGACGATCGTCGCGCGACTGCCCGGCGACGAGGGTGCGCAAGTGCAGAATTCACCGTCCGACGGAAAAGAGCGCCGCATTGCCGACGCGCTGCTGATCTTCAGCGACGCGCCTCGCGGCCCGGCCGCGCGCCTGTATGCCGTGCCGCAGGAGATTCGCGCGGTCCCCGGCGCGCGCGTTCCGCTGCACGTCGCGATTACCGACGAAGGCGGGCATCCCGCCGATTGCGGCTGCCGGATCGCCATGCGCGTGCAACCCGCCGCGGCAGGAACGATCGAACGGAACGAATTTGTCGCCGGCTCCCGTCCCGCCGATGCGCAACTCATCGTGGATGCGGGACGTCTGCATGCGCGCGTACCGGTTCGCGTGACCGCCGATGCGGCACGCGTCCGCATCCTTCCGCTGCACCCCGCAGTGCCGGAAACGCAGACGCTGCAGCTTACCGCACAGGCGTTTGACGCTGCCGGCTACCCGATCGCACTTCCGCAATCGCTGCCGTGGAGCGCGGCAGGCGGGGAGATCGACTCGAAAGGAGAGTTTCGCGCGGCGCACGACGACGCGACGGTCCGCGTTCGCATCGGCGATCTCACCGTGACGCAGCGCGTCACCGTCGGCGAACATGCGGCCGATATAGATTTCGCGGGCAACGCCGTCTTCTCGACGGCGCCGCACGGCCAGCCGGGCGGCATTCGCAAGGACGACCCGTGCGCGGGATGCCTGACGCTGCAGTACGATTTCACGGGAAGCGAACGGGCCGCGTATGCGGACGTCTCCCTGCAGTTGCCGGCTCCGGCGCTCGCATTGAGCGCGGACGTGGACGGCGACGGGCACGGCGAAATATTGCGCGTCGCAATCGACAATGCGATTCGGGAGCGCTTTCTCTACACGCTGGCAGTGGTCGGCTGGCACGGCTGGAAACACGTCGAGCTTCGGCTGCCGGACGCGCTGGCACAGCCGTTGACGTTACGAGCGCTCTATGCGATCAACCGCGTAGGAGCGGGAGCGGCGGTAACCGACGCGGGATCGATCGCTCTGCGGAACGTCCGCGTCGTACTTGCAGGCCGCTCGAACGAAGCCCCCAAATAGCGGCTTCCATGAGTTTTGATGCGCTTGCGCCGCGCGCTCTCGATACTGCGTCGCAGGCCGGCGCCTCCTACGCGGATATTCGATTCGAGATCGCGCGCACCGAACGCATCGAAGTCCGCAACGGCGTGCTCGCCACCCTCTCGGACTCCACCAGCCGCGGGTACGGCATGCGCGCGCTCGTCGACGGCGCATGGGGTTTTGCTGCGAGCTCCGACCTGAGCGACGCAGGCCTGGATCGCACTGCGGCGCGAGCGGCAGGCATTGCGCGCGCGGGTGCCTCGATCGCGCGCCGGCGCTTGGGCGAGGCGCCCCCGGCGGCATATGTCGACACGTTTAAAACGCCGCTCGCGCGCGATCCGCAAGACGTTCCGCTGGGCGATCGCGTCGCGCTCTTGCTCGAAGCCGAAAAGGCGCTGCACACCAGCCCCAGTATCACCGTGGGCCGCGCCTGGATCGATCTGTGGAGCACGGAAAAACACTTCTACAGTACGATCGGCTCGAAGATCGCGCAGAGCATTCGCCAGTCGGGGAGCGGGATACAAGCGCTCGCAGTCGGCGACGGCGATTTGCAGCGCCGCACGTTTCCCGGCGACATCGGCCTGTACAAGAGCGGCGGCTGGGAAGTAATCGAACAGGCACAGCTGCGCGAAAACGCCGAGCGAATCGCCGAGGAAGCCGTCGCTCTGCTCCGCGCGCCGCAATGTCCGAGCGGCACCTTCGACATCATCTTGGGCGGATCGCAGATGTCGCTGCAAATGCACGAGTCCTGCGGCCACCCCGCCGAGCTCGATCGCGTGATGGGATGGGAAGCGAACTTTTCGGGCGTCAGCTTTTTGGAGATCGGACAGCTGAACAAGCTGCAGTACGGATCGGATCTGGTGACGATCGTGATCGACAACACGATTCCCGAAGGCTTGGCGACCGTAGGCTATGACGACGAGGGGACCAAGAGCGGCGTCTCGGACGTCATACGCGACGGATTGCTCGTTGGCTACGAAATGAGCAACGACACCGCGCGAACGATCGGCCGCCGCAGCAATGGGTGCGTGCGCGCGCAGAGCTGGGAGTTCGTTCCCATGATCCGAATGTGCAATTTGAACCTGCTGCCGGGGAAAACGCCCTTCGAGCACCTCTTCGACGACGTCGACGACGGGATCTACATGGAGAGCAACCGCTCCTGGTCGATCGACGACCATCGCTTGAATTTCCAATTCGGCTGCGAGATCGGATGGGAAGTCAAGAACGGCAAGCGCGGACGCATGCTCAAGAATCCGACGTACGGCGGGGTCACGCCGCAGTTCTGGAATTCATGCGACGCGGTCGCCGACGAGCGCTCGTGGGTCCCGTGGGGAACGCCGAATTGCGGCAAGGGCGAGCCGATGCAGACGGGCCGAACCGCACAGTGCGCCGCGCCCGCGCGATTCCGCGCCGTGCGCGTGGGAGTCGGTTACGGTGGATAGCGAGCAGCGGGAGCGGCTTGCGCAGCGCGTACTCGAGCGTGCTGCGGGCGGCGAAACCGAAGTGATGGTCGCGTGGTCGAGCAGCGAACTCACGCGGTTTACGCACAACGCCGTACACCAAAACGTAGCCGACGCCGACGTCGTCGTCAAAGTGCGATCGATCGTCGAAAAACGGACCGGCGTAGCCAGTACGAATCTGCTCGACGACGCTTCGCTCGATGCCGTGGTGCGCCGCGCATCGGAGATCGCCCGCCTGGCGCCGCAGGACGCCGGCCAGCCGGAGCTGCCCCGCGGCGGAGCGGCCAAAACGCCCGAAGGCGCGTTCATGTCGACGACCGCGGCAGCAACGCCGGAGCAGCGCGCCCAAATGGCCGACGCGATCTTTCGCGTTGCCGAGCACCACGGCTACTGGTGCGCCGGTTTCGTTACGACCAGCTGCGGCGGAGTGACGATCGCCAACTCGCTTGGCGCGCGCGCTTCGTTCGACGGCACAGACTCGGGCGTCAACGTCAAAATGAATGCCGCGGACTCGACCGGTTTCGGCGAAGGCTACGATACGGACGTCAGGGGTTTGGACGCGCACGAGATCGCTTCTCGCTCCGCCGCCAAGGCCAAGGACTCCGCCGCACCGCGTTCGGTCGAGCCCGGAGAGTGGACGGTCATCTTGGAGCCCGCCGCGTTCGGCGAGCTGGTTTCGTACTTGGCGGATCACTTTTCGGCACAATCGGTCGAAGAGGGGTCGTCGTTTCTGTGCGACGGAATGGACAAGCGCTATTTTTCCGAGGGCGTCACGCTCAGCGACGACTACGCGCATCCGCTCAATCCGGGAATGCCGTTCGATTTCGAAGGGCAGCCGACGCAGCGGCTCGCGCTGGTCGAGAACGGAATCGCCCGCGCGTTCGTCACGGACAGCTACTACGCCGCCCGCATGAAACGCGAGAATACCGGACATGCGCTTCCGGCTCCCAACGCGTACGGCCCGCAAGCCACGCATCTGGTCATCGGGCACGGCAGCAAGCCGATCAACGAACTGATCGCCGAAACCAAGCGCGGACTGCTGGTAACGCGATTCTGGTACATCCGCACGGTCGACCAGAAGAAAGCGATCGTCACCGGTATGACGCGCGACGGCACGTTTCTCATCGAGAACGGCGAGATTACCGGCGGCGTGCGGAATCTGCGCTTCAATCAGAGCATCATCGAAGCGCTGGCCCGCTGCGAGCTCGGCAACGCGCTGCACCGCACGGGCGGATACTCGTACTCGCTCGTCGCTCCCGCCGCCAAGATCGAGGGATTCCGCTTCTCGAGCGGCACCGACTTTTAAGTCTGGCGCACGGGCGGACGCAGCGTCCGGCGCACTCCGGCCGCGCACACGAGTACGCCGAGCAGCAGCACTGGCCAATACGGCGCCGACGCGACGAACAGCGCGGGATACTCCCGCACCTGCGCGCCCAGGGTGAGCCCCGCAATCGTCGTACGGCCGCCGGACGCGATGAACCCGATGCCGCCGGGAACGGGCCGATCGAAGCGATCGAGCACGTCGAACAAAACCGCAGGCTGCCCGGGCGTAACCGGCGCGCGATGCAGCTGCGCCGTTTGATCGGCCGAGAACAGCATCGCTTTTACGTTGACGTTGCGCGCCGGCACCGAAAACGAATCGAATCGCACGTTCATACCGGCAATTGAGGTGTTCTGCTGCATGAGCAAGACGGGAGAAAGAAAGGTCGCGTTCGTGGGCTGCGTGATCGTCAGACGATTGCCCCGCGCATCGGCTGCCTGCACTGCAACCACCTCGCGCGGCTGCTGCCAGAAGACGTACGCGCCCCAGTAGCGCCGTCCGCCGCCGACGGCTACGTTCGTCCGGCCGTGCTCGACGCGCACGCTCGATCCGTCGATCGGAAAAGTCACTGTCGCGCCGATAGCATCGTCGCGAACCGATGCGCCCGGCGCACCGACGACGACGTGCGAGTCCGGCGCCATCAATCCGGACGCGGCAGCCGCGACTACCGCGATGGCGCAGCCCGCCGCCGCCAGCGGCACGCGGCGCTTTGACGTCGCGGCGGCGACTGCAAATGCAATATCCAGCGCGTTGTACCAGCCCGTGTGGTAGACGCCTGCACCGGGCGCGATCGCCTGCGCGAGCGCCATGCCGAGCGCGCACGCGACGCAGATCCAGAAGACGATCACGTGGTGCCGCGGAGCAGGGGCGTAATAGCCGCCGTCATCTGGCCGAAGGTCAGCGGGCCGTCGAAAGCGCGCGCGACCGTACCGGCCGGGTTCACGACGATCGTCGTCGGCATGCCCAATGCCGCGTAGACGCGGCCGTACTGCTGCTGCTCGTCGATCAAGATGGGATACGTGATCCCAAGCGCCGCCGCGAACTCACCCGCCCGCGTTTGCGACTCACCCTGGTCGACGCCGACGACCACGACGTTGCGCGATTGATACTGCCGGTACAGCCGCTGCAGATCCGGCATCTCGGCGCGGCACGGCGGACACCACGTGCCCCACAGGTTCAGCACGACGATCTTTCCGCGATACGATTCCAGTCCGGCGACGCCTCCGCCGAGCTTCGGAACGTCGAAACTGGGCGCCGGCCGGCCGACCAAACCTTCCGGTCCGGCCGCTTGCGGCGTCCCGCCGCGAAAATAGACGCTAACCACCGCGGCGACGATCGCGGCGGCGGCAGCCCAGTACAACAGGGAAACGCGCAGCTTCACCAATCGCCCATTCGGTCTTCGTCCACGTCGCCCTCGAACGCGATCGTTCCGGGCGGCATAACGGCCGCGAGCACGCGAATCCCTTCGAAGCGCAACTCGCGCGTGTGCCAATCGCCGGCGTGCCCGTACACTTCGCTGTACCGTTCCAGCACGTCGGGGCTGCAATACACTGCCGACGGCCGCGTTTGGTACATCTGCCGGAAGCTCGCAAAGGCGCGTTCGAATTCGGCCGGCCCGAAACGGCTGCCGAGTCGAACCTCGCGGCGAACGTGTTCCAGGTTTCACTCCCCGCGCGCAGAATGCGCGTTGCCGTGCCCGCGCGTATTTTGGACGGGCGCGCAGTTGCATCCGAGCTGCGCGCGCAGTTGCTCGAACGCAGCACCGCTCTTCGCGAAGCGGGCGTTCATCCCCGGCTGGTCATCGTGCTCGTCGGTGAAGACGAGTCCTCGATCGCGTACGTCCGAAATTTGATCAAGACGGCAGAACGCGTCGGCATCGCGGTCGATGTTTGCGAACTTCCCGCAACGTCTACGGCATCGACTGTCCGCGCGGAGCTGCAGGCGCTGCACCACGACGTCACCGTTCACGGCGTGCTCCTCCAGCAGCCGCTTCCGCCGCACCTCTCGATCCGCTCGATCGCCGATGCGATCCCGATGCACAAAGACGTGGACGGCACCCACCCGACCAACCAAGGACACCTGGCGTTCGGAAGCGGCGCGGAATTCGTGCCGGCGACGCCCGCCGCAGTGATGCTGCTCCTGGAGCGAAGTCCCCATTGGCCCCTGCCCGGGCGGCGCGCGGTCATGATCGGCCGCTCGATCGTGGTCGGCGCGCCCGTTGCGCTGCTCATGCTCTCGCACGACGCGACCGTGACCGTGCTGCACAAGGAATCGCAGAGCCTTCAACCGTTCGTGCGAATGGCGGAGATCGTCGTCGTGGCGACGGGGGTCCCCGGCCTGATCGGCGGAGCCGACATCGCACCGGGCGCCACGGTCATCGACGTCGGCACGACGATGGTCGACGGCGTGCTCAAAGGGGACGTCGATTTCGAAAGTGCCGTGGAAGTCGCCGGCGCGATCACGCCGGTTCCCGGCGGCGTCGGCCCCGTGACGAACGTCGCGCTGCTTCGCAACGTCATTAAGGCCGCGACGCTGTCGTCCGCGTGACCGCGATTAATTTACGCTGAAGTACTTGCCGAAGTAGCGTTCCTGTTCGCCGCGCCGTTCTTCGTCTTCTCCACGCTCGCGGCGGGCAGCGAGTTCTTCTTCCCGCCGCTCCAACAGATCGTGGAGTTGGGGAAGCAGCCTCTGCAGAAAACCGAGCTCCGCACGCAGACGCTGTTTGGCACTGTCGAGTTCGAGCAGACGCTGCTTGATCGAATCGGCGATTTGGAGCGCGTCGCCCACGACGTAGGAGAGCGCTTGGGGCTCCGACGGCAGATCGACCGTGCTCTGCTGACCGCTGAACTGCACGAGCAGGCCGGCATATTCCAGAAACGCTTCCCGGACGTCGTCCTGGAGCTGCGCGCATTCCGGATCGGCCGGGGCGTCCTCGAGCAACTCGGCATCGACGGTGAGGAACGGTTCGCGGCTGAGAATGTCGACGATGCGAAAGCGGCCGCGCCCGATCGTCGATAGGTAGTAGCGGCCGAACGGCAGCTGCGCGACTTCGACGATCTCGGCGATCGATCCAATCTGGTGGGGTTCGACTGACGGGTCCCCGGCCTCGCGCCCTTCGCGAATCAATACGACGCCGAAGTTTTCGCCCGCCTCCAAACATTCGGAGATCATCTGCTTGTATCGCGGCTCGAAGACGTGCAGGTTGAGCACGGCGCCGGGAAAGAGCACGGCATTGAGCGGGAAAAGCCGCAGCCGCGTACGCATGGGCGGGTTGGTTTCATCCGGAGGGGGGACCGGGCCTGCCGCCAAAGCGCCCGCTAATGTACGAAGACGTTCCGGCGCCGCACCCGTTGCTGCTGGAGCTGGAGCAATACGCTCAAAAAGAGCGCGCTGCAGCCGTGGAGCGCTCCGTCGGACGCCTCCTCTCGACGCTCGTGCACGCAATGCAAGCCAACCGCATTCTCGACATCGGCACCGGCTTCGGGTATGCGACGCTCTGGATGGCACTGGCGCAACCTCCGCTCGGGCGCATTTGGAGTTTCGATCCGAACGTCGCGCGCACGACGATCGCGCGCTCCTATTTGGATCGCGCGGGGGAAGCCGAACACGTGGAGATCTCCAATCAGCCCGCGCTCGAAGTGCTGGCGATCTTTCCGCAGCACAACGTCGACCTTGCGTTCATCGACGCTCCGGCGCCGGATTACGACGCGTACCTGGATCAATGCGTGCCGCTGCTCAAACGCTCGGGGCTCATCATCTTCAACGGCGTGCTCGGCCGCGGCGGCCTCGAAGCGTTCAACCGGCGGTTCTTGGAGCATCCCCAACTGGACGCTACGATCCTCCCGATGGGCGCAGGGTTAGGCATCGGCGCGCGAATCGAATGAACCGGCCAGGACCCGAGCCCGCGCAATTCAAGAGCGTGATGCGCCACTTCCCGACTGGGGTCACGGTGGTGACCAGCTTGCGCGACGGCGAGCCCCGCGGAGTGACGGTCAGCGCGTTCGCGAGCGTCTCGGCCGAACCGCCGATGGTGCTGATCTGCATAAATCGCGAAGCGCGCAGCTACCTGTACATTTCGGCGTCGCGCGTCTTTTGCGTGAATTTTCTGGCAGGGGATCAGCGCGATCTCGCAGAGCGGTTTTCGGGAAGGCTGCGCGAGCGCCAATTCGAAGGCGTCGCTTACTCGAGCGCAGCGACCGGAGCGCCGGTCATCGACGGCACGGTCGCTTATGCGGACTGCGAAGTGATCGAAGAGCATCACGCGGGTTCGCACAGCATCTTTATCGGGCGCGTGGCGGCATGCTCGTCGCGGCCGGGGTCCCCGCTCGGATACTACGACGGGCGCTTCCACGACTTCGGAATCCGCATCGAATGACGCGCATCCTCGCGCTCAACGTCAGGGCCGGCGGGATTCGTGCCAAACTCGACGCACTGCTCGAACGCGCCTTACGGCTGGAAGCGCAGGTTTGCGTCTTCAGCGAGTTTCGCGATACGATCAGCGGCGACCGCATTCGCGAGGCGATGACCCGAGCGGGGCATCGCCATCAAGCATTCTCGGCCGGTCATCGCGGTAACGGCGTGCTCGTCGCTTCGACGATGCCGTTCGAGCCGATACCGAATCCCGCCGGACTGCCCGAAGCTGCATACCCTCACGCGATGATCGAATGCGTCTTTCCCGATTGGCACGTCATCGGCTGTTATTTGCCCGGGCAGGATCGCAAGCGTCCGCACCTGTGCTATTTAATCCGCTTCGCGCAGGCGATCAACGAGCGGAATCTTCCAGCGATTGCGATTGGCGACTTCAACTCCGGACGAAACGAGACGGACATCGAGGCCAATCTCGGAAAGGCGCGGCTGGCCGACGAGTTCAGTACGGCGGACCTATACTCGCTTCTCGAGCGTCAGTGGACCGAACTCTGGCAGCACTTCCACCCGGACGAACGCGAGTTCTCGTGGTATCCGCAGCTGGGGCCGCCGCAGCGTAAAAACGGTTGGCGTTTGGATAAGGCCTTTGCTTCCAGAGCCATGCTGCCGCGAATATCGGGCGCGCACTACGATCACACGTTTCGACTGGACGCGCTGAGCGATCACTCCGCGCTGATCGTCGACGTGCGGGATTGACTTTAGGGAAGCAGTTGCGCGGGATCGACGGCGCGATTGCCTACGCGCACTTCGAAGTGCAGATGCGGTCCGGTGGATGCGCCCGTCGAACCGACTGCCGCAATGGTCTGGCCGGGAGCGACGTATTCGCCGACGCGCGCGAAAATCTGCGAGCAGTGCGCGTAGCGCGTCGTAACGCCGTCGCCGTTGTCGAGCACGACGAGGTTGCCGTACCCGCCGTCGGGTCCCGCCGCGATGACCCGCCCTGCCGCGGCCGCGGCGACCGGCGAACCCGAGTCGGCGGCGATGTCGATTCCGGGGTGGAAATCCTCGCCCGGACCCAGCGGGTTCTTGCGCTCGCCGAACCCCGACGTCACGTTGCCCTGGACCGGCCATTGCATCGCCGAGGGCGCGGTTTGTTCGCTCTGCCCGAGCAGCGACGCAAAGGGCGCCGCAGGAGCCGCAACGGCCGCGCCTGCGCCTCCGATTTCGGCAATGCGCGCCTGAACGCGGGCAAGATCGAGGTTGATGTCCACTTCTGTGGAGTATCGGCAGGAAAGCATGATCCTTGAAACGTTTCCGGTCGGGCCCCTGGCCTGCAACTGTTCGATCTTGGGCGACGAGGCCAGCGGCGAGGCGGTGGTCGTCGACGGGGGCGATGGGGCGGCGCACGTCGCTAAGCGGCTCGCCGAACGAGGGCTGCGCGCCAAGTACTTAATTCACACCCACGCGCATATCGATCATATCGGCGATGCCGGCGACCTCCGGCGGCGCTGCGGCGGCGCCGCTCTGCTCCATCCCGCCGATTTACCCCTCTACCGCGCGCTGGAGCTGCAGGCGCAATGGATCGGGCTCGACCGGGCGCCCGTCCCGATCGAGTTGGACGGCGACCTGCACGACGGCGACGTGCTCGAGATCGGCTCGCTCCGCGTGCGGGTCGTCCATACTCCCGGTCATACGCCGGGCAGCGTCTGCTTTGCGTTCGACGCGGGCCAAGCGTGGACGATTCTCTCGGGCGACACGCTGTTTGCCGGATCGATCGGACGTTGGGATCTGGGCGGCACGTCGATGGAAGATATCGTCGACAGCATCCAGCGAAAGCTGTATGAGTTTCCCGACGATTCAGCAGTTATTCCGGGTCACGGCCCGGCGACGACGATCGGCGCCGAGCGCAATTCCAATCCGTATCTGCAATAATGTACCGCCCCAAGCTCTTTGCGGGCATCGAGCTCGACGCGCAGACTCGCCTGCACTGTGCGGCCGTATCGCGCCGGCTCGAAGCACAAGGAGTGCGGGCGCGCTTCGAACCGCCGGAAAAGCTGCACATCACGCTCGCGTACTTGGGCTGGGTGGATCCCGAACGCGTGGAAGCGATATCCGCGGCGATGCGATCGGTCGCGCAGCGTGCGCCGGCCTTCACCCTGCGCCTGGATAGAGTCGGCGCTTTTCCGCACGAACGAAAACCGCGCGTCGTCTTCGTGGGAGCGCTCGAGCAGGGTGCCGCGTTTCGGGACGTGGCCAATTCGCTTCGCGGCGCGTATGCGGAGATCGGATTTACGTTTGAAAAAGCTGCCGTGGCTCATGTGACGATCGCCCGCGTCAAGGGACCCCATCCGCCCGTTCCGCCGCTCGATCTCGAGCCGATTCGTCTGCGCGTCGAGGAGCTCGCTCTCTTTGAATCGCTGCGCGACGGCCGCACGACGCGTTACGAGGTTCGCGAGCGGTCGCGCCTGCAAGGCGCACCGCCGGAGCGGTCCGAATAGCGCGCCATGGTCCGGCTATATATTTCGATACTGCTCGCGGCGGCCGCATCTTTGGCGTTCTGCGCCCGAGCGTCCGCCACGACCGAGTTTTGCCCGGCAGTGCTCGACGTAGCGCCGGTTGGGAAAGCCCCCGCGCAGGTTTATGGAATTCAGCTGCGGGCGCTCTCGCAGCGGCGCGTGACGGTGCGGCTGGCGTTCGACACCAGCGCCGGGTGGTATCAAGCCGACGTAACGGACGCCGAGCTCTCGCCGTCGATCCGGACCATTCCGATCAAGTACCCCGTTGACGTGCCGATGGCGGCATCGGCAATCCTGTACGTTCGGTTTCCGTCGTCCGTTACGGTTAACCATGCGTTCGTCACGCGCGCCCTTTCGATAGGCGACGTCTTTCACTGGAGCGATCGCGGGCAAGTAACGTGCCCCCTCGCGCCCGAGGCATGGCACGATCCGGACTATTCGCTGGCCGATCTTCGCGATTTGGGCGCGCCGGCACCGCGCGATGCGACATTCCTTGCGGCGACCCCGCGCTCACCGTTGGAAGCCGCGTCTTGCCCCAATCCCTACCAGCTTCCGAAAACGCTGCACGCCGTCGATGCCGTCTACCCCGACGCCGCGCGCGCCGTCGGTGCCACCGGGAGCATCGTCATCGGCGTTGCGCTCAACCCGAACGGGTCGGTCGCGGATACTTGGGTACAAGGCAGCTCCAATGACACGACGCTCGACGCGGCGGCGCAATCCGCGGCACAATCCAGTACGTATCAAGCCGCACGCGCCTACTGCCAAGACGTGCCCGCCATCTACTATTTCGTCGTGACGTTCGGACAGGGATCGGGCGGATCGGCCGAATGAGCGCATGAGCGTGCTCAGAGCAACGCTGGGTGCATTCCTCTTTTGCGCGCTCTTCGCCAACGCCGCGGCACAGACGCCCGCGCCTCCGATAGAGGCAGCGCAAGCGGCGATCGCGCGTCACGACTACAAAGGTGCGATCGCCGTCCTCGACGGGATGCTCGCGCAAGATCCCAAGAATGCCCGCGCGCTGCTCTTGCGAGGCGACGCAAAGGACTATTTAGGCGACGAGAAGGGCGCGATTGCCGA
>DASRDE010000123.1:0-2029 GCA_035652755.1 Vulcanimicrobiaceae bacterium | reverse complement strand
CACCGCGCAGATTTACGATCGCAGCGGACGCCGCGTCGCGACGATCGCCATGCATACCGCGCGCTGGGCCGCAACCGCGACGCGCCTGTCCAACGGCGACGTACTCGTCCTTGGCGGCATGACGGCCGTGGGAGCCACCCGTGCCGCGGAGCTGTACGAACCCTCGACCGGCGCGTTTCGCGAACTAGCGCCGATGCGTTTTGCTCGCGCCGGTCACACGGCCACGCCGCTGCCCGACGGGCGCGTGTTGATTGCCGCGGGCGAAAGGGCACCGGGCCGCTACGTGAGCGTGACCGAGCTCTACGATCCGCGCACCGGACGTTCAATGCCAACCGCAACCGGCGCGCGCCGGATATTCCAAACCGCGCTGCTCATCGATAACGGGAGCGTGCTCATGTTCGGCGGGCGCAATAACCGCCGCAACGTCAAGTGCGCGATCATCTTCGACCCTGCGCGGAACAACTACCTCGATGCCGGTGAACCCGTATCGGCGGGCGCGAGCACGCTCGTCTTTAAATCACCCACCGGCCGCCTCATAACGCACCGCATTCGAAGCGCATAGCGACGCACTAAACTCGTAACCTCGCGATTACAGGAGCCATAAATTCTATGGTCAGTTCTGCCATTGCCGTAAATCAGTATGCCCCGCCGTTGAGCCCCGCGTCGTCGCCGTCGGCATGGTCGCAGGCCACCGCGCTCGACTTGCGCTGGGATGTCGTCGCGCGCCGCAGCGCGACCGAGGCAACAGCCGTTCGGATCGCCAGCGACGGTGCGTTTATTTACGTCCGGTTCGATGCGGCTCAACGCGAGCCGGTCACAGCCTCGGCACACAGCGACGACGTAGGCCAAGGCAACGATGATGCCGTTTGGGTCGATCTCTGGCCGAACGGTTCGAGCGGTTATTACTACCAATTTGAAGTCACGCCCAACGGAACGCATTACGAATCGTCCTCCGAAAATGCGAACTACCAGCCGGCTTGGGAATCGCACGGAGCAATTCACGACGGCGGATACACCGCAACCATGAAGATTCCGCTCAAAGTAATTCGGGGCGCGCACGGCGGCGATTGGAAAGCGCAGTTCGTTCGTTACATTCACGCGACAGGCGAGCAGCAGGTGTGGTCGTTCGATCCGCAGCAGACGCAGTCGGACGACCTCGCTCGGGCCGGCACGCTACGCTTCAAGGACGCGGCGCCGGCGCGGCCGGCTCCTCGACTCGCGCTGTACGGGCTGGCGACCGCTGCGTCCGCGAGTGCCGGCGGCCCGACGTCTCGAACCGGTGCGGACGTCTCGATCCCAATTACGCCGACCGCATCGTTTTATGCGACGTTCCATCCGGACTTTTCGAACGTCGAGCTCGATCAGCAAACGATCGCGCCCTCGGTCACGCAGCGCGCATTCTCGGAAGTGCGCCCATTTTTCACGCAGGGCGCGAGCCTGTACAACCAAGTCTTTTACTACGCGACCCCGTCACTGATTCAGCCGCTGTATACGCCCGCCATTCCGACCCCGCGCGACGGTTATGCAATCGAAGGCAAACAGGGCGTCATTTCGGCCGCGGCGTTCGACGCCTTGGGAAATGGGCGTGCCGATATGGCAACCGCCCTCGATTACACCAGTCCCGATACGCACTGGCGCGGCTCGCTCCAGCGCGTCGGTGTCAGTGAGCCGGGCCTTATCGACGACGTCAGCACAGCATCGCTGCGCTACAACGATTTGGTGCACGCGAGCTATTATCTAAGCTACGGCCACGATAATGGAACCAACGTGCTCGACGGGCGCAACGCGCAGTGGTACGACGCCGGCAGCGCATGGCAGAGCAAAACGTTCGCGATTTACGCCGGCACGCGGAAGGTCGGCGACTATTACAACCCGGTCGACGGTTTCGTCTTCCACCCGGGCATTGCCGGCTACGGTATTTATTCGGCGAAGATTTTCGATTTCGCGCCGAACAGCAAACTGCTGTCGGCCGGTGCCTCGATCGTCATCGACAGGTATCAAGGCACAACCCAGGGCATCAATCAAAGCG
>DASRDE010000122.1:0-2927 GCA_035652755.1 Vulcanimicrobiaceae bacterium | reverse complement strand
GAGCGCGAAAAGCAGCGATTCGGCCAAAGGGCGATGGAGCAGCACGGAGACGAAGAAGACCGACGAGCTGACCAGCACCGTGATGTAAAGGAGCATTGTCGTGAACTGCCCCAAACCTTGCTCGAAGCGCGTCCGGGGCTGAATCTCCCGCGCGCGGCGCGCGATCTCGCCGTAGCGCGTCGCGGCTCCCACCGCTACGACCATGCCGGCGCCGGCGCCGCCGCTAACGGCAGTGCCCATATACGCCGCGTCACCCTCGCGCTTTGCCACCGGGAGCGCCTCGCCCGTAAGGACGGATTCATCACATTCTAGCGCTGTGGCCGAGGTGATTCGCAGATCGGCCGGTACGATATCTCCGGTCCGCAAGAGCACGGCCTCGCCGCCCTTGAGCTCGGCTACGTCCACCCGGACGACGTCGCTGCCGCGGACGACGTTTGCGCATCGCGAGATTCTGCTGCGCAATGCTGCGATCGTGCGTTCCGCCCGATACTCGTTTCGCATGCCCAGCACGGTGCTTGCCGCCACGATTGCGAGCACGATGGTCGCATCCGCGGCTTGATGCAGCAGGATCGCGAGCACCGCTACTCCGACGAGGAGCGCATCGAATGGTGAGCCGATCTGCCGAAGGAACAGGCGCCAGAGCGTCACGCTTCCTACTCTGTGCCGGATGCCGGAACGGGTTGGGAACGTCCTGAGAAAGGCGCGTCGCGGAAGGTTCCCGTGCTTTTCCTGCTACCTTGGTAGACTTGGAACGTGAGCAGCGCACAGGGCGTCTTCATCAGCACCGCCACGGCGATCCCGGTAGCCGACGCCTACGCGCTGCCCGCACTTGAAACCGTTCTCACCGAGCTCGAGAAGCATCCGGGCAGCACGTCGCTCGCACTGAACATGCAGGAGCTGCACGTCCCGCTGCAAGCCATGGTTTCGGTGCCGGTCCAGGCACAAGTCTTGGCCGATGGCGAACGCCATGCGTGGCACGTGGAGATTCGGGCGGCGTCGCGCCCGCAGATGTATCCTACGTTCAACGGCGCGCTGCGGCTAGTGTCCTGCGGCGAACGCGCGTGCGAGTTGCGACTACAGGGCCGATATCAGGTTCCTTTGGGTGCGTTGGGCCGCGTCATCGATTCCACATTCCTGCGCGGTGCCGCCGATGCCAGTATGCAGCGCTTCGTCCGCGAACTAGCCCATCGCGTGGCGATGCTCGCCCGATGGGCGAAGCTTGCCTAAGGAGACGTCATGACGAGCGTACACGTACACCGCTATCTGCATTGTCCGTTCTCGGCTGCGGTGGAGCTCGCAGAAAAGGCCGTCGCTCGGCGCGACGGATTTTACCTGACCCCGTCGCCGCCGCTGGGCGAGCGCGTTCGCTTTGCGGCTGCCAGCACGGCCGACACAACCGACCAGGCGCGCAAACACGACGCGCTCCTGATCGCGTGGCGGCCCCAAACGCCCAACTTGTTTCCCGATTTCCGCGGCGCGGTCACGGTGCGTCCGCAGCATCGCGGCGCGATGCTTCGCCTGGACGGCTGCTACGAGCCGCCGTTCGGCCTGCTCGGACGCGTTTTCGACGTGTTCGTCGGACGCTCGATCGCGAAGCAAACGATGCTGCAGTTTCTCAAAGATCTGGCCGGCGATATCGAACGCGAGTACGAAAAAGAGCGCAGCCTGCGCAACACCAACGGAGAAGCCCATGTTCAAATCCATCCTGTGTCCCATTGACGGATCCGAAACTTCGGCCGAAGCGCTCGACATAGCGGCACGGCTTGCCGCCGAACAAGGGGCGAGCCTGACCGTGTGCACCGTCGTGAACCCCTCGAAAGCCTCCGCGATGGCGTTCGGCGATCCGGCGATGAGCGCCGCGTGCTTTAACGCACTCGACGACGAAGCCCGCGCGATGGTGACCGAAACGGTCGAAAAGGTCAAGAACGTCATTCCCGCGGAGTCCGTTTGCTTGAACGGTGAAACGGTACCGTCGATCGTGAATTGCGCCGAACGGCAGCACGCGGACCTTATCGTCATGGGCAGCCACGGTCGAACCGGTATTTCGCGAGCAGTCATCGGCAGCGTCGCCGAGGGCGTCGTGAGGTATGCGACGGTTCCGGTGCTGATCGTGCGTTCCGCGCGCAAGATTGGGGCACGTGGGTCCGTCCAAGACGCTGGAACTGCGGTGCCCGCCAAATAGGAGACGCGCGATGCTCGGCGAGTTGAATCGGGCGGAGATCGATGAAGTGCTTCGCCAAAATGCGATCGGCAGGATCGGTTGTCATGCGTTCGGCCGAACGTACGTCGTTCCGATCACGTATGTTTACGACGGAACCGCGGTCTATGCGCGTTCCGCAGAGGGAATGAAACTGCACATGATGCGGGAGAACCCGCATGTCTGCTTTGAGGTGGACAGCATGGACGGTTTAGCCAACTGGACGAGCGTCATCGCATCGGGCGTCTTTCACGAACTGCACGGCGACGATGCACGCGCGCGTCACCGCTGGCTCGTCGACGAGCTGTCGGGGCGCTTGCAAGGTCCACCCGGTGAAACCGTCCATCCCAATGCGAATCAAGATCCGGGCGTCGTGTACAAAATCGTACTGGACCAACGCGAAGGCCGCTTCGAGCGGCGGCTCTGAGGGCTCAGCCTCCTCGCAGATCCATCGCAATGACCCGCCGTTCGTAGGTGAGGGCGCCGACGAGCAGCGTGACGACGACCACGACGAACGTAGCGTCCACGACCAAGCGCGCTTGCGGAACCGACGAAGGGATGCTCAAGGCCAGCGCGAGCGATATCGCTCCCCGAACGCCGGCCATACGCACCACGTCCATCCACGAGCGCCGCATTTGCGGCACCAGTTGCAGCAGACCGTACGAGACGAGAACGCGCGAGATCAGTACGGCGACGAGCGTCCAAAAAATCAACACGCGCAGAGCCCAGA
>DASRDE010000121.1:0-3492 GCA_035652755.1 Vulcanimicrobiaceae bacterium | reverse complement strand
GCGTCCCTAAGATCTCGGCCGAGCCGATGTACGCGCGAACCGCATTTCGCCTGCGCAGAATCGGCAAGGCTTCACGCAGCGGCGTGAAGTCGACGGCGAACGCATCGGCCGGTACGAACTGCGGTGCAACGAGCATCTGTCCGCGCGCAATTTCGTCGACGCCGGCGGCCGGAATATTGACGGCGACGCGCATGCCCGCCTGGACGCTCTCGCGCCGTTCGCCGAACGTTTGCAGACTGCGCACCCGTACGCTCTTTCCCGACGGCTGGAGCGCGAGCACGTCGCCGGCCGCGATGCAGCCCTGCATCAGCGTTCCGGTAACGATCGTACCGTGACCGGGCAGCGCGAAGACGCGATCGATTGGGAGATACGCGGGCGCCTGCAAGTCGCGTTGCGGCAATCGTTGGAGTGCAGTCCGAATCAGGGAGCGCAAGTCGTCCAAGCCTTCGCCGGTCACCGTGGACACCGGCACGAACGGCGCTCCGGAAGCAATCGTTCCGCTTAGCGCATCGCTGATGGCCGCACACTGGGCGCCGATCTGTTCGGGCGGGAGCAGATCGATCTTCGTGACGACGACGATGACCTCGCGCACGTTCAAAAAGCGCAGAATCTGCAGGTGCTCGAGCGTCTGCGGCATGACGCCTTCGGTGGCCGCGACGACGAGGAGCAGTAACTCCATGCCGGCCGCGCCGGCCAGCATGTTGTGCAGGAAGCGTTCGTGGCCGGGGACGTCTATAATGCCGGCGTCGACGCCCTCGAATCGCAAACGCGCGAAACCCAAATCCAGCGTCATGCCGCGCAGCCGTTCTTCCAGCCAGCGGTCGGGATTGGTACCGGTCAGAGCGTTGACGAGCGACGACTTGCCGTGGTCGACGTGGCCTGCGGTGCCTATAACGTGCATTACTCGAGCGCTTGGCGCAGTGCGTCGATGACGAACCGATCCTGATGCGGAAGTATCGAGCGCAGATCGAGCAAGACGCGGCCCTCTTCGATGCGCGCGACGACCGGTAACTCGCGTTTGCGCAGCCGTTCGACCAGCGTTTGTGCGCCGTGGGGCGCCGAGACCTCGATCGCGATCGAAGGCACCTCGCACTGCGCGAGCGTTCCGCCCCCGGCATATGCCGTGCTCGCCGCGGCGGCGGCTTGCGGCACTGCGGCGCAATACGCCTGCGCACGCCCGCGTAAATCGTCGAGGCTGGCACAGAGCATCGCGAAGAATGGTATCTCGTTTCGCCGCTCGGGCGACGCGTAGAGCTGCAGCGTGGCACCCAGCGCCGCGAGCGTCAACTTATCGACGCGCAGTGCCCGCAGCAGCGGATTGCTGCGCAGGCGCGCGATGAGTGCGGCGGAGCCCACGACGATCCCGGCTTGCGGCCCCCCGAGCACTTTGTCGCCGGAAAACGTCACGAGATCGACGCCTTCGGCCAGCGCCTCGCGTACCGTTCGCTCGTGCGGAAGACCGTATTCGGCCAGATCCACCAGCGCGCCGCTGCCCAAATCTTCGACGAGCGGAATGCCTGCGCGCCGGCCGAGCGCGCTGAGCGCGCGCACGTCGACGTGCTTGACGAAGCCCGTCATCGCGTAATTCGAAGGATGCGTCCGCAGCAGCAGCGCGGTACGCGGCGAGAGCGCGCGCTCGTAGTCTTCGATGTAGGTCTTGTTCGTGGCGCCGGCCTCGACGAGCACCGCTCCGCTGCGCTGCATGACGTCGGGCAAGCGAAAGCCGCCGCCGATCTCGACGAGTTCGCCGCGCGCGACGATCACTTCGCGGCCTTTGGCGAAGGTATCGAGCACGAGCAGCACTGCCGCGGCGCAATTGTTCACCACCAGCGCATCGGCCGCGCCCGTGAGGCCGGTCAGCAGTGCGTTGGTGCGCTCGTAGCGCGAACCTCTGCGGCCTTCGAGCACGTCGTATTCGAGGTTGGTATAGCCGGCGCCCAATCGGGCGATCGCGTCGAGCGCTTCCTGCGCGAGCGGCGCGCGCCCGAGATTGGTGTGCAGCAAGACCCCGGTCGCGTTGACGACGGGCAAGAGCGATTCGCAGCGTTCGCGGTCGAGCCGCGCGAGAACGGCGGTGCTGAGGGCCGGCAACGACGCGGCGGCGTTTTCGCGCCCGGCAGCGGCGCGCGCTTCTTCGAGCACTGCCTGCACGGCGGTTTTCACGCGCTCCCGGCCCAACAGGGCGTCGAACGCGGCAATTCGCGGATCCGATAAAAAACGATGCACGGCCGGTAAGCCGCGCAGCGCATTTTCGGACACGGCCGTCGGGTTAGGCGACGTGTTTGCTGAGCATCGACGTGATCGTTTGCTCCGAAACGTATCCCACGATGCGGTCGACCGGCTTTCCGCCCTTGAAGAGAATCAGGCACGGAATGCCCGAGACTTGATACTGGCCGGCCAGCGTCGGATTATCGTCGGTATTCAGTTTGACGAACTTGGCGCGTCCGGCGTGCGAGGAGGCGACCTTCTCGACGACCGGCGCGAGCATTTTGCACGGCCCGCACCACGGCGCCCAAAAATCGACCAGCACGGGCTGATTGGCCGAGAGAACCTCGCTCTGAAAGTTGGTCTGCGATACGTCGGGCAATGCACTCATGGACTTTCTCTCTTCTCCTTTTCCGGAACCCTAAACCGCTTACTCTACCCGGAGAGTTTCAGCGCCTACGCGCCTTGGACCGGCTCGCCGGTAATCGCCGTAATCTGCTTGGACTGCTTGCCAAGGTTCGTGATCGCAATCACTTCGTCGCCTTCGCCCAGGCGCTGCAGCCGAACGCCCTTGGTCGAGCGCCCCGCCTTGCGGATATCGGAGACGCGTAAGCGGATCACTTGGTTCGACGACGTCATCATGAGAATCTCGTCGTCGGGCGCGACGAGAATTTGATCGAGCACCTTGCCGATGTCTTCGCGTTCCTTGGCGAACGCCTTGACGCCCTTGCCTCCGCGCGACGTGTGGCGGTATTCGTCGATGGGCGTGCGCTTTCCGAACGCCTTGGTCGTGACCAGCAGCACCTCGCGCCGGTCGTCTTCGAGCACGTCCATGGCCACGAGCGTATCCCCGCCTTCGAGCGTCATCGCTTTGACGCCGCGCGCGTTGCGGCCCATCGGACGCACGTCCTTCTCGTTGAAGTGCACGGCCATGCCGTTCACGGTGGCCAGAATGATGTCGCGCGTGCCGTCGGAGAGATCGACTGCCAGCAGCTCGTCGCCTTCGTCCAGTCCGATCGCATTTAAGCCGTTGCGCCGTACGTTGGCGAACTCTTCGAGCTTGGTCTTCTTGATGACCCCGTGCCGGGTGACCATCACCATGTAGCGCTCGCCGCCGAAGTTCCTGACTGGAAACACCGCCGTCACGTATTCGCCCGGCGGAAGCGTGAGCAGATTGACGAGCGCCGTCCCGCGCGCTTGCCGCGTCGTGTCGGGAATCTCGAAGCCGCGCAAGCGGTACGCACGGCCCTTGTTCGTGAAGAAGAGCACGTGGTCGTGCGTCTTGGT
>DASRDE010000120.1:0-3412 GCA_035652755.1 Vulcanimicrobiaceae bacterium | reverse complement strand
AAATTTCACCGATGCTCATAGGCCGCAGCAGCGGTAAGGACGGGCCACCCATTCCCGGGCTGATTCTTGAGGGTTTGCAGGGCCTCCTATGGTACTTCTTGGACGTGGACGTGCTCGGACGAATCGAGGCGCTCTGGCGCTATCCGGTAAAAAGCCTGGCACCCGAGCCGCTGCAGCAGGCCCAAATCGACGCGGGCGGCATTCCGGGCGATCGCGCTCGGGCACTGGTCGTGCGCGAGGGTCACGCGCGGATGGGCAAGCCGTACCGCGGTAAGGAACATCACCGCCTGCACACGATGACCGAGCCGCGCAGTGCGATCGCTGCGGCGCGCGATCGCGGCGTGACCGTCGAGATCGAGGGCGGACCGGAACGGCACTTCTTCGACGATGCGCCGATCTCGGTCGTGTTCGATGCATGGATTGCCGAAGTCGAGCGCGCGCTCGAGATGCGCCTGGATCCGCAGCGCTGGCGTCCGAATTTCTACGTGAAAGCCGCTCCGGGCTTTGCCATGGACGAAACCGCGCTCTGCGGCGCGGTGCTCGAGGCCGGATCGGCCGTGCTGCGCGTGCGCGAGCCGATCGGACGGTGCATCACCGTTACCTACGACGTGCAAACGGGCGAGGCGGAGAACGACGTGCTGCTCTATATCGCGCAGCGGCGTGGAAACCGGATGGGAATTTACTGCGACGTCGAGGTGGCCGGAACAGTCCGCGCAGGCGACGATTTGCGCTTGCGCGCGCGCTGAACTTCGCGCACGACCGACTCCAATTCGTCGATGTATTCCAAAAAGCGTTCGCGGCCGTCGGCGGTGATGCGCACGTACGTCACGGGGCGCCCCTTGCCGGTGACCCGATCGGTGCGCACGACGCCGAGCTCGGAAAGCGCGTGCAGGTGACGATTCAAATTCCCGTCGGTGAGATCGCAGGCTTCCTGCAGCTGCGTAAACGAGAGTGCGTCGCCGTGGGCGACGAGCGCGCTGCAGATCGCAAGACGACCGCGCTCGTGAAAGATGCGGTCGAGCTGCGGCAGGCTGAAGCCGGCGTCAGGCATGGACCGCCCGTTCCCTCGCCACGAAGACGGCGATTGCCGTTTGGCCCGCACCGAACGCCGCGGCGAGCACCCACCACTGCAGCGCAATTGCCGGCGTAAAGAGCAGCACGCACCCGGCGATTAAAAAACCCGCCGCAACGAAGACGGCGTCGCGCGGAATCGTCGTGCGCGACGCAAATAGCCCGACGCCGTAGCATCCGCACCAAACGCCCGGCAAGAAGGCGAAGAGTCCGGCCTGCAGCAGCGCAAGGGAGAGCGCTGCACCCAGCACCAGTGCGGGCGCAATCGACAGTCCGACGGTCGCGGTTTGCCAGCGCTCCCGCGCGGTTGCATCGTTGACGTACCAATGCGCGATCGCGCCGTAGTTGATCAGAACCGAAGCCGCGCAGCAGACAAGCCAAATGGCAAAGTAGAGATGCCCCCGCTGCACCGTGTCGACGCGCGGGTCGATCGCCAGCTGCACCGCGCCGGCGGTCAGAGCGAAAACGCCTGAAGCCGCCGACGCCAGTGCCGAGTAGCCTTTAAAACGCTGGACGTTGCCGAGGCGCTCGCGCACCTCGGCGATATCGGCCAGAGCCCGTTCCAATCCGGTCACGCACAAACTTTGTATCACAAAGCCCGGCGCGCCGCAACCGCCGCGCCTACCAGACGGAGACGGTCGCGGGGTAGAACCGGCCTTGACGGTCTTCGGTGCCCGTACCGGTCACGTGCTCGCCGACGCGGAAGCGCGCGGCGTTGCCGACGATCCATTCACCGGTCTCGCGGCGGCGAGTCTCCCACACCGCGATCGTGTGCGTGCCCACGCGCTGCACGGTTCCGCTGAGCGTGATCCGGTTGCCCGGCGCCAGAATGCTCACGCTGCGCGGATAGAAATGTCCGAAGCGATCCTCGGTACCGGTGCCGGTGACGCGTTCGCCCGAGCGAAACGCGCCGGCGTTGCCGACGACCCACGTGCCGGACGTGTGGCGGGCCGGCTCCCACACGTCGAGCGTGTGCGTGCCGACGCGCTGCACGACGCCGGACAGCGTGATAGCGGGTGTTTGCGCGAGAGCGGGTGACGATGCTGCGGCTGCTGCCGCGAGCAGCGCGCTCGTCACCAGAGCGTTGAAGCGAGTCATTGGTAGTCCTCCATGGGTGGTGCCGTTTAGAAACGATTCCCACGGCGGCCCAAGCTCGCTTGCAGGCCCTGCTTACAACGCGCGGCGCCCTTCTATCGCTCGAGCAAGCGTGACCTCGTCCGCATAATCCAGATCGCCGCCGATCGGCAGCCCGTAGGCCAGCCGCGTGACGCTGACGCCCAGCGGCGCGAGCAGACGCGCCAGATACAGCGCCGTCGCTTCGCCTTCGGCGTTCGGATTCGTTGCGATGATCACTTCATGCGGCGCTTGGGTGCCGATGCGTTCGACCAGTTCCTTGACGCGCAGTTGTGCCGGACCGATGCCGTCCATCGGCGAGATGAGACCGCCCAGCACGTGATACTTGCCGCGATACGCGGCGGCCCGTTCGAGCGCAAAGATGTCTTTGGCCTCGGCAACCACGCAGATGGTGCGCGAATCGCGCCGCTCGTCGCTGCAGATGTCGCACGGATCGTCTTCGGTGATCGAATAGCACAGCGAACAGAGGCGAACGCGATCCTTCACCGCCAGAATCGCCTCGGCGAGCGCCTGCGCTTCGTTACGCGGACGGTTGAGCAGATAAAAGACTAGGCGCGCGGCGGTTTTAGGGCCGACCGTCGGCAGCTTCGAGAGCTCGTTGATGAGGGACTGAACCGGCCCCGCGATCCCGTTGGAGGAGTTGTGCGCCACGAATTACATGAGGCCGGGGATCTTCATACCGCCGGTCAACCGTCCCATGCGCGACTGCGCCGTCTCCTCGACTTTCTTGAGCGCGTCGTTGAGAGCGACGACCAGTAAATCTTCGAGTGTCTCGACGTCGTCAGGATCGATCGCCTCCTTGGCGATGCTCACGCTCTTGACGCGATGATCGCACGTCATCTCGACCTTGACGCTTTCGCCGGCAGCAACGCCGGTGACGGCGGTGCCGGCCAATTCGTCCTGCGCTTTGGCCATCTCTTGCTGCATCTTGCGCATCTGCGCCATGAGTTGAGCTTGATTCATCTCTACTTGATCCGTTCGTTCAGGTACGAAAAGAGCTCTTCGGGATCGTCCGCACTTGCCGCAATCGCATCCGCGCCGTCGTGCAGCCGCGCCGCGGTCCGTGCCGCGGTTCCGCCTTTGGCACGCGGCGCGCCGGCCGAACCGGCCTGAAAGCGCACTTCGAGCGGACCGCCCAATACTTCGGCAGCCGCCGCGCCGACCAGTGACGCGCTGGCTTTGAGCAGGTCGGCCGAAAGCGCGTTGG
>DASRDE010000119.1:0-4151 GCA_035652755.1 Vulcanimicrobiaceae bacterium | reverse complement strand
ACACAGGTGTATCGCGCCGGTTAATCCGAAAAAGTCAATATGAAATATTACGTATACGAAAACCTGGTACACGACTTTGCAAAAGTGCACCGAGCGGACTGTTCTTATTGCCGCAACGGGAACGGGTTACACGGTGGCGGCGCGCGTCGGACTGGGCGGTGGCTTGGCGCGTATACCGATCGCGAGACGGCCTTCTTATCAGCGCGCGCACTAAAGCGAACCGAGACGCAGGCCTGCCGGGCGTGCGCGCCCTAACAACAGCACAGCATTCTGAGGGCCCTCGCCCGGTTGGCACGGGGCCCTCAGATGCTTCTTCGGGTAACGCCTAAAAAGGACGCACGACAATTGCGCTGCGATTGTCGTTCAACCAAACCGCTTTCTCGACAAAGGGGCTCGTGAGCCAATCGAACGCGGCTTGCACGTCTTCGCGGGAGCATGCAGCGGTCGCACCTTGTGCGGAGAGGTACGTGTCCACCACGCTCATGGCAACGTCTGCCGTAAAGAGCGGAGCCTGACCGCCGAGCGCGACGTGCAGGCTCTGTTGGCGCATTGCTTCCTGTAGAACGATCGATGCGACAACGCGCACTCGCTTCGCGCGGCCGTGCACGCGATTCCATAGCAGTTCTTCGATGGAGTCTTCCGCAAAGCCGGGACCGAAGAGCGGGCGGAGTTCGATCGGCCCGCAGCCATGTTGCAGCGCGAGGACCAGATCGTCAACGCTCCATGCACTTACGCCGTGCACCTGCAGCTCGCTGGCAAAAGTGACCTCGCCTTCAAACTGCGGTGCAACGAGCGCGCATACGTCGCCGTGGTAGGAAGTCTTGAACTTTGCGGCTTCCGCGGCGGCGGCAGTATGGGCTTGCGCGACGACTGAAGAGAGCTTGCACTCGATCATCACGCGGTACGCCATGGGGCCCAGCAGCGCATCGGCGTAGCCGTCGGGCTGGCCGTTCCCGCCGACGTGCGTCGCGGCGAAGCCCAGGGAATTGAACGCTCCGCAAACAGCGACTTCGAAAGCGGTCGGGTCGTTTGCTGCGGCGGCGTTGCGAAGCGTATCGATGGCCTTCTGCGCGTCGGCTGCGATCGCGATGACCTTATCGAGCGGCGGCAGTCCCGTGAGATCGAGGTCGGGCCAATCGTCCAGCGGGCGATTCAACGCGAAGCGATGCTGCGCGTCTTCGACGATCTCGGGTTTACGGCCGCGGCCAAGCGCGCGTTCGACGTACTGCGAAAGCGCGGTGTAGATGCGCTTGCGGGTAATGTGCCGCGGCAACAGCCCTTGGTGGAGCGCCAGCACGAGGATTTCATCCGCGGAGCGCGGTTTGCCGTCGGACAAAACGGCGAGCGCGGCGTCGATAATGGGGCTCGGCACCATGAGATCGGCAATCATCGGCGCTGCTGATTCGCCGCGCGGGCTGCGTCTCCGCACCGTAAGAGCTAAGAGCGCGTCAGCATTCGGCAATATGCGCGTCATGCGCGTTTGAGACCGTGCGCGGATGGACACGACCGCCCGCGATGCGGCCGCTGCGCTCTTCGACGGCGAGGCGCCGGACGGGGTGTGCGCGACGCTCGAACGATTCGGCTCGGCGGCGCTTCGTTATGCCAAACGCCATTCCATTAAAATCGTCACCCTCGGGCGCAAGGAGCGCTACGATGCGCGGTCATCCGCGCTCAAGCGGCTGGGAGTCGACGTCGATGCGTGGCCGGCGCCGCCTGCGGGCCTGTTCGTCGTCGAGGAGCGCACGATGTATCTGCGTTCACGCAGCGCGATGACCGTCGCCCATGAGTTCGGCCACGCGCTGGACTGCGCTCTCGGCGGCGGCGTCTACCTTTCGAGCATCGATCCGACGTTGAAATCGCTCTATACCAATGCGCGAGCTTTCGTTACGCCGTACGCGGCGACCGGAGCGGACGAATACTTCGCCGAGAGCGTGCGCGCTTATGTGGAAGCAAACGACGGTGCCTCGTTTTGGCCGCGGGCGACGCGCGAACGCTTGAAGCGAATCGATCGGCCGATGTACGAATTCGTGCTGCGCGTTTTCAGTGAAGCCTTTAAGGCAGACGGGTAGCGAGCGCGTTCAATATCCGGTACGCGGCGGCGATGCGATCCGGAATAGGGTAGCTGTGATTTGCCAAAAGCACGATGCCCAGTTTCCTTGACGGTACGATGGCCGCATAGGCAGCAAAACCGTTGGTCGAGCCGGTTTTGTTGAGCCAGACGCTCGCGTGCGGCGCCTGGGGCGGCTCGATGGCCCGAACGGGCGTTGCATCGAAGATCATCTTCGGGGCGTTTCCTTTTAGGAGTGAAGAGAGCGCCACTGGGTACGGGTACTGCTCCCAGATCAAATCCTGCGTCATGACGCCGGCTTGGAAATAGCCGGTATGCGTTGCCAAAATGGCGCTGCGCAGTGTAGCGGACAATGACGACGGATCGATATTTTCTTGGACGAAGCGAATCACGTCGGCCGCTGTCGCCCGAACGCCGTACGCTTCATGGCCGAGCGTCCCCAGCTTCATGCGGATCGGGCGGCCGTTGTCGCCGTATCCCCACGCATACTGCGCAAGCTCGCCGGCGGGAATATCGATGAACGTGTGATGCAAGCCGAGGGCGGGAAACAGCCGGCGCTGGGCGAGCAGACGGAAATCCTGGCCCATGCTCTTTGCGGTAATTGCTCCGAGCATACCGATGCCGATGTTTGAGTAGGTCCGATACGTCCCCATGCGGTACTGCGGCCGCCAAGCCTTGAGGTAGCGAATCAATTCGTCGTAGTTTGTAACGTTGCCCGGAACTTGCAAGGGCAAGCCGCCGGGGGTGTGCGTGCCTAGGCTGATGAGCGTTACGCGTCCGAACGGCGTCGCGGCGAGAGCGGGGAGGTATTTGCCGGCAGGGTCCGTGAGCTTCAGGTAACCCTGGGTTTGCGCCCACGACGCCATCGTGGCCGTAAATGTCTTACTGAGCGATCCCAGCTCGAATAGGGTTTCGCCGGTAACGGGCCGGCGCGGATCGCGCGACGCGACGCCGTAGTTGAGAACGTACGTTTTGCCGCCCAGCGCGACGCCAACGGCCATACCGGGGATGCCGTCTTTGGACATCAGTGCCGGAATTGTTGCGTCGACGATCTGCTTGACCGAATCCGGCGAGGGGCTCCCGACCGTGCGCGGGTTTGCGGCAGCACCCGTCATGAGGAACAAGGCCAGCGCAAGCAATGCAATCTTGGCGTCGATTCGCAATCTGATGCCCGGCATACTAGTGACGCATGCCGGTCCTTCGACTGCGCGGGCCGCGCACTCGGTGCGCGGCGTGCCTCCGCTCAGGATGACACAATCGCTCTGGATGACACGGGTTTTCTCACGCCACTTCTTCATTACGCAGTTTGCCTCACGCTGCACATCTTCCACACGCCGCTCGCCTTCCTCATGCCAGTCCTTCGACTGCGCTATGGCGCGCGTTCGCGTGCCTTATGCTCCGCTCAGGATGACACAATCGCTCTGGATGACACAATCGCTCAGGATGACACGGCGAGTTCGCGGCGCGAGCCCGGTAGAACGATGCCGGTGAGTTGGAGCGGATCGTACGTGCCCAGGGTGACGTCGGGCGTGGTTTCGCCGGCGCGCCGCAGCGCGCGCAGCAAATCGATCGCTTCGGGCAGGGCGAACTGCTCGCCGACGAAGCCGCTGACGAAACGGCCGCCGCGGATCTCGCCGCGCGCTTCCAAGCGGCGCAGCACGCGCAGCAGATCGCGCCACGGCGGCGCCAAGCCTTCGCGAGCGATGACGTCGCGGAAAACCACGCCCCAGCGGGTCAGGAGGCGCCGCGCGAATTTTTCCGCATCGACGTTTTCGGTGATCGAGTTGAGCAGCGTCCAGCGGCCGCTCGATGCGCGCGGACGGGCGCGTAAGCCCTTTTCGCCCAGGCGGCGTTTTGCATCGATGAGCGAGCGCAGCGCGTCGAAGCCGTCGGCCGTTACGAGGCCCGCCGCGACTAATTGCCAGAGGGCTTCTTCCACTTCGGCCGGGAGGCGTTTGGTGGCGCGCACGATGTCGACGAAGAACGGCGCGCCGCGGCGCTGGATTTCGGCAAGGACGTCGCGCGATGCGTGGGAGAGGCCTGCGGTGCCTTCTTCGCGCTGCACGATGAGTTCGTCGGCGTG
>DASRDE010000118.1:0-2937 GCA_035652755.1 Vulcanimicrobiaceae bacterium | reverse complement strand
AGTACGTGTCGAAAATGAAATCGGCAGCTGGTCCAAAACGGCTCAGTGCGATGGGGGCGCAGATGCCCGAACGGCAAATGCGCGTAATGCGACTTTTACCGCAACCCAGGGAGCCCCTTGCCTTACCAGGTGAAACAACCTAGTAAATAGCGACCACTCAGATCTCGGGAACGCGCGGACGGCGACCATAGGCGCCGCCGGCGCTAATGGCGGCCGAAAATTGCGTGCGGAGCGGGCTTGACGTGATGGAAGTACACGTAGTCGTAGAAATCGCCGCGCGGCGGCCCGGCCAGGTAAATGCCGCCGAACGTTTCGGCTGCGGGCGGGTTGTAGAGCAGCTTCGCGATGCGGCCGTCGTGGAGACGAAAAACGACGATGTCTCCGGTCTGCAACGTTGCGAGCGTCGTATATTCGTTGTGCCATGCGCTCACGCGCAGATCGCCGAAGAACATGCCGCTGCCGCGATGAATCACCGCGCCGCCGTACGGAATGTGAATCGTGAAATGCCGCGACGCGGTCACGAATGCACCCGTGCATCCGTACAGTGCGTTCATGTGCGGCTCGTTGCGCGGGCCGAGCACGAAGAGATCGCTCTGCTGCGGCGTCCCGGACGGTTTTGCCACGCCGTTGTCGTTGAAGCGGATGCCGTTGGGATATCCCATGTAGCATGCTGCGGTCGCGCTGTCGTAGACGAACGCGGGAAGCGATGCGCCTTGTCCGCTGTACGTGGCGCGAACCGTTGCCGGTCCGCGATAGCCGCGCAGCGCGACGTTGACCGACGGAATATCGGAATCTGCGCTCGCGTTGTCTTCGAATGCCACCGCGTCCGACGGCCAAATGCTCCATTCCGCCGGCACGGGCGTACGGCCGTCCTCGAGTGCTCGCAAGGTCACACCGCCGTGCACGATGAGCGCGCTGCGTCCCTCGGGCGACTGCGCGATAAGCACGGGCACCGAGGTGCCGCCGTGAGCCGGTGCGCCGGCACCGCTCCACGCGATCTGCAAGGCGGCAAGCAGCAGATGCAGCATCGATCTTACGTTTTCGGCGTACTGCTGGCGGCCGAGAGGTACGAGATGATGTCTTGGCGGGTCAGTACGCCGATGGGTTCGTCTTCGTCGGTCACCACAACGGCGTGATTGGCCAGCGTGAGCAACTTATATGCGCGCTCGATCTCGTCGCTCTGATCGAGCACAGGGAAGGGGCGTCCCATGACCTCACTGACGGGTTTGTGGATGATGTCGGCCTGATCGAAGACGGCCTGCATCACCGCGACGTCGTTGATGCTGCCGATCTGCTCGTGTCCGCGCATGACGGGAATCTGCGAGATCTCGTATTGCCGCAGCAGATCGAGCGCCTCTTTCACGGCGTCGGTGTCTTTGACGGTGATCAGCGGCGGAAGCGGCCGTTTGCTGCGCAGCACGTCGCCGACCGTCGCGCGGCGCTTGCCTTCAGATAAAAAGCCGTTGGCGATCATCCACTCGTCGTTGAAGATCTTCGACATATAGCCGCGTCCCGAATCGGGGAAGAGCACGACGAGCACCGAGTCTTCGGGCAGCGTCTTGGCAAGTTTCATCGCCGCCACCGCGGCCGTCCCCGAAGAACCGCCGACGAGCAAGCCCTCTTCGCGCGTTATGCGGCGCGCCATCAAGAACGAGTCGCGGTCGGGAACGCGCACCATCTCGTCGATCACTTTGAGATCGACCGTTTCCGGCAAATAGGACATGCCGATGCCTTCAACCGCGTACGATTTGGGCGTGTCGCCCGAATAGATCGATCCTTCCGGATCCGCGCCGACGACGTGAATTTTGGGATTTTGCTCTTTTAAATAGCGCGCCGTGCCCGAGATCGTGCCGCCGGTCCCGATGCCGGCGACAAAATGCGTGATGCGTCCGGCGGTTTGACGCCAAATCTCCGGACCGGTCGAATGGTAGTGCGCCTCGGGATTGTGGTGGTTGTGAAATTGATTCGGCTGAAAGGCGCCCGGAATCTCGGCGGCGAGCCGGTTGGCCACGCCGTAGTACGACTCGGGTGAATCGTTCGGGACGTTCGTGGGTGTGACGACGACTTCGGCGCCGTACGCCCGCAGCAAGTCAACCTTTTCCTTGGCCATCTTGTCGGGCATCACCAGGATGCAGCGGTAGCCGCGGATCGCCGCCGCCATGGCCAAACCCGACCCCGTATTCCCGCTGGTTGGTTCGACGATGGTGCCGCCGGGTTTGAGCAGGCCCTCGCGTTCGGCGGCGTCCAGCATCGCGACCGCCGGCCGGTCCTTCACGCTGCCGCCCGGGTTCATGTACTCGACCTTCGCCAGGACCAAGCACTGGGCGCCGTCGGTGACCTTGTTTAGTTTAACGAGCGGGGTGTTACCGACTGCGGCCAGCGCGTCCGCGAAAAAATCCAGTCCGGAAAGGGTGTCGAGCATGTTCTCGGCGTTCATCGCGGGTGCAAAGGCACCCTCCGGTCGGGCTTGGTCGTGCTGGACGGAGCCGGTATGATGAGAGAGGAAGTGAGGGGACTCATGAGACGCGTTCAGCTTCTTGCCGCCTTGGTTGCATTCGTCGCGCTCACCGCATGCAACGACGGCGGCTTGCCGCCCGGCGGCACGTATCAGAGTTTCTCGGGCGTGGTCGTGGATGCCGCGACCAATCAGCCGATCTCGGGCGCGCTGGTCACCGTCGACACGGTGCTCACGCAAACGACCGATGCTTCCGGCAAGTTCGCGTTCGACCGCGTGCCCGTCGGCGACATCGATTATCAAGTTACGGTGCCCAAAGACACCTACAAACCCTATTCGGCCAGCGCGCACCTGGCCCCGGACAAACCGCTCTCGATTACCGTCTCACTTACGCACTAACCGTGTCGTAGTGAGCGGATCCAATTGTGTCATCCTGATATGTTCTGGGCAGGTCTTCGTTGAAGTGCCTGCCCGGATGGTAC
>DASRDE010000117.1:0-3140 GCA_035652755.1 Vulcanimicrobiaceae bacterium | reverse complement strand
GACCTCGTGACTGACGGTCGAGATCACGTCCACGTGCTGGCCGCCCGTAGGAAAGAAGAGAACCGTAACTTCGGCTTGAGCGCCGCGGCTGCGAACTGCCGTCTCGATCGTTTCGACCGTGAGCGACGCACCGAGATCGGCAACGCACCAGCGGCATGAGGCGTCCTTGCCGGGCCGCGCGCCGCGTGTGAAGAGTGCGCGTGCGTCCTCGGGAAGATTCTGCAGAGCGGCGTAGGTCGCGCGCGCGCCCTCTTCCGCGACGACTTCGCTGACACCCGCGACGAACGCGCCGCTTTGCCCGTGCATCCTTTCCACCACGGTGCATTCGGCGCCGCGTTCGAGAAGCACGAGCGTGTAGGGAAAAAGCGCCCCGCCGGCGTCGTATGCGATCTCGACCGGACCGCCCGGAGCGGCGTCCGCCTGAACGTACACGAACGCGCCGGTGTTGCACAATGCCGATGCGAGTGCGGCGAATTTCGAGCCGCCACGATCGACGGCGGTGCCCAAGGCGCGTGCTACGAGCTCGGAATGGTCGCGCAGCGCCGTTTGCAGATCGCAGGCAAAGACGCCGCGGCCGTCCGGCATTCGAATCTGCGGGGGCGGCGCGATCGCCGGCGCAACGGCCGCGAAATCGATCGCGTCCAGGTCGATCTTCCAAAACCGGTTGGGTTTCTCACGCCCCGAGCGCAGTTCGAAGGCGCGCGCAAGCAGCGCATCGCGCCCGCCGATCGGGATCGCGCGATCGAGGTCGCTCAGCGACTGCTGCAAATGGCCGGGAACCGCACCCAGCGCGATTGCGCTAGGCAAGTTGGCCGATCTCTTCGCGCAGGCCCTCGTAGCCCTCGCGTTCGATGCGGTGCGCGAGCTCGGCGGCGCCTTCCTTGACGATGCGGCCGTCGATCATCACGTGTACGGCGTCCGCCTCGATGTGCTGAAGAATGCGCGGGTAATGGGTGATGATGAGGAAGCCCGTTTTATTGCCTTCCTCGCTGGCACGAAGAGCGTGCACGGATTCGCCGACCGCGCGGAGCGCGTCGACGTCGAGGCCGGAATCGGTTTCGTCCAAAATCGCGTACTTAGGCCCGATCACCGCCATCTGCAGCATCTCGAGCCGCTTCTTTTCGCCGCCGCTGAAGCCGTCGTTCAAATAGCGGCCGAGAAACGCGGGATCCATGTCGAGCGTCTGCAGCTTCTCCATCAGCAGCGCGCGGAATTTGCTTGGGGTCAGATCGCCCGGCCGTACCGCTTGACGCGCCGCGTGCAGAAAGTTGGCGACCTTCACGCCCGGAATTGCCGCGGGATACTGAAAGGACAGAAAGAGCCCGGCGCGGGCGCGTTTGTCGGGGGGCAGGGCGAAAAGATCCTCGCCGTCCAGCGTCGCGGAGCCGCTGACCACGCGATAGTTCGGGTGGCCGGTCAGGGCAAAGGCCAGCGTCGATTTTCCGCTGCCGTTCGGTCCCATCAGCGCGTGAACGCGGCCGGGCTCGACGTAAAGGTCGATGCCCTTGAGGATGTGGTTCCCCGCCACGTCGACGTGGAGATCGCTGATCCGCAGGCCGCGGTCGGTCACTTGGCTGCTCCTCATGAAGGCTGTCGGCGCCGGCTGGTGCCGCACCGTTTGTAATGCTAGCGTGGCTGGGCCGAGAAAGTCAAGGAAATCCTGGACTATCTTCCCATTTCGTGCTAGAGTCGAGCTGAATATGCAAGCCGACCGCTTCTTTCAGAGCACGCGGGGCCGGATCGTCGAGGAGCTGCGCAGGCGCAAGTCTGCTTCAGCCGTCGACTTGGCGGCAATGTTCAACCTGTCGCCAAATGCGATCCGCCAGCAGCTCGTGCTGCTCGAGCGCGACGGACTGGTCGTCGAGCGCTCCGTGCGCCGCGGCCCCACGAAGCCCACGCTCGAGTTTTCGCTCACGCCGCAAGCGGATAAGCTCTTCCCGCAGCAATACGACAAAATGCTCGGCGCTGTGCTGCGCGAGGTGAAGGAACAATTCGGTCAAGAAGGCGTGAGCAAAGTCTTTGCGGCCATCTCCAAGCGTACCGTTGCAAAAGCCAAAGAGCGCGTGACGGCCTCGGACCAGGAAACCAAGCTCGCGCAGCTCGCGCAAGTGCTTCGCGAAGGCGGCGTCGTGGCCGAGTACAGTTTGATCGACGGCGGGTATGCGCTGCACGAGCACAACTGCCCCTACTCCGAAGTGGTGAAGGAGCATCCCGAAGTCTGCTCGGTGATCCACCACGTGCTCGACGAGGCGATCGGCGGCAATCACGTGCAGACGGAGTCCCTCGCAACCGGCGGAAGCGAATGCCGGTTCGAAGTCAAAGCGCCACAGCCCGCACCTTAGGAGAGCAGTCTTGGATTTCCCGAAGTTTCAACGCCTGGTAGAAGACCGCACCGGATTCCGCACGATGGAGAACGCGACCGCGAGCGGCGAGTACTTCAGCGACTCGTGCGGCGACATGTACAACTTCTTCTTGAAGATCGGCCCCGGCGCGATCGTCGAGGATATCTCGTACTTCACCACCGGATGCGGCTTCGGCACTGCCACCTGCAGTCTGGTCGTCGATCTGGCAAAGGGCAAGACGGTCGATCAGGCAGCGGCGATTTCGACGGCCGACATCGAGGACGCGCTGGGCGGGTACCCCGAGAAGAAGAAAGACTATCCGCAGCGCGCGCTCGAAGCACTCCACGTCGCGCTCGACGATTATCGAGCCAAAGTGATGGCGGGTTCCGTCCCCGACTACGCTGCAATGGCTCCGGCCGCGCGCCAAACCGCGCCCGCGCCGAACGGCTCAGCGTCCGGCTCCGCGCAGCCTCCGGCCGCCGGCGAAAAACTGCTGATTAAATTGCATTGACGCCGCGGCGAATTTCGCCGTTCAGGGTTTAGGGAGCGAGCTCAGGAGCGATTGTGCGCGCTTTGCGCCGTCGTCGTCGCGCGCGAGCGTGTAAAGCCGCAAAGCCTCTTGGGCATCCGCACGCGTTGCCGCGACCCGTCCTTGCTTTGCTTCGAGCACGGCGCGCAGCATCAGGCCGTCTCCGTCATTGGGTGCGGCGCGGACGTAAGCATTGATGTCGTTCATTGCCGCCGGAGCGTCTTTCTGCTGGGCCTCCGAAACGGCAATCCAATAATAGGCCGACGGAT
>DASRDE010000116.1:0-5494 GCA_035652755.1 Vulcanimicrobiaceae bacterium | reverse complement strand
CGGCAGGCCGTCCAGCTTCGCGCAGCGGCCTCGGCTCTGGCCTTGCTATGGAAACATTTACGCCGCTGATGGCGTTCTAGGGGTGAATCTCACCGATTCCTAACGGAGCTCGGGCGGGTCCGGCGAGGAGAAGGCGAAGACCTTTCGCGCCGATACTCTATCGATATGCACACTAGTCGCGCTTTCTGGAGACCGATGATGAAGCGACGCGGATTGATTTTGACCTCAGCTGCTGCAGTAATTGCAGCTGCGTCGCTGGCTGCATGCGGCGGCGGCGGCGGGGGCACGAGCCCCACGCCGGCCCCGACCATGACGCCCTCGCCCACGCCCTATCCGACGGGCAGCCCGACGGCTCCGCCGCAGATCACCGGTTGGCAAGGCGTCCTCTTCGTCACCGGAAATCCGAATCAATCGAATCCGCAGTCTCGCACGCGGCAGTCGATGTCGCGCGGACAGTACGATCGCGCACCGCATCGCAAGTATGCACCCGATACGCAGTCGCTGTACGTCCCCGGCGTCGTTTACGTGATTTACGACCGCCATGCGGTCATGAGCGATCGATCGATGCTGTCACGTTCGTTCGCACAGAACGTTCGGGTGACGCAAACGCTCGATCACAGCGCGATCGGCAAGGTCACGCAAATTTTGAGCGTCGCTCCGGGCGATGAAGAAAACGTGATCGCGCAGGCCAAGAAGCAGCCCGGCGTGCTCGACGCCGGCCGCTCGGCGTACCGCCATCTGGAATCCACCACCGCGCTCTTTCCGAACGATCCGTTCTTCAACGGATTCGGCCCGGGATTGCCCATGTACGAAAACGTGAACTCCGGCGGACAGTGGGACATGCATGCGATCTTCGCGGCGAACGCTTGGGGCTATTCGCAGACCAATACGACCGGTCACGTGTATCCGGGTGCTGCCGGCGGCGGCGCCGGCGCGCCGATTGCGATCATTGATACCGGTGCCATGGTGAGCCATCCGGAGCTGCAGCCGTCGTCCCGCATCATCCACGCGGAGGCCGAGACCGGCGGCAGCGGACAAGTCACCGGTTCGGGGACCGGCGCGGTAAATGATACCGACGGCCACGGCACCGACGTCGCGGGCATCGCCGCCGCAAGCGGCAACAACACCATCGGGTTTGCCGGCGTCGCCTACAACGCGCCGCTCGAGATCTTCAAAGTGTTCCCCAGCGGCGGGAACAGCGCATCCAGCGCGGACATTGCAACCGCGATCAACGACGCCGTATCGAACGGCGCAAAGGTCATCAATCTGAGTTTGGGCGCCGACACGCCCGCAAGTGACGAAGAGACGGCCGTTGCCAACGCGATCGCGGCCGGCGTGGTCGTCGTGGCAGCTGCCGGCAACGGCAACTCGGCGGGTCAGGGCCAACCGAGCTTGTCGTATCCTGCGGCCGATCCCGGCGTGCTTGCCGTCGGAGCCTCGGCAATCGACGACAGCAATCCCGCGAACGCGGGCTTGCGCATTGCGTCGTATTCGAACTACTCCACGAGCGGAATGCAGCCCGGCGGCGGCGCGTACCTCGTGGCGCCGGGCGGCGACGCGTGCCCGTACTCCACGAATCCGTCGTGCAACGATCCCAACTTGATCCACTGGGTCGAAAACATCTACAACAACACGGGATTGTGCGCACCCGACCCGGTGGGCGGGAGCGTCACCGACTGCCGCATCCTGATCATCGGGACGTCGCAGGCAACGCCGCACGTCACGGGCGCCGTGGCGCTGCTGCTCTCGGTCGGCGAGTCGCCCTCGGCCGTGGCCGCGACGCTCTGCAACAGCACGACGAGGCTACCCGGATCGTCGCCGTTCGCAAACGAGCAAGGCTGCGGGCAGCTGAACGTGTATCACGCGCTGGCCTCCTATCTGGGAGACTCGAACTACCCCTAAGGCCCGCGTTCGCCGAACCCGATCGCCTCGAGGACGCGCTGCGTATGCAGCGCGTCCTCGAATGTCGGGACCTTGCTCGATCCCGTCTCGATCTGCAGCGCGAACTCGTCGAGCAGCTGCATGACGTACGGGACGAGCGGATCGACGGCCGCAAACTTGGAGTACGGTGACGGCGCGCAGTCGAGCTCCGACGTTTCGTCCTCATCGACGGCAAAAAGGCGCAGCTCGTGGGCGAGCGTTCCGCTCGCGACCGCGGTCCGGTTCTCCGCGTGCACCGCATACGTCGAGGATTCCACCGCAACCGTAGCGTCGACGGCCAGACGCGCGATCAAACCGTCCCCGTAGTCCAAAAGCGCGAACGCCCCGTCGTCGACGGTACTCTCGAACGTACCGCTGGAGTCTTGGCGCTGCGGGTTTGCGGTGCGAACGAATCCGCTCGCGCGAAGCGGCGGCCGGCCGGCGAGCCAATTGGCCGCGTCGATTGCGTGCGAAAGAATCGCCCCGGCCATGCCTCCGCCCGACTCCCGTGAAAACCACCACCCGCGATGCCGCTCGTGGCGATCGGAGCGCAGCGTACCCGTCAGTTGCGCGATCTCGATCTCGCGCAAGGGATGCAGGTGGCCGTTTTCTATCAGTTCCTTCAGAGCGATGCGCTGCGGGATCCAGCGGAACTCGTGCATGACGGCGGCTGCCGTTCCCGCGTCGCGCGCCGCGTTCACCATCTCTTGCGCCTGGGCGACGTTCAATGCCAGCGGTTTTTCGCAGACGACGTGTTTGCGAGCATCCAAGGCGGCAAGCACGTCGCCGTGATGCATGAATGGAGGCGACGCGACCGAAACGACGTCGAGTTCGCAGCCCTCCAGCATCTCCTTGCAACCGGTGAACGCATGCGGGATACGGCGCTGCGCCGCGACGTCGCCGGCCTTTGAGGGTGAAGCGATCGCGACGACTTCGAATTTGGGATGCGCCTGAAACGCCGGCAGGTGGACGCGCGATCCGAAGCCCGAGCCGACGATGCCGACTTTATACTTCACGGGGCGGATAGACACCCGGCCAGGATATCGATTGCGTGCAGCAGTTCCTCTTCTCCGATCACCAGCGGCGGCGTTACGGACAACACGTTCCCCTCTGCGCCCGCTTGTACGACGATAACCCCGGCTGCTAGAGCATCTTTGACCGCGCGCGCCGCGAGCGCCGGGTTGCGCAGCTCCAGCCCCCACATCAGTCCGCGCCCCCGAACGTCGACGATTTTTCCGTTTGCACGCAGCTGTTCGAAATGCGGCTCGATCAGCGACCCCAATGCTGCCGCCCGCTGCGGCAGCCGGAGGCGCTCGACCTCGCCGATGGTCGCAATCGCCGCAGCGCACGCCATCGGGTTCCCCAGGTACGTCGAGGTGTGGAGCGCCTCTCCCGGCGATTCGGGCCAAGCGTCCATGATCGAGGGCGAAGCGATCGCGGCCGATATAGGAAAGCCGTTTCCGAGCGCCTTCCCGATGCAGAGGATATCCGGCACGGCGTCTTCGGCCATGCAGGCAAACATCGAGCCGGTTCGACCGAACCCGGTGTAGATCTCGTCGAAGATCAACAGAATACCCAGCGACGTGCACAGATCTCGAAGTCCCCTCACGTATCCGCGCGGGGGCACGAAGTGGCCGCCTCGAGCTTGTATCGGTTCGATAAGCAAAGCGGCGAGGTCATCGCGTGCTTCGAGCGTGCGCCGTGCAATCTCCAAGTGCGCATCCGCGTCGTCGCCTTCTCGCGGGAAGTCGAGCAAGACGGCGCGGTTGGGCAGAACCTGGCGGAACGGTTTGCGGAATTTTTCGATGCCGCCGACCTCGAGCGTTCCGAGCGAGAGTCCGTGGTAGGCGCCGCGAAACGCGGCGAACGACGATTTTCCGGTGGCCACGATGGCCGTTTTAATCGCCGCCTCTATCGCTTCGGCTCCGGTCGAAGCCAAGAACGTCTTGCCCAAACCCGCGGGCGCGATCTGCGCAAGCTTATCGAGAAGGTCGGCCTTTACGCGCGCGGGGTGCACGTCACCCATCGCATGCATGAGCACCCCAGCCTGATGCGCGATCGCCGCCGCTACAGCGGCGTTTCCGTGCCCGGCATTGGCAACGCCGAAACCCGCGGTCAGATCCGTAAAGCGGTTTCCGTCGACGTCCACGACGGTCGCGCCGTGCGCCGATTCCCAAAAGACGGGCAGGCGTTCGTCGACGTAGGTGACGTTTCGCGACTCGACGCGCCGAAGCGCTTGCGCGAGCTCGCGGCTGCGCGGGCCGGGAACCTTCATTCCGTGCGCTCGAACCATCGCACGAATTCTGCGATGCGAGGCCGGCCGCCGTGGTTGCCCGCGAGCGGCGGATGCTGCAGCTCGCCGAACGCGGTGATCCGGGTTGCGCCCGCGCGAATCGCTGCTTCGACGACGCCGGCGCGCTCGCCGGCGACCGCGAAGCCTTCGATGGTTATCGCGTGGGATCGCAAGTACTCGATCGCCGCCTCCGGCGAATCGACGGGTATGACGCCGAGCGCGCGCGGTAAGAAGAGCGGCGGCTGCTCGAGCGGCGGATCGAGCACGATCAAATACTCCGCGCGATCGTTCGAGAACACCGCGCCGCGGCCGTTTGCCACGCGGAAGCGGGCCGCTTCGCGTTCGGCAGCGATGCGCGGTGCGAGCTCCGCATGACGCTCGGCTACCGGAAACTCGACGACGGCAAGCTCGACTTCGTCCGCCAGACGCTCGGCGAATGCGGCAGCATCGGCGCCCCGTCCGCGTTCGACGAACAGCACGTGAAGTGAAAGGCAGCCTTCGCTCTCGTAGAGCACGAGATCGCGCGCAGCGCCGGTCAACACGGAGCGCGAACCGCCGTTGCGCATCGCTTCCGCGGTGACGTATCCTGCGCTGGCGCGAGAACCGAATCCGATGAACGCCGTCCGGTATGGAAGCGCGCGCGCAATCGACTCCAGCGTCGAGTCGCTGCCGAACGCGACGACCGCGTCGAAGCCCTCGAGTGCCGGTGCCTCTTGGCCGCCCGAATGCCAGCTGCCGGCGCTCGCCGCTGCGCCGAATTCGTCGAGCTCTTCGGCAAGGGAGGCAAAGAATGCCGCGGCCAGCCCATCCTCTCGATCTTTGACGACGACGTCGCATTTCGCACAAAGCGCGAATAAGGCGGGGACCAGCGCGACACCGATCGTCGTACGGCTTGCGATCACGCAGACGCGCCCGACGGGAAGCGCCCACGCGGCCGGGCGCCGGTCGCGCGGCGTGAGTTCGTCCAGGATGGTCAGCGGGCCGAGCTCTCCCTGTATGGCCGCTGCGAGCTCGCCGGTCGCAATCGGAAAGAAGAGCCGGTCGAGCGCGTAGTCGACGACGGGAATGGAGTAGCCGGTCCGTTCGCAGATGCGATCGGTCGCGCGTACGCGCGGCGGGAAGTCCGCATCGCTCCACCGTTCCGCGGCGGACGCGATGGCGCGCACGATACGCAGCGCGGGGATTTTTTGAAGGGCGGTCACGTGCGGAACGCGGTTAACGCACCGCTGCGCTGCGCAGCTGCTCGGCGTCGAGCGAACAGCCGCGCAGCTCCGCGCCCGC
>DASRDE010000115.1:0-2641 GCA_035652755.1 Vulcanimicrobiaceae bacterium | reverse complement strand
GCCGACTCGTCGACCGTGACGTTCAGCCGCAAGCTCCATTCCAGGCGCGTGCTCATAATATCCACGTACATCCGCTCGACGTCGAGCTCTTCTTGCAGCGGCACCTCTTGCACGTCGCCCGCTGCCAGCACGAGCCGCATGAAATCGCTCAGCTTGGCGAGCATTTCGTCGGCCTTGCGCACGTCCTCGTACATCACGCTCGAGATCGCGTTGAGCGTATTGAAGAGAAAATGCGGATGCAGCTGCAGGCGCAGATTCTGCAGGTTCGCTTCGGCGAGTTTCACCCGGAGCTCGGCAGCTTCCAGCTCGGAGCGGCGTGCCTGAGCGATGCGGTCGTAAAACACGACGATCAGCGCGATCGTCGCGTACGTGATGACGTCGTTCGAGGCTTCCATCGGATACCGATAGAGCATGATGCCGTAGTCATACGTTCCGAGGCCGAAGACATGGTAGCTCGCGCTGCGCGAGAGTGCCATGAGCGTGGTGTGCAGGACGCTGTAGGCGGCAGCGCCGGCCAGGCCCGCGCCCGCGACGATCCACCAGGGGCGGCAGGCGAAGCGGCGCGTTACCCAGATGACGAGCGGCAGCAAGACGAGCGCGGAATAGGCGCCCGTCGTCTGTTCGATGAGACGTTGGGGCCACGTTCCGTAGTGGCGGTTTGCCAGATCGTCTAAATAGCGGTATTCGAACAGCAGCAGCGCGATGGCCGTGTAGAGCGCGGTGAATCCGGCAATCCAGCGAGTGCGGGCGGCAACGTGCGGCGTCATCTCCTACGGTCATACCGCCCGCGGGGCGGGCGCGTCAACGCCGCCGTGACGAGCGGGACCGGCTCTTAGACCGGGTCGACGGCTCCCGTGCGAATCATGGCCTCGGAGATGCGCCGCGCGGTCGTGAAGCGCTCGCGCTGCGCGCCGTTTGCATCGGATGGAAGCTCGCGGAGAATGCGTTCGAGCTCCTCGTCGAACATCGCCGTCAGCGACGGCGGCGTATACGGCCCGGGGTGTTCCATGCGCTGCGCGATCATCAGCCGGTAGATGCGATCGGTTGCCAAGTCTTCCATGTATCCGTCGAGCAGGCTTGCGCCCTTGCCTTCGAGCACGCCGGCGCGATAGCGAATGACGGTGCGCACGGCCGCGCGAGTGCCGTCAATCGTCGTCGTGCCGACTCCGGCCGGAACCGGACGCAAGTCTGCGTTCGGATCCACCGACTGCGGGCGGCGATCCAGCTGGTTGGGATAGGGAAACTGCTCGACGGCAATGGTGTTTTGGTCCGGATGCCCGGTCCATGCGCCGTCCATCAAGCACGCTGCCTCGTTTCGCTTGTCGCGGGCGAGCACGTCGAGCGCTCGAGCGTTCAGCTCGGGATCCTCCCGGCTGGGATAGAGCGCGGTCATGCCTCCGATTGCGAGCATGCCGTGCTTATGGCAGACGTCCGGGATCAGCACGCGCAAGCGTTGAAAAAACGGAACGTCGAGCGGAATCGTGTTGCGATCGGGAAGAACCCAGCGCGGATCGGTCAGCATATAGTCGATCAAGCTGGCCATGTAGTCCCAGCGTCCCAAGTTCAGCCCCACCAAGTACTTGCGCAGGTTGTACGCAAACTCTTCGAGCTGGTACGCCAGCGGATGGGCTTCGACCAGCGCCATGCACTTTATCGCATCGGTGCGCCATCCGCGCGCGGCCGCGATCGCGTCGAAAACGTCGCTCCACCACAACGCTTCCTGCGCCGATTCGGACTTGGGGACGTACAGGCAGAGCGTTCGGTTCGGCAAGAGATCGACGTCGACGCGAAACGCCAGCAGGGCGGTATCGAAGAGTGAGGCCGGCGTGGGATCGGCGCAAATTCCCGCCTGCGAGAGGTGCAGCCCGCGCACGCGATTCCAAATCACCGTCGAACTGGGGCGGATCCCGATCTGCGAGTCGCGCTTGGTATCGAAGTACGAGAGTCTGCCGTAGAGCGCGGCGACGATGTTGTCGTGGCCCAGCATCAAGTGATCCCACGTGTTGGCCATCGAGTCTTCCAGGTCGAGCATCACGCCGGGCGCGCCGGAGTTGAGCATCTTTACGACCAGCTCCGCGTCGTCTGCGGGGCCCGTCATTTGATTGCGCTGGTCGCGGCACCACTCCGGCAGCGCGATGCGCCAATCCGTCGGCCGTTTTTTAACGCTTCCCAAGTACGTGGGCGGATTGCCGTCGTGCGAGCGCCGCAACACCTCGCGGCGCGCGGCGACGAGCTCGCGCTGAATCGGGGCGAAGCGCTCGTGCAGCGGCGCGTAGAACGCCTCGAACCCTTCGGGGAGATCGCGGGCCGCGTCGAAGCCTTCCGGCGCGGCGTTCATGACCGGATAACTCAGCGCGCGCATCACGCGACCGCCGGCGCGAACTGCTCTTCTTCGGTCGATCCCGTCAGCGCGGTGGTGGAAGCGGCGCCCTCCGAAACCACCCGCGCGACTTCGTCGAAGTAGCCCGTTCCGACTTCGCGCTGGTGGCGCGTTGCTGTGTAACCAAACGGTTCCGCGGCGAACTCGCGCTGCTGGAAATCGGCATACGCGCTCATGCCGCGCACCTTGAAGTCGCGGGCCAGCTCGAACATCCCGTGGTTGAGCGCGTGGAAGCCGGCCAGGGTGATGAACTGGAACTTG
>DASRDE010000114.1:0-2109 GCA_035652755.1 Vulcanimicrobiaceae bacterium | reverse complement strand
CCTCGTCGTCCGCCTACGGCAACACCCCTACGCTGCCCAAACGCGAAGAAATGAAGGCCAACCCCATCTCGCCTTACGCGGTGCAAAAGCTCGCTGGCGAACTCTACGCGGCAAGCTTCTACCGCGTCTACGGCTTGGAAACGATCTCGCTGCGGTACTTCAACGTCTTCGGACCGCGTCAAGACGGTAGCAGCCAGTACTCCGGAGTGCTCTCCAAGTTCATTACGAGCATGCTGGCGGGACGCGCGCCGACGATTTACGGCGACGGTACGCAGAGCCGCGACTTCACGTACATCGACAACGTCATCTCGGCCAATCTGCTCGCCGCGCGCGCGCCCGCCGAAAAGGTCGCCGGACGCATGTTCAACGTCGCGATGGGCGAGCGCCACACGCTGCGTGAGGTGTACGATCTGCTCGCGCGCATCACCGGCTTCACGGGCGAGCCGCGTTTCGACGGCGACCGGGTCGGCGACGTGAAACACTCGCTCGCCGACATCAGCGCTGCTCGCGCCGCATTCGGGTACGAACCCGTGGTTTCGCTGCAGGAGGGCCTGCGCCGTACGGTCGAGTGGTACCGCGAACGCTTGCCGCGCGCGCCGGAAGGCGTGCAAACCGCCGCTTCATAGCCGCCAAGGATGACCCCGAAAGGAGCGCGCTGAACGTAGCGGGCGCTCTGACAGACACCGCCATGCGCCGCAACATCCTCGTCATCGGTTCGGGGCCGATCGTCATCGGTCAGGCCGCCGAATTCGACTATGCCGGCGTCCAAGCGTGCCGCGCCCTGCGGGAGGAAGGCCACCGCGTCGTCCTCGTCAACTCGAATCCCGCGACGATTATGACGGATCCGGAAGTGGCCGACGCGGTCTATCTGGAGCCGCTGACCGCTTCCTCCGTCGAGGCGATCATCGAACGCGAACGCCCGGACGCGCTCCTCCCGACGCTGGGCGGCCAGACCGGCCTGAATTTGGCGGTTGAACTCCACGAAAGCGGCATACTGGAGCGCTGGAGCGTCACGCTGCTCGGCACGCCGGTCGAAACGATCAAACTCGCGGAAGATCGCGAGCGCTTCAAGAGCAAGATGATCGAGATCGGCGAGCCGGTTCCGCAAAGCGCGATCGTCACGCAGGCGCGCGAGGGCCTGGAGTTCGCGCAGCAGTTCGGCTATCCGCTGGTCGTGCGGCCCGCCTATACACTCGGAGGAACCGGCGGCGGCATCGTCTACGACGAGCGCGAGCTGCTCGAAACGCTCGAGAGCGGCCTTTCCGCCAGCCTGATCCATCAAGTTCTGCTCGAGACCTCGCTGCTGGGCTGGAAAGAGATCGAATACGAAGTCCTGCGCGACGGCGCGAACAACTGCATCGTCGTCTGCAACATGGAGAACATCGATCCGGTCGGGGTCCACACCGGAGACTCGATCGTGGTCGCTCCGTCACAGACGTTGAGCGACCTCGAATATCAGATGCTCAGGACCTCGAGCCTGAACGTCATCCGCGCGCTCAACGTGCAGGGCGGATGCAACATTCAGTTCGCGCTGCATCCGGAGCGAAGTGAGTACCGGATCATCGAAGTCAATCCGCGCGTTTCGCGCAGTTCGGCGCTGGCCAGTAAGGCGACGGGGTATCCGATCGCCAAGATCAGCACGCGCATTGCGCTCGGCCAAACCCTGGACGAGATTCCAAACCCGGTGACCGGCGTCACCAAAGCGGCTTACGAACCGACGCTGGACTACGTCGTCGTCAAGATTCCGCGCTGGCCGTTCGACAAATTTCCGCTGGCGCATACGGCACTGGGCACGCAGATGAAGTCGACGGGTGAGGCCATGGGCATCGGTCGCACCTTTGCGGCCGCGCTCATAAAAGCCGTGCGCGGTTTGGATCTCAAACGCGAAACCCTCACGGGCAGCGCGCTGGCCGAGTGGAGCGACGCCGAGATCGAGGCGGTGATCGCCAAACCGAATCACGAGCGCCTTTTCGCCGTGGCCGAATACTTACGCCGCGCGCTGCGCACCGGCGACGAGGAGCCGGCCGTCGACCGAATCGCGGAGCTTTCGGCCATCGATCGCTTTTGGCTGTACGAGTTGCTCGAGCTGGTCAGGACCGAGGAGCGGCT